>NZ_LR134117.1:1860902-2171052 GCF_900635445.1 Serratia odorifera
CATCAAGCATTACAACAGTCTGAACCCGGCCTTCCTGCGCGCGCTGGACCATGCGGTAGCTGCGGTGCATCGCCATGGCAAATGGATCGGGCTGTGCGGCGAATTGGCGGCAAAAGGTTCGGTATTGCCGTTGCTGGTGGGGCTGGGACTGGATGAAATCAGCATGAGCTCCCCCTCGATCCCGGCGACCAAGACGCGGCTGGTCAAGCTGGATAGCCGCGAATGCCGCCTGTTGCTCAACCGGGCGATGGCGTGCCGCACCTCGTTGGAAGTTGAACACCTGCTGGCGCAGTTCCGCATGGAGCAACGCGATGTCCCATTGATTTCGCCATCCTGCATTGCACTCGGCGCTGACTGGCGCAGTAAAGAGGAGGTGATCAAGGGCATGACGGATAATCTGCTGCTGGCGGGGCGCTGCCGTTACCCGCGCAAGCTGGCAGCCGATCTGTGGGCGCGCGAAGCGGTGTTTTCCACCGGACTGGGTTTTGGCTTCGCTATACCGCATAGCAAATCTGAACATATTGAGCAGTCGACCATCAGCGTCGCCAGGTTGTCACAACCGGTGATATGGGGCGAGGAAGAGGTGCGATTCGTCATTATGTTGACGTTGAATAAACATGCGGCAGGCGACCGGCATATGCGTATTTTTTCTAAATTGGCCCGGCGCATCATGCATGACGAGTTTCGCACGGCGTTGGTCAATGCGGCGTCGGCACCACAGGTAGAAGCATTGTTGCAACAAGAGCTTGAACTGTAATTCACCGCAGGGCGCGTTGGCGCCCTATTTTTTGGAGAACATCGATGGAACTCTATCTCGATACCGCCGACGTCGGCGCAGTAAAACGGCTGGCACGTATTCTGCCTTTGCAGGGCGTAACCACCAATCCGAGCATTATTGCCAGCTCACGCACCAGTCTGTGGGAGGTGTTACCGGCGCTGCATGAAGCGTTAGGGGGGAGAGGGCAGACTATTTGCCCAGACCATGGCAAACAATGCGCCGCAGATAGTCGAAGAGGCGCTACGCCTGAATGAACGGGTGCCGGGGCTGGTGGTGAAGGTGCCGGTGACCGCGGAAGGGCTGGCGGCGATCAAGACGTTAAAAAGCTTGGCGATACCTACCTTGGGCACCGCGGTTTATGGTGCGGCACAAGGGCTGCTGTCGGTATTGGCCGGGGCGGACTATGTGGCGCCGTATGTTAATCGTATCGATGCGCAGGGAGGCAACGGCATTGCCACCGTCGCAGAGCTGCAGCAGTTACTGGAACGTCACGCTGCGCAAGCGAAGGTATTGGCTGCCAGTTTCAAAACCCCGCGTCAGGCATTGGATTGCCTGCTGGCGGGGTGCGGGGCGATAACCTTGCCACCGGAAATTGCGCAGCAGTTTATTAATGCGCCTGCGGTACAGGCGGCGGTGGTCAAGTTTGAGCAGGATTGGCAGGCGGCATTTGGCACGCTGCAACTGGAGTAACTCTCAGGGCCCGGCGTGGCCGAGCCCGTGCGGTGCTTATTTCACCCCCACCACGCCATGCTGGATAAACCAGTCCAGCATGCGTTGCCAGCCGTCCTGCGCCGATTCGGCATGGTAACTGGGGCGGTAATCGGCGTTAAACGCGTGGCCCGCTTGCGGATAGACCACGATGTCGGCATCCGCGTTGGCGGCGCGGATCGCCTGGCGCATACTTTCCACCGTTTCCTGCGGGATACTGCCGTCCTGCCCGCCGTATAACCCCAATACCGGCGCCGTCAGCTGCGTGGCGATATCCACCGGGTGTTTCGGTGAGTTGAGGGTTTTCTCTCCCACCAATTTGCCGTACCAGGCGACGGCGGCTTTCAGTTGCGGGTTATGCGCCGCATACAACCAGGTAATGCGCCCACCCCAGCAAAAACCGGTGATCGCCAACTTGCTGGCATCGCCACCATGGCGTATGGCCCAATTGGCGGTATGATCCAAATCGATCAGCACTTGCTTATCTGGCACTTTGCTGACCAGTTTTTGCAGCAGTTCGCTGATATCGCTGTAATCTCGTGCTTCACCCTGGCGGAAATACAGCTCAGGCGCGATCGCCAGATAGCCCTCTTTAGCCAGCCGGCGGCACAGATCCTGAATATGTTGATGAACGCCGAAGATTTCCTGTACCACCAGTACCACCGGGAAGGGGCCGTTATGAGCGGCCGGTTTGGCGATAAAGGCCGGCAGGTCGTCACCCTGTGACGGAATGGTGGTTTCACCCGCATGAATGCCTGCGTCGTCAGTATAAACAGTGGTTGCAGCCAACGGCGTGGTGGCCGGATTAAACCCCTCTTTGGCCTGTTTTAATGTCATCACGTATTCGGTTTTCATTGCGGTCTCCATGCAAGAGAAAAGCAGTTCTGCAAGTAACTATAGGTAAGATTGCGCCCGGTTGTCATCGTGGTGCGTGTGCCTGTAGTGGCTAGACTTGGACAAAACGCAGCGGTGAGAACGGCCATTTCTGTGATATAAATCACAAAAATTATGTAGATCGTAATTCGTTTCTTTATTGGTGGTGATGTTGGTCACGAAAAAGGGCGTTGATTTTCAGTAGAGTACTTTTTTGTTCCTCCCAATAATCTGATCTATGAGGAGTCTCTTATGTCTCAGTCTGACGTTTTCCATCTCGGCCTCACCAAAAATGATTTACAAGGGGCTCAGCTTGCGATTGTTCCTGGCGATCCGCAGCGTGTAGAGAAAATCGCCAAATTGATGGAAAACCCAGTGCATCTGGCGTCCCATCGTGAATTCACCTCATGGCGTGCAGAATTGGACGGCAAAGCGGTTATCGTTTGCTCGACTGGCATCGGCGGCCCTTCCACTTCTATCGCAGTAGAGGAATTGGCGCAACTGGGCATTCGCACTTTCCTGCGCATTGGTACTACTGGCGCGATTCAGCCGCATATCAACGTCGGTGATGTGCTGGTGACCACGGCGGCGGTACGCCTTGACGGTGCCAGCCTGCATTTTGCGCCAATGGAATTCCCGGCGGTAGCGGACTTCGCCTGCACCACCGCGTTGGTTGAAGCAGCCAAAGCCAGCGGTGCCAACACGCATATTGGCGTGACCGCGTCCTCCGATACTTTCTACCCGGGCCAGGAACGTTATGATACCTATTCCGGTCGCGTGGTCAGCCGGTTCAAAGGCTCGATGGAAGAGTGGCAATCCATGGGCGTAATGAACTATGAAATGGAATCCGCGACGCTGTTGACCATGTGCGCCAGTCAGGGCCTGCGTGCCGGTATGGTGGCCGGCGTGATCGTTAACCGTACCCAGCAGGAAATTCCGAATGCGGAAACCATGAAGCAAACCGAAAGCCATGCGGTGCAAATCGTGGTGGACGCGGCGCGCCGCCTGCTGTAATCCTCCAATGCAACGGGCCCTCACGCGGCCCGTTTCTCCATTCAGGCGTAATCTGTTACGGTGGTCTTCTCCGGCGTCGGCAGATCGTCATGATTGCCGCGTTGTCTTGGCACCGCTGGTGCTTTCTTCGACAATAATCAAGAGGATGTCTATGACTGCCCAGATTCTGCTTCATCCTTCACTTGCGCCGCTTGACGGTGGTATCAACTTCCGTGACTTGGGCGGCAACAGCGTGGCCGATGGCCGCCGTATCAAACGCGGTTTACTGTTTCGTTCCGGTTCGCTCGAACGGTTGACCGAAAATGACTGTACCTTTCTGGCCGGCGTGCCGGTACGGTCAGTGCTCGACTATCGCGATGCCGACGAAGTACAAGCCAAACCGGATGTGCTGTGGAGCGGTGCCGATTACCACCATTTCCCGGCCAACCCGTTGAGCAACGAGGTTAACGCCAACCTGGAAAGCCTGACCAGCGAAACCCTGGCAAACTTTGACGCGCGGGCCTTCATGCTGGAACTGTATCGTCGATTGCCGTTTGGCAATGCGGCATATCGGCAGTTGGCCAACCTGCTGGCGCAGCCGGACGCCGGCGCTATTGTTCAGCACTGTGCGGTGGGCAAGGACCGTACCGGCATCGGTTCGGCACTGGTGTTGTTCGCGCTGGGGGCAGACCGGGCCACGGTTGTGGAAGACTATCTGCTGACGGAAACCACGCTGGCCAGCTTCCGCGAACATATGCTGGATCAGCTGTCCATTCGCCTGAACGACGCGGCGCTGGCGCAGTTTGCCTTCGTATTGAGCGCTCGCGAAGAGTTCCTGATGACTGCGCTCGGCTGTATCGATACACAGTACGGCAGCACCGATCGCTGGCTGGAGGCGGAGTACGGGCTGGGGGACAGCCAGCGCGAAACCCTGCGGGCGCACTATCTGGAATAGTCGTACAGCAAGCGCAATGTTTAGCCGGGGTTTAACCACCGTCGGCGGGCATTGCGTATCCTTGGGCAAAGGATATCCGGTATCAAGGAGACGGGTTTGAATCTGAACGACATTATCCACTGGGTCAGCGAAGTCGTGCGGCAGCACGAGGGCTGGGCCATTCCCATCATTTTCTTCCTGGCTTTTGGCGAATCGCTGGCGTTTCTGTCGCTGTTGCTGCCAGCCACGGTGATCCTGCTGGCGTTGGGGGCGCTGATTGGCGAAAGCGGCATTGCGTTCTGGCCGATTTGGGCTGCCGCGGCGGCGGGCGCCTTTTTTGGCGATTGGCTTTCCTATTGGGTCGGCTACCATTATCAGCAGCGGGTGGCGCATATGTGGCCGCTGTCACGCAATCCGCAACTGCTGGTGCGTGGCCACGCGTTTTTGAACGCTGGGGCGTGCTCGGCATCTTCTTCGGGCGCTTCTTTGGCCCCCTGCGCGCCGTAGTGCCGCTGGTCGGCGGCATCTGTGCCATGCCGCAGCGCTATTTTCAATTGGCCAATATTACCTCGGCGATGATTTGGGCGTTCGGCATTCTTGCGCCGGGCGCATTTGGTATCAAGTGGCTAAGCCAGTGGTTTGGCTAGCGCTTTTGCTGTTTGCTCAGCGTTTCGCATTATTACCTGCAACATGCAAATCAGGCTGGACATCCATACAGTCTCCCCTTAACGTGACCGCAGCGGGCGTGTTACGCGCTGGAATAGAACAGGGTAACGGGAGGCAGGGTGGATACCAGTCTGATTTACGGTATTGGCGGGAGCGTGGTCGGCTTATTGCTCGGGTGGTTGATCGCCAATTTGCGGGTTCAGCAAAATCAGGCGCAGCACGAAACCGAACTGCGCCTGCTGGAGCAGTCGCTGCATCAGGCGCAGCAGGACATCACGCTGCGCCAGGAAACGCTACAGCGCCAGGAACAGCAGTTGCGGCAAAACGATCTCGAACTGCGCAACGTGCACGGGCAACTGGCGGCGACGCAGGAAAAGCTGAGCCAGCTCGATCACTGGCGCAACGAATGCGAACTGCTGAATCAGGAACTGCGCGCCCAGCGTGAGGTGAACAGCGTGCAGGAAGCCGAGCTGCGCGAAGTCACTATCCGTCTGGAAGAAACGCGCATGGCCGCAGAGGAAAAACAGCGCCTGCTGATCAATAGCGAGCAGCGTCTGACTACCCAGTTCGAAAACCTGGCCAACCGAATATTTGAGCACAGCGGTCGTAAAGTGGATGAACAGAACAGGCAGAGTCTGGATCGCCTGCTGCTGCCGCTGCGTGAACAGCTCGACGGTTTCCGCCGCCAGGTGCAGGACAGCTTTGGTCAGGAGGCACGGGAGCGCCATACCCTGACGCATGAAATCCGTAATCTGCAACAGTTGAATGCCCAGATGGCTCGGGAGGCGATCAACCTCACCAAGGCGTTGAAAGGGGATAACAAAACCCAGGGCAATTGGGGCGAGGTGGTGCTGAGCCGGGTACTCGAAGCGTCCGGCCTGCGCGAAGGTCATGAATACGAAACCCAGGTCAACGTGCGGCTGGATCACCAGAGTCGTATGCAGCCGGACGTAATAGTGCGGTTGCCGCAGGGGAAAGACGTGGTGATCGACGCCAAAATGTCGCTGGTGGCCTACGAGCGCTATTTCAACAGCGAAGACGACGCGGAGCGAGAAGCGGCGTTGAGCGAACATATCGCATCGCTGCGCGGGCATATTCGTTTGCTGGGCCGCAAGGATTATCAGCAATTACCGGGCTTGCGCTCGCTCGATTACGTGCTGATGTTTATCCCGGTCGAACCGGCCTTCCTGTTGGCGATAGATCGGGAGCCCGAATTGATCAGCGAAGCGCTGAAGCACAATATCATGCTGGTTAGTCCGACCACGCTGCTGGTGGCGTTACGTACCATCACCAAACCTGTGGCGCTATGAGCATCAGAGCCAGAACGCCCAGCGTATCGCCGATCGTGCTGCGCGGTTGTATGACAAAATGCGGCTGTTTGTCGATGATATGTCGGCGTTGGGGCAAAGCCTCGACAAAGCGCAGGGGAGCTATCGCCAGGCGATGAACAAACTGAGTGAAGGCCGTGGTAATCTTATCGGCCAGACTGAAGGTTTCCGCGCGCTGGGGGTCGAAGTAAAACGCCCGATCAACCCGCTGTTGGCGCAGCAGGCCAGCGCTCAGGATCGGGGGGATTCGCCGGCGGCGGACGAGGAACACATCAGCGCGCTGTCAGAAGCCCATGATGACCAGGACGGCCGGGAATCACGCCACGCATCGCAAGGCTGAACGCCGCTGCAAGGTGGGGTATTTCGCCGGGTTCTGGTACACTCCACAACACAAAATTGACTGAATAGCAGGCAGGACAATGGCAGATCAATCGCAGGAAACCACCGATTTCGGTTTTCGCACCGTAGCCCGTGAAGAAAAACAGGCCATGGTTGCTGACGTTTTTCACTCGGTAGCCGCAAAATATGACGTGATGAACGATCTGATGTCGTTTGGCATCCATCGTGTCTGGAAGCGTTTTACCATCGATTGCAGCGGCGTGCGCCGGGGCCAGCGCGTGCTGGATCTGGCCGGCGGTACTGGCGACCTGGCCGCCAAGTTCTCCCGCATGGTGGGTGAACAAGGGCAGGTGGTGCTGGCGGATATCAACGAATCGATGCTGAAGATGGGCCGCGAAAAACTGCGCGACCGTGGCATTGTCGGCAACATCAGCTATGTGCAGGCCAACGCCGAAGCGCTGCCGTTCCCGGACAACTATTTCGATTGCATTACCATTTCCTTCGGGTTGCGCAACGTCACCGACAAAGACAAGGCACTGCGTTCCATGTTCCGCGTCCTGAAGCCGGGCGGCCGTCTGCTGGTGCTGGAGTTTTCCAAGCCGCTGCTGGAGCCGTTGAGCAAAGCCTACGACGCCTACTCCTTCCACGTATTGCCGAAGATTGGCGAACTGGTGGTGAAAGATCCGGACAGTTACCGTTACCTGGCCGAGTCGATTCGCATGCATCCGGATCAGGAAACGCTGAAAGGCATGATGCAGACCGCCGGTTTTGAAAACGTCAGCTATTTCAACCTGACCGGCGGCATTGTCGCTTTACATCGCGGCTTCAAGTTCTGATATGGACATGCCGATGCTGTTAACCCCCTTGCTGACCGGCGTGCTGGAAACCACGCTCAATAGTCTGCTGTTCCGCGATCGTAGCATGAAGATGGCCCGTCAGCGCTTGGCCGGCAAAGTGCTGCGTATCGAACTGCAAGAGTTTTCCTCGCCGCTGATACTGATCTTCAGCGAGCAGCGGGTAGACGTGCTCGGCCAATCGGAAGACAGCGCCGACTGTACGGTGCAAAGCCGAATACCGGTGCTGCTGAAGTTGCGCGATCGTCAGCAGCTGTCACCGCTGATGCGTAGCGGCGAGCTGATTGTCGAAGGCGATATACAGGTTGTCCAACAACTGGTGGGATTACTCGATCTGGCTGAATGGGATCCGGCGGAATGGCTGGCTCCTTACGTCGGCGATATCGCAGCGCAAGGTATCACCCAGGTGTTCGGCAAAGGCGCCGGCCTGCTTAGAGCGGGGGTGCAAAGCCAACTGCATTACGTGGCGGAAACGTTGACCGAAGAATGGCGCGTGGCGCCAGGTCCCCTGGAAGTCGTGTGGTTCAATGAAGAAGTGGATGCGGTGAGCCGCGATGTTGAATCCCTGTTAGTCCGCATGGACAAGTTGGAGGGTAAGCGATGACCCCTGGCGAACTACGCCGCCTGTATTTGATCGTGCGTGTTTTTCTCAGTTATGGCCTGGATGAACTGATTCCCAGGATACGGCTGACGCTGCCGTTGCGTATTGGTCGCCGTCTGCTGTTCTGGATGCCAAATCGTCACAAGGACAAACCGTTGGGCGAGCGTTTACGGCTGGCATTGCAAGAGCTGGGCCCGGTATGGATCAAGTTTGGCCAGATGATGTCGACGCGGCGTGATTTGTTCCCGCCGCAGATTGCCGATCAACTGACCCTGTTGCAGGATCGGGTAGCGCCGTTTGACGGCGCGTTGGCGCGCCAGCATATTGAACTGGCGATGGGGGGCCCACTGGAACAATGGTTTGACGATTTTGACCAGCAGGCGCTGGCCTCCGCCTCCATTGCCCAGGTGCATACCGCGCGCTTGAAAAGCAACGGTCAGGAAGTGGTGCTGAAGGTGATTCGTCCCGATATTGGGCCGATTATCAAGGCCGATGTACGCCTGATGTACCGTTTGGCCGGCTGGGTGCCGAAGCTGTTGCCGGACGGCCGCCGTCTGCGCCCGCGTGAAGTGGTGCGCGAATATGAAAAGACCCTGCTGGATGAGTTGAACCTGCTGCGTGAAGCGGCGAACGCCATCCAACTGCGCCGTAATTTTGAAGGCAGCCCGATGCTGTACGTGCCGGAAGTCTATTCGGACTACTGTCGCGAAAGTGTGCTGGTGATGGAACGCATCTATGGCATACCGGTTTCCGATATCCCTACGCTGGAAAAGCAGGGCACCAACATGAAGCTGCTGGCAGAACGTGGTGTCCAGGTATTCTTTACCCAGGTGTTCCGTGACAGCTTTTTCCACGCCGACATGCACCCAGGCAACATATTTGTCAGCTACGAACATCCGGAAGATCCATGCTATATCGGCATCGACTGCGGCATCGTCGGTTCCCTTAACAAAGACGACAAGCGCTATCTCGCTGAAAACTTTATTGCTTTCTTTAACCGGGATTATCGCAAGGTGGCGGAGTTGCACGTTGATTCCGGCTGGGTACCGCGTGATACCAATGTCGAGGACTTTGAGTTTGCCATTCGCACCGTATGCGAGCCCATTTTCGAAAAGCCGCTGGCGGAAATATCTTTCGGCAACGTATTACTGAACTTGTTTAATACCGCGCGCCGTTTCAATATGGAAGTCCAGCCGCAACTGGTGTTATTACAGAAGACCTTGTTGTATGTTGAAGGTCTGGGGCGGCAGCTCTACCCGCAACTGGATCTGTGGACCACGGCGAAGCCGTTCCTGGAAAGCTGGCTGCGCGATCAGGTCGGCATCCCCGCAGTGGTGCGCGCGCTGAAGGAAAAAGCCCCGTTCTGGGCGGAGAAACTTCCTGAATTACCTGAATTATTTTATGACAGTTTGCAACAGCACAAACTGTTGCAACAAAGCGTCGATAAGCTGACTCACCAAATGCAGGCGCAGCGCGTTCGCCAAGGCCAATCACGTTATTTGTTCGGCGTTGGCGCTACACTGTTAGTCAGTGGCACGATGCTGCTGTTGGGGGGCACCGAGGTGCTCCCGGCCTGGATGATGGCCGGCGGAGTCGTCGCCTGGCTAGTGGGTTGGAAACGCGCGAGCTGAATATATTCCCCTTTGCCCACGTTCTCGGTGCCGCTGTATGACGAGAATGGCGCTGAGGGGCTCGTAACCTGGTTAAAAATTGCCGTATAATGCGGCAAATTGAAATAACCCCTGTAAAGATAGAGGTAATTGGAATGGGCGGTATTAGTATTTGGCAATTGTTGATCATCGCAGTGATCGTGGTGCTGCTGTTCGGTACCAATAAACTCCGTACTCTGGGGTCAGATCTCGGTGCATCAATCAAGGGCTTCAAAAAAGCGATTGGCGATGATAATACACCGCCAGCGAACACCACTGAAAAAAACAGTCACGATGCTGACTTTACGGCTAAGCCTATCACCGATAAGCAGCCGGAAGCGAAAACTGAAGAGTCGAAGAACAAAGAGCAGGTATAAACCGTGTTTGACATTGGGTTTAGTGAACTGCTGCTGGTATTGGTAATCGGTTTGGTGGTGCTTGGGCCGGAACGATTGCCAGTCGCGGTAAGAACGGTTGCGGGCTGGATCCGCGCGCTACGTTCGCTGGCCGCGTCGGTGCAAAACGAACTGTCTCAAGAGTTGAAGCTGCAAGAACTGCAGGACAGTTTGAAAAAGGCCGAGCAGGCCGGGTTGCAGAATCTGACGCCAGAGCTGAAGGCATCGATGGATGAACTGAAAGATGCGGCTGAATCGCTGAAACGCTCGTATACCGACCATGGCGATGACCCTGCTCCGACGATTCATAATCCGCTGGTAACCGAGCCGGAGGCGCTACATGACGGCGTCACCCCTGCTGAGGCGGCAAGTAGCGTGACGGCTCCGGCCGCCACGCCTAAAGCAGTGGAAAATGCGCCGCCGGTAGCGCCGCCTGAGTCGCTGCCGGCTGCCGAACACGCGACCAAGGCCAGCATCGAACCTGTTGTGGGTAAAACCCCTGCGTCTCACCAACCTAATGGCGATCGTTAAAACATGGCTGTTGAAGAAACCCAGCCGCTTATCAGTCATCTGATTGAACTGCGTAAGCGTCTGTTGAACTCGATTATCAGCGTACTGGTGATTTTTATCGCATTGGTGTTTTTTGCCAATGATATTTACCAGCTGGTTTCTGCACCGTTAATCAAGCAGCTGCCCGCAGGGGCCAGTATGATAGCCACCGACGTGGCCTCGCCTTTCTTTACGCCGATCAAACTGACGATGATTGTTTCGGTGTTCGTTTCTGCCCCGGTCATTCTGTATCAGGTTTGGGCATTTATCGCTCCGGCGCTGTATAAACACGAACGTCGCCTGATGATGCCGCTGCTGTTTTCCAGCAGCCTGCTGTTCTATCTGGGCATGGCATTTGCCTATTTCATCGTGTTCCCGCTGGCGTTTGGTTTTTTTGCCAAAACCGCGCCGGTTGGCGTACTGATTGCTACCGATATCAATAACTATCTTGATTTCGTCATGGCGCTGTTTATGGCCTTTGGCGTGGCGTTTGAAGTGCCGGTGGCAATCATTCTACTTTGCTGGAGCGGTGTCACCACGCCTGAAGATCTGCGCAAGAAGCGGCCTTACGTTCTGGTCGGGGCTTTTGTGGTAGGAATGCTGCTGACGCCGCCGGACGTATTTTCGCAAACTCTGTTGGCGATCCCGATGTACTTGTTGTTTGAAGTCGGGGTGTTCTGCGCCAGGTTCTACGTTGGCAAGCGCCGGCCACAGCCGGAAGAAGAAGACGAGGGTGATGAGCACCCGGTGCCTTGATCTGTTTCTCTGAACCGCCCTGATTGGGCGGTTTTTGCTTTGGAAAAACCATGTTTGATATTGGCGTTAATCTGACCAGTTCTCAATTTGCCAAAGATGGCGCACAGGTAGTGGATCGCGCCGCGTCAGGCTGGCGTAACCGGTATGCTGATAACCGGCACCTGCGTACAGGAAAGTCTGGCCGCCAGCGCGCTGGCGCAAGATTATCGCGATTATTGCTGGTCGACTGCCGGTGTGCATCCTCATCATGCCAGTGAATGGAATACGCAGACCGCCGAGCAGCTACGGGCGTTGGCCGGTAGGCCAGAGGTGGTGGCAATCGGTGAATGTGGATTGGATTTCAATCGAAACTTTTCTACGCCCGACCAACAGGAAGCGGCATTCAGCGCGCAGTTGGCGTTAGCTGCCGATTTGCAGATGCCGGTGTTTCTGCATTGCCGTGAAGCGCACTCGCGATTTGTTGCACTGCTGTCGCCATGGCTGGATAAATTGCCCGCTGCCGTAGTGCATTGTTTTACCGGTACGGCAGAAGAGTTAACGGACTGTTTGTCCCTTGGGTTGTCCGTCGGCATTACCGGCTGGGTATGCGACGAGCGGCGTGGATTGGCGTTGCGCGCATTATTGCCGCAGATCCCGGCGGACCGTTTGCTGTTGGAAACCGATGCTCCCCTATCTGCTGCCACGGGATTTACAGCCCAAACCGGCATCTCGCCGCAACGAACCGGGTTTTTTGCCCCACCTTGTCCGACAGGTCGCCGCCTGGCGGCAGGAAGATCCTCAGTGGCTGGGGCAGATAACCGATCAAAATGCGCGCCGCATCTTCCAATTGACCTGAGTAAGCCGCTATCGGGCACAAAACACGCCCGCTACGTTTACATTTTTTCGAACTGGCGATTATCCAGGCTTTGTGTGACCTGTTTATTGATCAGGTTAAGTAGCAGCATCGAGCGAGCTTCACCGTCGGGTTCGGTGTAAATCGCGTGCAGCCCTTCGAACACGCCGTCGGTAATCAGCACGGTATCGCCCGGCTGTGGCGTTTCCGGATCGACATAGCTGTCGCTGGTATGTGCCCGCAGTTCTTCTATTACCTTGAGTGGAATCATCGTCGGTAGTGAACCGAAACGCACAAAGTGGCTGACGCCGCGCGTGGCGCTGATGGTGGTGGTATGGATGCGCTCAGGGTCAAATTCCACAAACAGGTAATTGGGGAACAGGGGTTCGCTGACCGCGGTACGTTTGCCACGCACGATTTTTTCCAGCGTAATGATCGGACTCAGGCAGTTCACCGCCTGCCGTTCCAAATGTTCCTGCGCCCGCAACAGCTGGCCGCGTTTGCAATACAGTAGATACCAAGATTCCATAATTTCACATGCCTTTCAGTCAGCAGGTAAGCATAACAAAAGCTATTACGGATACCTAGTGAAGCGAATTCGCGCGCTATGTGCGTCTATCTGTTTGAATTGGCAGCTTTTGCGCCTTGTCACACTCTTTGCCAACCTGCTCGGGTATAACAGGGGGCTAAAAATTTGTTACCGTGACAGTATGGCAAGCTGGCGCTGTTGCCTATGTGACGCTATTCATCATTCTACGAACGAGGGAGAGAAATGGAGCTATTTCTGCTGAGTAACGGCAAACTTTCAGGTGAATCCGAACTGTTGGGGTATGCCAAGCCTCAGTTGCGGGCGATGATTGAGCGCCGTAACATCACTTCAGCGCTGTTGATTCCCTATGCGCTTATCCGCAGTGATTACGATCAAAGGGCCGAGGAATTGGCACAAACGCTGGGTATCGCGGTCAGCAGCATTCATCATGCGGCATCGCCGGCAGCGGCTATCGAGCAGGCTGAATGTATTCTGATCAGCGGCGGTAATACCTGGATGCTGAACCAGCAACTGCATGAGCAGGGGCTGATCGTGCCTATCCAGCGTGCGGTACGCGAGCGTAATGTGCCTTATGTCGGCTGGAGTGCCGGTTGTAACGTGGCGACGCCAAGTATTCGCACCACCAATGATATGCCGGTGCGCAACAGCGTGGTGTTGCCGGCGCTGGGGCTGTTTCCGCTGCAAATCAACCCGCACTATATTGACGCGCATATCAGCGGGCATATGGGGGAAACGCGTGATGAACGTTTGGCGGAGTTCTGTGCGGTGAATCCGAGTGAATCGGTGGTGGCGTTGCGTGAGGGCAGTCTGCTGCGAGTCAGCGGCAACGATCTGCATTATTTCAGCGCGCGCGAGCAGGGTTTCAAGATTTTCCGCCATGGGCAGGAGCCGCAGGAATATCACGATACGCTGGCATTGCGCCCGCTGGTGTCGTTTGATTGTCACTGACAGAGTGTCGAAGCATCGCCCTTTGTTTAACAAAATTGCAGCAACAACCGTGAAGAGGGCTTATAATGCCCTCCTCACTGGCCGTTATAATGATCAGCATGAAATACCGTGACTTACGCGATTTCCTCTCGTTGCTGGAAAAGAGAGGGGAACTAAAACGCATCAGCCAGCCGATCGATCCCTATCTGGAAATGACAGAAATTGCCGATCGCACGTTGCGTGCGGGCGGCCCGGCGCTGCTGTTCGAAAACCCGAAAGGTTACGACATGCCGGTGCTGTGCAATCTGTTCGGCACCGCCAATCGCGTGGCGATGGGCATGGGCCAGGAAGACGTCAGCGCGCTGCGTGACGTGGGCAAGTTGCTGGCTTTCCTGAAAGAGCCAGAGCCGCCGAAAGGCTTCCGCGATCTGTTCGACAAGATGCCGAAGTTTAAACAAGTACTGAATATGCCGACCAAGGTATTGGGTTCCGCACCCTGTCAGGAGCAGGTGTGGCAAGGGGATGACGTCGATCTCGGCCGCATTCCGGTGATGCACTGCTGGCCGGAAGACGCCGCGCCGCTGATCACCTGGGGCCTGACCGTTACCCGCGGGCCGCACAAGGAGCGTCAAAATCTTGGTATCTATCGTCAGCAGGTGCTGGGCAAGAACAAGGTCATCATGCGCTGGCTGTCGCATCGTGGCGGCGCGCTGGATTATCTGGAATGGTGTCAGGCGCATCCCGGTGAGCGTTTCCCGGTGGCGGTGGCGTTGGGAGCCGATCCGGCGACCATTCTTGGTGCGGTGACGCCGGTGCCGGACAACCTGTCCGAATACGCCTTCGCCGGGCTGTTGCGTGGTAACAAGACCGAAGTGGTCAAGTGCATCTCCAACGATCTCGAAGTCCCTGCCAGTGCGGAAATCGTCCTTGAAGGCTATATCGAGCCGGGCGAGATGGCACCTGAAGGCCCGTACGGTGACCATACCGGTTATTACAACGAGATCGACCATTTCCCAGTATTCACCGTCACCCATATCACCCAGCGTCGCGATGCCATTTATCATTCGACTTACACTGGCCGTCCACCGGACGAGCCGGCAGTAATGGGGGTGGCGCTGAACGAAGTGTTCGTGCCGATCCTGCAAAAGCAGTTCCCGGAAATCGTCGACTTCTATTTGCCGCCGGAGGGCTGTTCGTACCGCCTGGCCGTGGTGACCATCAAAAAACAGTATCCTGGTCACGCCAAGCGAGTGATGATGGGGGTCTGGTCGTTCCTGCGTCAGTTTATGTACACCAAGTTTGTCATTATCTGCGACGACGACGTCAACGCACGTGACTGGAATGATGTGATTTGGGCGATCACCACACGAATGGATCCGGCAAGGGATACCGTGATGGTGGAGAATACGCCAATCGATTATCTGGACTTCGCCTCGCCGGTTTCCGGGCTGGGATCGAAGATGGGGCTGGACGCCACCAATAAATGGCCGGGTGAAACCCAGCGCGAGTGGGGCCGTCCGATCCAGATGGATGAAAAGGTGCGCGCGCGCGTCGATGAAATCTGGGATGAGCTCGCAATTTTCAGTGACAGAGAACCGACATTATAATGTAGCCAACGTAATTGGAGTGGCATTGCGGCGGTAACGCAACGCATTCCTGACCGCTTACTCGCGTAAGAGGCTGGGGTGTGTGGGGAAGCCAACGAAGATGCGGCTGCAACTATGGTGGGTATGTCAGGCTTTGTTCTCAGTTTTGCATAGATGACCCGACAGAGGGAACGCATGACAATATTGAGCTGTACAGTGACCTCGGTAGAGGCCATTACCGATACCGTTTATCGGGTACGTCTGGTGCCGGAAGCGCCGGTTTCATTCAAGGCAGGACAATATCTGATGGTGGTGATGGACGAGCGCGACAAGCGTCCGTTTTCGCTGGCCTCAACCCCGAAGCAGCAGGATTATATCGAGCTGCACATCGGCGCATCAGAACTGAATCTGTATGCCATGGCGGTGATGGATCGTATCTTGAAAGAGCAGGCGATTAACGTGGATATGCCGCACGGCGATGCCTGGCTGCGTGAAGACGGCAGTCGTCCGCTGGTGTTGATTGCCGGCGGCACCGGTTTTTCCTACGTGCGTTCGATCTTGCTGACCGCGTTGGAACAGCAGCCTAATCGCGAGGTTTCCATCTATTGGGGCGGGCGCGAACTGAAGCATCTGTACGATCTGAGCGAACTGGAAGCGCTGTCGCTGCAACACCCCAACCTGAACGTGATCCCGGTGGTCGAACAGCCTGAAGCCGAGTGGCGTGGCCGTAGCGGTACCGTGTTGAGCGCAGTATTGCAGGATTTCGGTTCGCTGGCAGGGCATGATATTTATATTGCCGGTCGGTTTGAAATGGCGAAGATTGCACGTGAACGTTTCTGTGCTGAACGCGGTGCACAAGAAGCGCGCATGTTCGGCGATGCCTTTTCGTTTATTTGATCGACATGTGATGTATCAGTAGGGTGGCCCGGCGCTGCCCTATTTTTTTGCCTGTACCAAACGGCAGGCATAAAAAACCCGCCCCTGACAGGCGGGAAGTACGGCAACAAAACGTGCGCGACGACCCGGCATTGGCTGCCGGAATCGCCGAAGATAGACACAGCTATACGCGTTCAAATACCGTGGCGATCCCCTGACCCAGGCCGATGCACATGGTCGCCAGACCAAACTGCACGTCCCGGCGCTCCATCAGGTTCAGCAAGGTGGTAGAAATACGCGATCCGGAGCAGCCCAATGGGTGCCCAAGGGCGATGGCGCCGCCGTTCAGGTTGACCTTGTCGTCGAGGCTGTCGAGCAACCCCAGATCCTTGATGCAGGGCAATGACTGAGCGGCAAAGGCTTCGTTCAGTTCGAACAGGCCAATGTCCTGTATGCTCAGACCGGCGCGCTTTAGCGCCAGTTGGCTGGCGGGTACCGGGCCATAACCCATGATGGAAGGATCGCAGCCGACCACCGCCATCGAGCGGATGCGTGCCCGCGCTTTCAGGCCGAGCGCGTTGGCACGTGACTCACTCATAAGCAGCATGGCGGATGCACCATCGGACAGGGCTGACGACGTACCGGCAGTAACCGTTCCGTTGACCGGATCAAAGGCCGGACGCAGTGCGGCCAGACTTTCGACGGTCGTTTCTGGGCGGATTACTTCGTCATAGTCGTAGCGGGTCAGCACCCCGTCGGCATCGTGGCCGGTGGTGGCAATGATTTCCGCTTTAAAGTGGCCAGACTGGGTTGCCGCATAGGCGCGCTGATGCGAGCGGGCAGCAAACTCATCCTGCATTTGACGGCTGATATTATGCATCTTGGCCAGCATTTCGGCGGTCAGCCCCATCATGCCGGCGGCTTTCGCTACCGATCGGCTCAGTCCGGGGTGAAAATCCACGCCGTGGTTCATCGGCACGTGACCCATGTGTTCCACGCCGCCAATCAGACTGACATGCGCGTCGCCCACCATAATGGCGCGTGCGGCGTCATGCAGCGCCTGCATGGAGGAGCCGCACAGGCGGTTGACCGTCACCGCCGGCACGGTATGTGGGATCTCCGCCAGTAATGCGGCGTTACGGGCGATGTTAAAACCCTGTTCCAGGGTTTGCTGTACGCAGCCCCAATAAATGTCATCAATGGCCGTGGCGTCCAGCGCCGGGTTGCGGCTCAGTACGGCGCGCATCAGGTGGGCCGACAGATCTTCGGCGCGAACCTGCCGGAAAGCCCCCCCTTTGGAACGGCCCATCGGCGTGCGAACGGCATCAACAATCACTACATTTTCCATCTTTACGACCTCATGCCGGTTGGCCAGTGGCGACATCGGTGAGTGGTTCTGCCACCGGGTAGTAGCTTTCATTACGTTCGGCTTTTGGCGCGCAAGCCGGCCGGAACTTCATACAGTGCGCCCAGATGCGCGTAACGCTGTGCCATGTCCAGGTAATTGGCGCTGCCCAGGGTATCCAGGTAGCGGAAAACGCCGCCGTGGAACGGCGGGAAGCCGATGCCGTATACCAGCGCCATATCCGCTTCGGCCGGGCTGGCGATAATGCCTTCCTCAAGGCAGCGCACTACTTCGTTGATCATCGGGATCATCATGCGGGCAATGATTTCTTCGCCACTGATGTTCTGGCGTGGTTGGCTGACGTCAGCCAGCAGTGCATCCGTTTGCTCGTCGTTGTCTTTGCGTGGCTTGCCTTTGCTGTCCTGACTGTAGCGGTAGAAACCCAACTGGTTTTTCTGGCCGAAACGCTGGTTGTCGAACATGACGTCCACCGCGTCGCGGTAGTTTTTTGCCATACGTTCCGGGAACCCGGCGGCCATCACCGCCTGGGCGTGGTGCGCGGTATCAATGCCCACCACGTCAAGCAGATACGCCGGGCCCATTGGCCAACCGAACTGTTTCTCCATTACTTTATCAACCGTGCGGAAGTCCGCGCCGTCACGCAGCAGCAGGCTGAAGCCGGCAAAGTAGGGGAACAGCACACGGTTAACAAAGAACCCTGGACAATCGTTGACGACAATCGGCGTTTTTCCCATGCGTGAAGCGTAAGACACCACCGCAGCGATGGTGCTGTCGCTAGTGTGCTCGCCGCGAATGATTTCGACCAATGGCATGCGATGCACCGGATTAAAGAAGTGCATGCCGCAGAAGTTCTGCGGTCGCTTGAGCGATTTGGCCAATTCGTTAATCGGAATGGTCGAGGTATTGGAGGCCAGCACGGTCTGTTCACCAATCAGGGCTTCTACTTCTGACAGTACGGCAGCCTTGACCTTCGGGTTTTCTACCACGGCTTCGACAATCACCTGCGCCCGCTCGATCCCGGCGTAGTCCAGCGTCGGCTGAATGGTGGCCAGTACGCCGGCCATCTTCATGCCGTCCAGCTTGCCGCGCTCCAACTGTTTGTTCAGCAGTTTGGCCGCTTCGCTCATGCCGAGCGCCAATGATTTCTCATTAATGTCCTTCATGATCACTGGCACGCCTTTCAGCGCGGACTGGTAGGCAATGCCGCCGCCCATGATACCGGCACCCAGTACTGCCGCCTGCTTTGGCGCTTCCTGCTTATTGGCCAGTTTTTTCGCCTGGCTTTTAACGAACTGATCGTTCAGGAAGATGCCGACCAGTGCACGTGCCTCGTTGGAGCGCGCCAATGGCACAAAACTGGCAGTTTCCAGTTTCAACGCGTCGTTGCGCCCCATCCTGGCCGCTGCTTCAATGGTTTTTACCGCGGTCATTGGCGCAGGATAATGTTTGCCGGCAGTTTGCAGCACCATGCCCTTGGCCGTGGTGAAACTCATCGCGGCTTCTATTGGGCTTAATTTCAACGGCTCAAGTTTAGGTCGGCGGTAGGCACGCCAGTCGAGCTGACCTTCTATCGCCTGTTGCAGCATTTTCAGCGCCGCGTCCGCCAGTTTTTCAGGCGCGACGACGGCATCCACCAGGCCGACTTTCAGCGCGTCTTTGGCGCTGATGTCTTTACCGGCGGCAATAATTTCCAGCGCACTGTCATTACCCAGCAGTCGTGGCAGACGCACGGAGCCGCCGAAGCCCGGCATGATGCCCAGCCGGGTTTCCGGCAGGCCGATACGTGCATCCGGCGACGCCACGCGGAAATCCGTTGCCAACACGCATTCGCAGCCGCCGCCCAGCGCATAGCCATTGATGGCCGAAATGGTCGGTACCGGCAGATCTTCCAGACGGTTAAAGATGGCATTGGCAAAATTCAGCCATTGTTCGAGCTTTTCTGCCGGTGCGGCAAACAGTGACAGAAATTCGGTGATGTCGGCACCGACAATAAATGCGGCTTTATTGGAGCGCAGCAGCAGACCCTTCAGCGCAGTTTGCTTTTCCAGCACTGCGAGCGCTTCGCCCAGCGCCGCCACGGTGCGGGTGTCCAGTTTGTTGACTGAACCGGGGGCATCGAACACCAGCTCGGCGATGCCGTTATCGAGCCAGTGCAGTTGTAAGGTTTCGCCTTGGTAGAGCATGTCTATCTCCTGAATCAGCGCATGTGATCTGGTATGACCAGATGAGGCTGAGTGTGGTTTTTATGTTAACAATATGCAAATGGAACATTGCGTTTTTGCAGCGCCGATCACAGCGAGATAATTTAATATTTTGATTTTTATGATTATTATTTTTATATGTTTGGCCACGCTACCCGCAGGTTTCATCACGGCTGGGCTCGTTTGCGAGGCGTTTCGCCTGCCTGGCGAGGGAGGGTTGGAGCGCAGAATCAGTGTGTTAAGATGGCGCATTCCGATCTCGAGGACATAAGGGTACTGTGATGGAAACGCTGGCTTCTTTGTATAATGACCACCTGGCTGAACTGCAACGACGTGCGCAGGAACTGTTAGCGCGTAATAATCTGGATGCGTTGCTGATTCATTCCGGTGAACTGCAACGGGTATTTCAGGATGACCACCATTACCCATTTAAAGTTAATGCGCACTTCAAGGCCTGGGTACCGGTAACCACGGTGCCGAACTGCTGGCTGTGGGTCGATGGCGTTAACAAACCGAAGCTGTGGTTCTATTCTCCAGTAGATTACTGGCATAGCGTCGAAGCGCTGCCAGACAGCTTCTGGACCAAGGCGATCGAACTGATGCCGTTGGCCAATGCCAGTGATATTGCCCAGCAGTTGCCACCGCAGCGTGAGCGAGTGGGGTACATTGGTTATGCTCAGCAACGCGCGCGTGATTTGGGCATCAGCGCAGAGAACATTAATCCGCAGGCGGTGCTGAATTACCTCGATTTTCACCGTTCGATCAAAACCGGTTACGAACAGGCATGCATGCGCGAAGCGCAGAAGACCGCGGTAATGGGTCATCGTGCGGCGCATGAAGCCTTCCTCTCCGGCATGAGCGAGTTCGACATCAATCTGGCCTATCTGACCGCCACGGGGCATCGCGATACCGATGTGCCTTACGACAACATTGTGGCGCTCAATGAACATGCTTCCGTACTGCACTATACCAAGCTGGATCACCAGCCACCGGCCGAGGTGCGCAGCTTCCTGATCGACGCCGGTGCCGAATACAACGGTTATGCGGCCGATTTGACACGTACCTATGCGGCGCAGAGCGGCAGTGATTTTGCCCAGTTGGTGAAAGATCTCAACGACGAGCAACTGGCGTTGATTGAAACCATCAAACCCGGCGTGCGTTACACGGATTATCATGTGCAGATGCATCAGCGTATTGCCAAGCTGTTGAAGAAACACCAACTGGTGAATGACATCAGTGAAGAAGCCATGGTGGAGCATGGCATTACCTGCCCGTTCCTGCCACATGGCCTGGGTCACCCGCTGGGTTTGCAGGTGCATGATGCCGCAGGTTTTATGCAGGATGAAAACGGCACGCATCTGGCTGCGCCGAGCAAGTATCCCTTCCTGCGTTGTACGCGTGTACTGCAACCGGGCATGGTGTTGACCATCGAACCGGGGTTGTACTTTATTGAATCGCTGCTGGCGCCATGGCGCGATGGTGAGTTCGGCAAGCACTTTGCCTGGGAACGCATCGAAGCGCTGAAGCCTTACGGTGGCATTCGTATTGAAGACAACATCATCATTCACGAAAAACGCGTAGAAAACATGACGCGCGATCTTAATCTGGCCTGATGCACGCTTACCCGATTCCTGCGGCCGTCATCAGCGTGAATGAAGAGATAAAAAAAAGCCGTTTTATTACTTTTTTGGCGCCGACCTGTGGAATAGATGCCGCCAAGGCATTTATTCTACAAGTCAAGGAAGAGCATCCGGCGGCCCGGCATCATTGCTGGGCCTTTGTTGCTGGCGCGCCGAGCGATTCGCAGCAATTGGGTTTTTCCGATGATGGAGAACCGTCTGGTACGGCGGGCAAACCCATTCTGGCCCAATTGATGGGTAGCGGCATTGGCGAAGTCACCGCGGTAGTGGTGCGCTATTACGGTGGTATCAAACTTGGCACCGGTGGTTTGGTTAAAGCCTATGGCAATGGCGTACAGCAGGCGTTGAAGCAACTGACGCTGATCAGCAAAGTACCGCAGTTGGAATATACTTTGCTGTGTGACTATGCGCAGTTGGCGCTGGTCGAAAATTTGTTGCAGCAAATGGAAGGGCAGATTTTGCACGGGGAGTATGGTGTGAAGGTGTTGTTGCACCTGGCGCTGCCGGCAACGGGGGTCGAGGCATTCGGCAATAAATTACGTGATCTGAGTCGCGGTAATTTGCAATTAGCCCCTATTTCGCAATAATCCCCCCCAACTGAATTGCTAAGGATCGTGCTGAAATGCATTTTCGCGCCATAACCCGTATCGTTGGTTTGTTGGTCATCTTATTCTCCGGGACGATGTTTATCCCTGGCTTGGTGGCGTTGATTTACCGTGACGGGGCCGGCCGGGCGTTTACACAGACCTTCTTTGTGGCGGTGACCATCGGGCTGATGCTGTGGTGGCCGAACCGGAAACAGAAAAACGAATTGAAACCCCGCGAGGGTTTTTTAATTGTCGTCCTGTTCTGGACGGTGCTGGGTAGCGTAGGGGCATTGCCTTTCCTGTTTTCCGAGCGGCCCAACCTTTCCCTTACCGATGCCTTCTTCGAGTCGTTCTCCGGCTTGACTACCACCGGCGCGACGACTCTGGTCGGCCTGGATTCATTGCCCAAGGCGATTTTATTCTATCGCCAGATGCTGCAGTGGATGGGCGGCATGGGGATCATCGTGCTGGCCGTGGCCATTTTGCCGATTCTCGGCGTCGGTGGCATGCAGCTTTACCGGGCCGAAATGCCTGGCCCGTTGAAAGACAACAAGATGCGGCCACGTATTGCCGAAACGGCGAAGACCTTGTGGCTGATTTACGTACTGTTGACCATCGCTTGCGCCTTGGCATTGTGGGGCGCCGGCATGTCGGTATTCGACGCCATTGGCCACAGTTTTTCAACCATCGCCATTGGCGGGTTTTCCACTCACGACGCCAGCATCGGTTATTACGCCAGTCCTACCATCAATACCATCATTGCGGTGTTCCTGCTGATATCAGGGTGTAACTACGGTTTGCACTTTGCATTGTTGAGCGGCCGAAACCTGAAGGTCTACTGGCGCGATCCGGAGTTTCGCATGTTCATCTTCGTGCAGCTTACGCTGGTGGTGGTCTGCACGGTGATACTTTGGTGGCATGGCGTTTATCAGTCTGGTCTGGAAACCATCAATCAGGCTTTCTTTCAGGTGGTATCAATGGCGACTACGGCCGGCTTTACGACCGACAGTATCGCCAAGTGGCCGCTGTTCTTGCCGATGTTGTTGCTGTGTTCAGCCTTCATCGGCGGCTGTGCCGGTTCGACCGGCGGCGGCCTGAAAGTGATCCGCATTTTGCTGCTGTATCTGCAAGGGTCGCGTGAACTGAAAAGATTGGTGCACCCCAATGCTGTCTATACCATCAAACTCGGTAACCGCGCGCTGCCGGAGCGTATCCTGGAGGCGGTATGGGGCTTCTTCTCTGCTTATGCTCTGGTGTTTATCATCAGTATGCTGGCGATCATCGCCACCGGTGTCGATGACTTCTCGGCGTTCGCCGCAGTGACTGCAACATTGAACAACCTGGGGCCGGGGCTGGGGGTGGTCGCGGACAACTTCACCACCATGCCACCGCCGGCAAAATGGATACTTGTATTGACCATGTTATTCGGCCGACTGGAAGTATTCACTCTGCTCGTTCTTTTCACGCCGACGTTCTGGCGTGAATGATCCTATAAGGAGTAACGCCATGAAGGCATTGATTCTGTATTCGAGCCGTGATGGGCAAACACGCGCTATTGCTTCTTATATAGCAAGCCAGCTGCAGGATACGCTGAGCTGTGACGTGATTGATTTGCTGCAGGCAGAGAATGTCGATCTTGAGCAGTATCAACGCGTCATGATCGGTGCATCTATTCGTTACGGTCATTTCCATCCGGCGTTGGATAAATTCGTCAAAGTTCATGCCGCGCGTTTGAATCAGATGCCGAGCGCTTTTTTCTCGGTGAACCTGACGGCGCGGAAACCGGAAAAGCGTTCGCCGCAGACTAACGGCTATACGCGCAAGTTCCTGCTTGCTTCGCCGTGGCGACCTACGCAGTGTGCGGTATTCGCCGGCGCATTGCGTTATCCGCGCTACCGCTGGTTCGATCGCATCATGATTCAATTTATTATGCGCATGACCGGCGGGGAAACGGATAGCAGTAAAGAAGTGGAATACACAAATTGGCAGGAAGTAGACCGCTTTGCCCAGGAATTCCGCCAGTTGCCGTACGAAAAGTAACGAAAACGCTGTCTTGTGCAGCGTTTTGTCGAAAAAAGCCGCGCTTGAAAAGTTTTTTGAAATTAGGGGTTGCGGCCTTCTGAGAACTCCCTATAATGCGCCTCCACTGACCGGGAACAACGACTGCTTAAACGCAAGACGAACCACCCAGTCAGTGAGACGAAAGCGAAATAAACGCTTGACTCTCAGGGCGAAAAGCGTAGTATACGCAGCCCGCGCCGATGAGTTTTAACGCCGGCGATGCTCTTTAACAATTTATCAGACAATCTGTGTGGGCACTCACAAGACGATATCCAGCTGCTTCGGCAGCAAAAAAAATATCAAGTCTTGAAGAGTGACTACTGAAGTAAAATTCATTTAGTGAATCTTTGAGCACCGCTTCACGAGTTGAAGCAAATCAAGCTTTTAATTGAAGAGTTTGATCATGGCTCAGATTGAACGCTGGCGGCAGGCCTAACACATGCAAGTCGAGCGGTAGCACAGGAGAGCTTGCTCTCCGGGTGACGAGCGGCGGACGGGTGAGTAATGTCTGGGAAACTGCCCGATGGAGGGGGATAACCACTGGAAACGGTGGCTAATACCGCATAACGTCTACGGACCAAAGAGGGGGACCTTCGGGCCTCTTGCCATCGGATGTGCCCAGATGGGATTAGCTAGTAGGTGGGGTAACGGCTCACCTAGGCGACGATCCCTAGCTGGTCTGAGAGGATGACCAGCCACACTGGAACTGAGACACGGTCCAGACTCCTACGGGAGGCAGCAGTGGGGAATATTGCACAATGGGCGCAAGCCTGATGCAGCCATGCCGCGTGTGTGAAGAAGGCCTTCGGGTTGTAAAGCACTTTCAGCGAGGAGGAAGGCCAATAGCTTAATACGTTGTTGGATTGACGTTACTCGCAGAAGAAGCACCGGCTAACTCCGTGCCAGCAGCCGCGGTAATACGGAGGGTGCAAGCGTTAATCGGAATTACTGGGCGTAAAGCGCACGCAGGCGGTTTGTTAAGTCAGATGTGAAATCCCCGCGCTTAACGTGGGAACTGCATTTGAAACTGGCAAGCTAGAGTCTCGTAGAGGGGGGTAGAATTCCAGGTGTAGCGGTGAAATGCGTAGAGATCTGGAGGAATACCGGTGGCGAAGGCGGCCCCCTGGACGAAGACTGACGCTCAGGTGCGAAAGCGTGGGGAGCAAACAGGATTAGATACCCTGGTAGTCCACGCTGTAAACGATGTCGATTTGGAGGTTGTGCCCTTGAGGCGTGGCTTCCGGAGCTAACGCGTTAAATCGACCGCCTGGGGAGTACGGCCGCAAGGTTAAAACTCAAATGAATTGACGGGGGCCCGCACAAGCGGTGGAGCATGTGGTTTAATTCGATGCAACGCGAAGAACCTTACCTACTCTTGACATCCAGAGAACTTTCCAGAGATGGAAGGGTGCCTTCGGGAACTCTGAGACAGGTGCTGCATGGCTGTCGTCAGCTCGTGTTGTGAAATGTTGGGTTAAGTCCCGCAACGAGCGCAACCCTTATCCTTTGTTGCCAGCGGTTCGGCCGGGAACTCAAAGGAGACTGCCAGTGATAAACTGGAGGAAGGTGGGGATGACGTCAAGTCATCATGGCCCTTACGAGTAGGGCTACACACGTGCTACAATGGCGTATACAAAGAGAAGCGAACTTGCGAGAGTAAGCGGACCTCATAAAGTACGTCGTAGTCCGGATTGGAGTCTGCAACTCGACTCCATGAAGTCGGAATCGCTAGTAATCGTAGATCAGAATGCTACGGTGAATACGTTCCCGGGCTTGTACACACCGCCCGTCACACCATGGGAGTGGGTTGCAAAAGAAGTAGGTAGCTTAACCTTCGGGAGGGCGCTTACCACTTTGTGATTCATGACTGGGGTGAAGTCGTAACAAGGTAACCGTAGGGGAACCTGCGGTTGGATCACCTCCTTACCTAACGATATTCGATTGTGCAGTGCCCACACAGATTGTCTGATGAAAAGTAACGAGCAGAAATACCTTAATAGGCTTGTAGCTCAGGTGGTTAGAGCGCACCCCTGATAAGGGTGAGGTCGGTGGTTCAAGTCCACTCAGGCCTACCAAATTCTTCCTTATGCTGCGTTATGCTCGCGGTCGTTTACTCAGGTAAACTTCCCGGTCGCATGCCTTGCCAAAGAAAGAATTAACTCTTCAATGAGTTGGTAAACCGAAGGTCTCTGTCAGTGACTGTATGGGGCTATAGCTCAGCTGGGAGAGCGCCTGCCTTGCACGCAGGAGGTCAGCGGTTCGATCCCGCTTAGCTCCACCATATAGGTCCTTGAATTTCAATACTTCAGAGTATATTGGCAACAGTATGCTGCGAAGTATTTTGCTCTTTAACAATCTGGAACAAGCTGAAAATTGAAACATGACGGCTGAAACTTGTCCCCCGTAGCAGTTTGGGATGAGGAGTAACCTGTCATAGAGTCTCTCAAATGTAGCAATACGATGATGTCGAAAGACACCTTCGGGTTGTGAGGTTAAGTGACTAAGCGTACACGGTGGATGCCTAGGCAGTCAGAGGCGATGAAGGGCGTGCTAATCTGCGATAAGCGTCGGTAAGGTGATATGAACCGTAATAACCGGCGATACCCGAATGGGGAAACCCAGTGTGTTTCGACACACTATCATGTCATGAATACATAGTGGCATGAGGCGAACCGGGGGAACTGAAACATCTAAGTACCCGAGGAAAAGAAATCAACCGAGATTCCCCAGTAGCGGCGAGCGAACGGGGAGGAGCCCAGAACCTGAATCAGTTCTTGTGTTAGTGGAAGCGTCTGGAAAGTCGCGCAGTAAAGGGTGATAGCCCCGTACACTAAAATGCATTAATTGTGAGTTCGATGAGTAGGGCGGGACACGTGACATCCTGTCTGAATATGGGGGGGACCATCCTCCAAGGCTAAATACTCCTGACTGACCGATAGTGAACCAGTACCGTGAGGGAAAGGCGAAAAGAACCCCGGCGAGGGGAGTGAAATAGAACCTGAAACCGTGTACGTACAAGCAGTGGGAGCACCTTCGTGGTGTGACTGCGTACCTTTTGTATAATGGGTCAGCGACTTATATTTTGTAGCAAGGTTAACCGAATAGGGGAGCCGTAGGGAAACCGAGTCTTAACTGGGCGTCTAGTTGCAAGGTATAGACCCGAAACCCGGTGATCTAGCCATGGGCAGGTTGAAGGTTGGGTAACACTAACTGGAGGACCGAACCGACTAATGTTGAAAAATTAGCGGATGACTTGTGGCTGGGGGTGAAAGGCCAATCAAACCGGGAGATAGCTGGTTCTCCCCGAAAGCTATTTAGGTAGCGCCTCGTGAACTCATCTTCGGGGGTAGAGCACTGTTTCGGCTAGGGGGCCATCCCGGCTTACCAAACCGATGCAAACTCCGAATACCGAAGAATGTTATCACGGGAGACACACGGCGGGTGCTAACGTCCGTCGTGAAGAGGGAAACAACCCAGACCGCCAGCTAAGGTCCCAAAGTCATGGTTAAGTGGGAAACGATGTGGGAAGGCACAGACAGCCAGGATGTTGGCTTAGAAGCAGCCATCATTTAAAGAAAGCGTAATAGCTCACTGGTCGAGTCGGCCTGCGCGGAAGATGTAACGGGGCTAAACCATGCACCGAAGCTGCGGCAGCGACGCTTAGGCGTTGTTGGGTAGGGGAGCGTTCTGTAAGCCTGTGAAGGTGTGCTGTGAGGCATGCTGGAGGTATCAGAAGTGCGAATGCTGACATAAGTAACGATAAAGCGGGTGAAAAGCCCGCTCGCCGGAAGACCAAGGGTTCCTGTCCAACGTTAATCGGGGCAGGGTGAGTCGACCCCTAAGGCGAGGCTGAAAAGCGTAGTCGATGGGAAACAGGTTAATATTCCTGTACTTGGTGTTACTGCGAAGGGGGGGACGGAGAAGGCTAGGCTAGCCGGGCGACGGTTGTCCCGGTTTAAGCGTGTAGGAGGGTGTTCCTGGTAAATCCGGAACGCCGTTAACTCTGAGGCGTGATGACGATGCACTACGGTGCAGAAGTAGTTGATGCCAAGCTTCCAGGAAAAGCCTCTAAGCATCAGGTAACACGAAATCGTACCCCAAACCGACACAGGTGGTCAGGTAGAGAATACCAAGGCGCTTGAGAGAACTCGGGTGAAGGAACTAGGCAAAATGGTGCCGTAACTTCGGGAGAAGGCACGCTGGCGCGTAGGTGAAGTCCCTTGCGGATGGAGCTGAAGCCAGTCGCAGATACCAGCTGGCTGCAACTGTTTAATAAAAACACAGCACTGTGCAAACACGAAAGTGGACGTATACGGTGTGACGCCTGCCCGGTGCCGGAAGGTTAATTGATGGGGTCAGCCGCAAGGCGAAGCTCTTGATCGAAGCCCCGGTAAACGGCGGCCGTAACTATAACGGTCCTAAGGTAGCGAAATTCCTTGTCGGGTAAGTTCCGACCTGCACGAATGGCGTAATGATGGCCAGGCTGTCTCCACCCGAGACTCAGTGAAATTGAACTCGCTGTGAAGATGCAGTGTACCCGCGGCAAGACGGAAAGACCCCGTGAACCTTTACTATAGCTTGACACTGAACATTGAGCCTTGATGTGTAGGATAGGTGGGAGGCTTTGAAGCGTGGACGCCAGTCTGCGTGGAGCCAACCTTGAAATACCACCCTTTAATGTTTGATGTTCTAACTCGGCCCCGTAATCCGGGGTGAGGACAGTGTCTGGTGGGTAGTTTGACTGGGGCGGTCTCCTCCCAAAGAGTAACGGAGGAGCACGAAGGTTAGCTAATCACGGTCGGACATCGTGAGGTTAGTGCAAAGGCATAAGCTAGCTTGACTGCGAGAGTGACGGCTCGAGCAGGTGCGAAAGCAGGTCTTAGTGATCCGGTGGTTCTGAATGGAAGGGCCATCGCTCAACGGATAAAAGGTACTCCGGGGATAACAGGCTGATACCGCCCAAGAGTTCATATCGACGGCGGTGTTTGGCACCTCGATGTCGGCTCATCACATCCTGGGGCTGAAGTAGGTCCCAAGGGTATGGCTGTTCGCCATTTAAAGTGGTACGCGAGCTGGGTTTAGAACGTCGTGAGACAGTTCGGTCCCTATCTGCCGTGGGCGTTGGAAGATTGAGAGGGGTTGCTCCTAGTACGAGAGGACCGGAGTGAACGCACCACTGGTGTTCGGGTTGTCATGCCAATGGCACTGCCCGGTAGCTAAGTGCGGAAAAGATAAGCGCTGAAAGCATCTAAGCGCGAAACTTGCCTCGAGATGAGTCTTCCCTGGGCCTTTAAGGCCCCTGAAGGAACGTTTAAGACTAAGACGTTGATAGGCTGGGTGTGTAAGTGCAGCGATGCATTGAGCTAACCAGTACTAATGATCCGTGAGGCTTAACCTTACAACACCGAAGGTGTTTTAGAGACGAAGATATTCAGCTGGTTCCGAGATTGGTTCTGATGGCTTTACGAGAAGTGAAGCGGTCGGAATGAAACAGAATTTGCCTGGCGGCAATAGCGCGGTGGTCCCACCTGACCCCATGCCGAACTCAGAAGTGAAACGCCGTAGCGCCGATGGTAGTGTGGGGTCTCCCCATGCGAGAGTAGGACACTGCCAGGCATCAAATAAAGCAACAAGCCCTACGTGAAAACGTAGGGCTTTTTGTTTTGTCTGTTATCCAGTCAGAGTATTCATGTCTTCATATACGTTTTAAATAAACGCGAATGACCATAGGTAGCGCTTTATCGATATAGCCCTATTCCGACTTATCCTGCCTCGTTAAATAAGCGGCTAAGTTCATTTATATCACTGTCTACTTGATGGTTTTTATATCAAGTATTTATATATCTTATTGATTGATATGAGATTATTCCTGTATCGTGGCGCTATTAAGTGATATTTGTCTGGTTTACGCCGTCAAAGGGGTGACAATGACAACAAACAATAGCCACGCGCGTTTAATCGAGTAGACTAAGCGATAATATGTTCTGCAAGAGTATTTACTATCATGTCTACTGAAAGCGCTTCTTTAAAAAATCACAATACGTTTGCGCTCCCGATCAATGCTGCGCAACTGGTCATAGCAGAAAAAATCGAACTGATGATAAAGGTCTGGCAAAAGTCGCAAAAACGACAAGAGCCATTGCTGATACTCGGTGAGGGAAGTAACGTCCTGTTTCTTGAAGATTTCGCCGGCACGGTCATGATCAATCAATTGCATGGCATTAAGGTTCGCGAAGAGCAGGATGCCTGGCACTTGCACGTCAGCGCCGGTGAAAATTGGCATAAGTTGGTCAGCCACACGTTGGAACAGGGGATGCACGGCCTGGAAAACCTGGCGCTGATACCGGGCTGCGTCGGCTCGGCACCTATACAGAATATTGGCGCTTATGGCGTTGAACTGAAAAATGTCTGTGAATATGTTGATTTGCTGAGCTTCAAAACGGGTGAAATAGATCGCATGACCCCAGAGCGTTGCGAATTTGGCTATCGGGAAAGCATCTTCAAGCATCAATATAGAACCGGGCATATCATCGTTGCCGTGGGCCTAAAGCTCAACAAGGCGTGGCAACCTTCGCTGGGCTATGGCGAACTGACCAAACTGGATCCTGCGAGCGTAACGCCACGACAGGTCTTTGATGCCGTCTGTGAGATGCGCCGTAGCAAATTGCCTGATCCAAGGATCACCGGCAATGCCGGGAGTTTTTTTAAAAACCCGGTTGTTAGCGCAGAGGCGGCGGCCAGTCTGCTGGCGAGCTATCCAACCATGCCACATTTCCCGCAGTGTGATGGGCAGGTAAAATTGGCCGCGGGCTGGCTGATCGATCAATGCCAGCTTAAAGGTTACCGTATCGGCGGAGCCGCCGTACACAGTAAACAGGCTCTGGTACTGATAAACCAGGGCGAAGCACTCCCGCAGGATGTCGTCGCTTTGGCACGGCACGTGCGTAATACGGTCGCCGACAGGTTCGATGTCTGGCTCGAACCTGAGGTGCGTTTCATTAGCGCTACAGGCGAGGTAAATGCCGTGGAGGTGCTTTCATGAAAGATACCAAAATCCCGTTAAAGCTTATTTCATCATTGTCAGATGGGGAATTTCATTCTGGCGAGCAGTTAGGTGAAGAGCTGGGCATGAGCCGGGCAGCGATTAATAAACATATCCAGACGATTCGTGAATGGGGTTTGGACGTATTTACGGTGCCGGGCAAGGGGTATAGTTTACCTGCGCCTATCCAGCTGCTTGATGCGCAACGTATTTTGCAACAGCTGGCTGATAAGCGTGTAACCGTACTGCCGGTCGTTGATTCAACCAACCAGTACTTGCTTGACCGTATCGCCGAACTGGCATCAGGCGATGCCTGTGTCGCTGAATATCAGCAGGCGGGGCGGGGACGACGTGGACGGCATTGGGTATCTCCGTTCGGTGCCAACCTCTACCTTTCGATGTTCTGGCGCTTGGAGCAAGGCCCTGCGGCGGCAATTGGCCTGAGTCTGGTTATCGGTATCGTCATGACCGAGGTGCTGCAGCGTCTCGGCGCCGAAAAGGTTCGAGTGAAGTGGCCAAACGATTTATATCTGAACGATCGAAAGTTGGCTGGGATCCTGGTAGAACTGACCGGTAAAACTGGGGATGCAGCGCAATTGGTGATTGGCGCTGGTATTAACCTGGCGATGCGCGAAACCAATGCAGACGCTATCAATCAAGGTTGGATTAACCTGCAGGAAGCCGGTATTACTATCGATCGTAACGAACTGGCCGCAATGTTGCTTAATGAAATGCGCAGGGCGTTACGGCAGTTTGAACAAGAAGGATTGGCGCCATTTATTTCGCGCTGGCGCAATTTGGATAATTTTATCGACCGGCCGGTAAAGTTGTTGATTGGTGAACAGCAGATATTTGGTATTGCCCGTGGTATCGATCAGCAGGGCGCTTTGTTACTCGAACAAGACGGTGAGTTAAAACCGTTTATTGGTGGAGAAATATCACTGCGAAGCGCTGAATAAACATAATTTATCAGGGGACATTCAGTCCCCTGATATGTCTGGTTTATTTTCTTAGGCGTACACTTTCAACCGCATGATTGGCGCTTTTGGTCATGATCAGGCTCGCACGTTCGCGGGTTGGTAGTATATTTTGCTGTAAATTCAGTCCGTTAATCTCGTTCCATAACTGCGTGGCAATATTTACCGCCTCGCTTTCAGACAGCTTGGCATAGTTATGAAAATACGAGTCCGGATTGGAAAATGCGCCCTGACGGAACTTGAGGAACCGGTTGATATACCAGGTTTGCAGTAAATCTTCAGGCGCATCGACATATATGGAGAAATCAACAAAGTCTGAAACAAATACATGATGCGGATCGTGTGGGTAATCCATACCGCTCTGCAAGACATTCAGGCCTTCCAGAATCAATATATCGGGCTGTTCTATTACCTTATTACCCTCAGGCACAACATCATATATCAGGTGCGAATAGACCGGCGCAGTGACGCGCTTGGCGCCAGACTTCACTTCTGAAACAAATTTTACCAGGCTATGCATATCATAAGATTGCGGAAAGCCTTTTTTCTTCATTAGGCCACGTTCATTCAGCACCTTGTTGGGATGCAGAAAGCCATCGGTGGTGATCAGTTCTACGCTGCGATGTTCCGGCCAGCGGCTAAGCAGGGCTTGCAGCAGGCGCGCGGTGGTACTTTTGCCTACGGCTACGCTGCCGGCAATACCTATCACATACGGTATTCTCTGGCCGTCAGTGCCAAGAAACTGTTCCAGTACAGCCTGACGACGCAGGTTCGAACTGATATAGAAGTTCAGCAGTCGCGAAAGCGGCAGATAGATTTGTGCCACTTCCTCCAAAGAGAGATCTTCGTTAATCCCTTTTAGTTTAACAATCTCTTCTTCCGACAACGTCAGCGGCACCGAATCTCGCAACGCAGCCCATTGGGTACGATCGAACTGTAGATAAGGCGTCGCTAAAGATTGATCTCTTTTTATCATAAGCCAAATTCTGCCTGTTAACGCAGGTTGGGAACGGCGCCGGACGCCAACTCCAGATAATAAACAAGCTGCATATTATAGATAGCTGGCTTTCAGGCGTAGACTTTTTTCGAAAATGTTGTCGATCGACAGCAGATTATGTCAATTGTGCGAACAGGCACGCACTTGATAATGAGAGGGCTGCAAACGCCATCCATGGGCGTATCGTCTGCTGCTACCGCAACGTGAACGACCTATCCACTGTCTGGTTAATTGCACCAGGTTGCCTGCGTGTCGGGGGACGTGGCGGTCATTCACCGGCACCGGGTGTCACGAGGGGGATATTGCTGGCCATCACTGGCTAACAACGTGGATACGTGTTTTCTGAGCCGTGGGACCAGACACAGTGGATGCATCAATGAAAGCTATCACTATGGGTCGGCAAAAGGTTTGATTAACCCGGTTCTAAAACCCATGCAGCAGTCGAAACGAAGCGAATGGTTGATGCTTATTTGCACATCTGTCAGGCAGAATTGCCGTACATTTTGCAAATCTGGGTAATTTATGAGCGAAAGTGCACGTAACGCAATTTTTTTGTTGCATAGGCCGCCCGCTCTACCTAGAATGCGCTGCACTTGATGCCGGCTTAGCTCAGTTGGTAGAGCAACTGACTTGTAATCAGTAGGTCACCAGTTCGATTCCGGTAGCCGGCACCATCAAGTACAAAAAGATAAATTCTGGTGGGGTTCCCGAGCGGCCAAAGGGAGCAGACTGTAAATCTGCCGTCACAGACTTCGAAGGTTCGAATCCTTCCCCCACCACCAATCTTGTCTTCGGCAGAAAATTGCGGAAGATGAAGGCGAAAGCCTTCGACGGTTCGGGTTGTACAGCGCATCTGATGCTGTATAACGCGAAGGGTGAGGAATCAAGCGATCAACAATCCTGTTTCCATCCCAAAATTCTACAGAAAAATCAGGTAGCCGAGTTCCAGGATGCGGGCATCGTATAATGGCTATTACCTCAGCCTTCCAAGCTGATGATGTGGGTTCGATTCCCACTGCCCGCTCCAAGATGTGCTGATATAGCTCAGTTGGTAGAGCGCACCCTTGGTAAGGGTGAGGTCGGCAGTTCGAATCTGCCTATCAGCACCACTTCTTATTTTCTCGCCCCCTGATTTTCATTCTGTTATAGATTCAGCAAGCATATGCTTGGTTGATGTGGTGATACCACCGATTTATCCGTGTCTTAGAGGGACAATCGATGTCTAAAGAAAAATTTGAACGTTCAAAACCGCACGTTAACGTCGGTACTATCGGCCACGTTGACCACGGTAAAACTACCCTGACAGCCGCAATCACTACCGTTCTGGCTAAAACCTACGGTGGTTCTGCACGTGCTTTCGATCAGATCGATAACGCGCCAGAAGAAAAAGCTCGTGGTATCACCATCAACACCTCTCACGTTGAGTATGACACCCCGTCTCGCCACTACGCGCACGTTGACTGCCCAGGGCACGCCGACTACGTGAAAAACATGATCACCGGTGCTGCGCAGATGGACGGCGCAATCCTGGTTGTTGCTGCGACTGACGGCCCTATGCCTCAGACCCGTGAGCACATCCTGCTGGGTCGCCAGGTTGGCGTTCCTTTCATCATCGTGTTCATGAACAAATGTGACATGGTTGATGACGAAGAGCTGCTGGAACTGGTAGAAATGGAAGTTCGCGAGCTGCTGTCTGCTTACGATTTCCCTGGCGACGACCTGCCAGTAATCCGCGGTTCTGCGCTGAAAGCGCTGGAAGGCGAAGCAGAGTGGGAAGCTAAGATTGTAGAACTGGCTGAAGCGCTGGATTCTTACATCCCAGAACCAGAGCGTGCTATCGACAAGCCGTTCCTGCTGCCAATCGAAGACGTATTCTCCATCTCCGGTCGTGGTACCGTTGTTACCGGTCGTGTTGAGCGCGGTATCATCAAAGTTGGCGAAGAAGTTGAAATCGTTGGTATCAAAGACACCGTTAAGTCTACCTGTACCGGTGTAGAAATGTTCCGCAAACTGCTGGACGAAGGCCGTGCTGGTGAGAACGTTGGTGTTCTGCTGCGTGGTATCAAGCGTGAAGACATCGAACGTGGTCAGGTTCTGGCTAAACCAGGTTCTATCAAGCCGCACACCAAATTCGACTCAGAAGTGTACATCCTGAGCAAAGAAGAAGGTGGTCGTCACACGCCATTCTTCAAAGGCTACCGTCCACAGTTCTACTTCCGTACTACTGACGTGACCGGTACCATCGAACTGCCAGAAGGCGTAGAGATGGTAATGCCAGGCGATAACGTGAACATGGTTGTTACCCTGATTCACCCAATCGCAATGGACGACGGTCTGCGTTTCGCAATCCGTGAAGGCGGCCGTACCGTAGGCGCGGGTGTTGTTGCTAAAGTTATCGCTTAATCGCTGATAACATTTTGACGCGACACGCGGTAAAAGGGCATCATTTGATGCCCTTTTTCTACGCTGTGAACTAGAACCTATCTCATCAGCGATTTTGCAGTCATAATCATTGGTGAGATGGGCTCTTAAACCGTATTGACTGAAATACGTCATAGCGTAAACACCGAGTGCTGTTTAGCAGCATCTGATCGGTTTGGTTTGCCTCGCTTTGCGAGGCAAAGTTGTTTGTTCTGAATCATAAGTGACAGGTTGGTTTATGAGTGCGAATACCGAGGCTCAAGGGAGCGGGCGCGGCCTGGAAGCGGTTAAGTGGCTGATTGTCGCCGTTCTGTTGGTTGTGGCTATTGTCGGTAATTATTACTACCGTGATTTCAGCCTGCCATTGCGCGCGCTGGCTGTTGTAGTGGTTATTGCTGTTGCGGGCGCCATTGCCCTGATGACCACCAAAGGCAAAGCTACCGTAGCGTTTGCGCGTGAAGCGCGTACCGAAGTCCGTAAAGTGATTTGGCCAACCGCCAGGAAACGCTACATACCACGTTGATCGTCGCCGCGGTAACTGCCGTGATGTCACTGATTCTGTGGGGGCTGGATGGCATTCTGGTCCGTTTGGTATCGTTTATTACTGGCCTGAGGTTCTAAAATGTCTGAAGCTCCAAAAAAACGTTGGTACGTCGTTCAGGCGTTTTCCGGTTTTGAAGGTCGCGTTGCACAATCGCTGCGCGAGCACATCAAACTGCATGATATGGAAGAGCTGTTCGGCGAAGTTATGGTGCCTACGGAAGAAGTGGTTGAAATCCGTGGCGGTCAGCGTCGCAAGAGCGAGCGCAAGTTCTTCCCCGGCTATGTGCTGGTGCAGATGGTGATGAACGATGCCAGCTGGCACCTGGTGCGCAGCGTGCCACGCGTGATGGGCTTCATCGGCGGCACTTCCGATCGCCCCGGCGCCTATCAGCGACAAAGAAGTCGACGCCATCATGAATCGTCTGCAGCAGGTGGGTGACAAGCCACGGCCGAAAACGCTGTTCGAACCAGGCGAACTGGTGCGTGTCAACGACGGTCCATTCGCCGACTTCAATGGCGTGGTTGAAGAAGTTGACTACGAGAAGAGCCGCCTGAAAGTTTCGGTTTCCATTTTCGGCCGTGCTACGCCGGTGGAACTGGACTTCAGCCAGGTTGAAAAAGGCTGATTGAATAATCAGCAATACAGGCCGAATTGATGCTTGTAAGAGGCGTGAAATTGAACTACAATTTCGCGCCTTTTGTTTTTAGATGCCTTGCTCAGCATGATGAGCGGGGTGAAACACGGGGAGCCTCTTGCGAGGCGATACTACCCAAACGAGGAAATTTACATGGCCAAGAAAGTACAAGCCTACGTTAAGCTGCAAGTTGCAGCTGGTATGGCTAACCCGAGCCCGCCAGTCGGTCCAGCTCTGGGTCAGCAAGGTGTTAACATCATGGAATTCTGTAAGGCGTTCAATGCTAAGACTGACAGCGTTGAAAAAGGCCTGCCGATCCCGGTTGTTATTACCGTTTATTCTGATCGCTCCTTCACTTTCGTTACCAAAACCCCGCCAGCAGCAGTACTGCTGAAGAAAGCGGCTGGTATCAAGTCTGGTTCCGGCAAGCCGAACAAAGACAAAGTTGGTAAAGTGACTCGTGCGCAGGTACGTGAAATCGCAGAAACCAAAGCTGCGGACATGACTGGTTCTGACGTTGAAGCGATGACTCGCTCCATCCGAAGGTACTGCTCGTTCCATGGGCCTGGTAGTGGAGGATTAAGAGATGGCTAAGCTGACCAAGCGCATGCGCGTGATCCGTGACAAAGTTGATGCTACTAAACAGTATGACATCACCGAAGCTGTTGCTCTGCTGAAAGAGCTGGCCACCGCTAAATTCGTAGAAAGCGTTGACGTTGCCGTGAACCTCGGCATCGACGCGCGTAAATCTGACCAAAACGTTCGTGGCGCTACCGTTCTGCCACACGGTACCGGTCGTTCAGTTCGCGTTGCCGTATTTGCCCAGGGCCCTAACGCTGAAGCTGCTAAAGCAGCTGGCGCAGAGCTGGTAGGTATGGAAGATCTGGCAGACCAGATCAAGAAAGGCGAAATGAACTTCGACGTGGTTATTGCTTCTCCGGATGCAATGCGCGTTGTTGGCCAACTGGGCCAGGTTCTGGGCCCACGTGGTCTGATGCCAAACCCGAAAGTGGGTACCGTTACTCCGAACGTTGCTGAAGCAGTGAAAAACGCTAAAGCAGGCCAGGTTCGTTACCGTAACGACAAAAACGGCATCATCCATACCACTATCGGTAAGGTTGATTTCGAGTCAGACAAACTGAAAGAAAACCTGGAAGCTCTGCTGGTTGCGCTGAAAAAAGCAAAACCATCTCAGGCTAAAGGTATGTACATCAAGAAAGTTAGCCTCTCCACCACCATGGGTGCTGGCGTTGCTATCGATCAAAGCGGTTTGTCTGCCGCAGCGAACTAATCGTTTAACGATTAATCGCTTTGACTTGGGGCAAATTTTCACCTAGAATCTTATGCCCCAAGGTTTTGCTATAGGCGAATCGCCAATAGCGGGACAACAGAATTTTCGGTTGGAGCCTGGCCTAATCCAGGCCTCCGTCCAAGACCGCAGGTGTATCGAAAGATACTTAATCTTCCTGCGTAGACGGTGACAGAGCCTAAAGAAATTTTTTAATGAATGTCTTTGCTGGATTCTGCTCACCGTGTTAAGCCGCTCGGCATGGCGCTTTTGCAAGGTGCCGAGTGAAGTGAGTTCCGGGGTATTCCCCCGGCTAATCCAGGAGCAAAAAGCTAATGGCATTAAATCTTCAAGACAAACAAGCGATTGTTGCTGAAGTCAACGAAGTAGCCAAAGGCGCGCTGTCTGCGGTTGTTGCGGATTCCCGCGGCGTTACCGTAGATAAAATGACTGAACTGCGTAAAGCAGGTCGTGAAGCTGGCGTTTACATGCGTGTTGTTCGTAACACCCTGATGCGTCGCGTAGTTGAAGGCACTCCATTCGAATGCCTGAAAGACACGTTTGTCGGTCCTACCTTGATTGCATTCTCTAACGAACACCCGGGCGCTGCTGCTCGTCTGTTCAAAGAGTTCGCGAAAGCGAATGCAAAGTTCGAGGTTAAAGCTGCGGCCTTTGAAGGTGAGCTGATCCCTGCGGCACAAATCGACCGCTTGGCAACTCTGCCTACTTACGATGAAGCAATCGCACGCCTGATGGCAACCATGAAAGAAGCCGCTGCCGGCAAATTGGTTCGTACTCTGGCTGCTGTGCGCGATCAGAAAGAAGCTGCATAAGCCGCTCTTTCTTAGCCTTTGCTAACGTATTTACACTATTTCTGAATTTTAGGAACAATTGTTATGTCTATCACTAAAGACCAAATCCTGGAAGCAGTAGCAGCTATGTCCGTAATGGACGTTGTTGAGCTGGTTTCCGCTATGGAAGAAAAATTCGGCGTTTCTGCTGCTGCCGCTGTAGCTGTTGCTGCAGGTCCAGCTGAAGCTGCTGAAGAAAAAACTGAGTTCGACGTTGTACTGTCTGCTGTTGGTGGCAACAAAGTTGCTGTTATCAAAGCAGTACGTGGCGCAACCGGTCTGGGCCTGAAAGAAGCTAAAGACCTGGTAGAATCTGCTCCAGCAGTACTGAAAGAAGGCATCAGCAAAGACGACGCTGAAGCTCTGAAAAAATCTCTGGAAGAAGCTGGTGCTTCTGTTGAAGTTAAATAAGTTTAACTTCTCAGAGTACAGTCTGGCTTAACAGACTGATGGCTGGTGACTTTTTGGTCACCAGCCTTTTTGCGCTGTAGGGCGTCAGTAGAGTTTCACACTGTTTGGCTACTGGCTAACCCCAATATTTTTTTCTATCGACGACTTAATATACTGTCCTTCCTGCCGCAGCCGAATCTGCCGCACAGCACAATGAAAATGATTTAAGAGTGATAGAAACAGGTATTGCGGAAAGTGTTCCCGCTTTCCGGTCGACAAAATGGTGTTGCATGAACTGTCCTATTCGGACGGACAGAGTGGGTCACTGATCAGCGAGCTGAGGAACCCTATGGTTTACTCCTATACCGAGAAAAAACGCATTCGTAAGGATTTTGGTAAACGTCCACAAGTTCTGGACATACCATATCTCCTTTCTATCCAGCTTGACTCGTTCCAGAAGTTTATCGAGCAAGACCCAGAAGGGCAGTACGGCCTTGAAGCCGCATTCCGTTCTGTATTCCCAATCCAGAGCTACAGTGGCAATTCGGAGCTGCAATACGTTAGCTACCGTCTTGGTGAGCCGGTGTTCGACGTCAAAGAGTGCCAGATTCGTGGTGTGACGTTCTCTGCACCGCTGCGCGTCAAACTGCGCCTGGTAATCTACGAGCGAGAAGCACCGGAAGGTACGGTTAAAGACATCAAGGAACAAGAAGTCTATATGGGCGAAATTCCGCTCATGACCGACAACGGTACCTTTGTGATCAACGGTACTGAGAGGGTTATCGTATCTCAGCTGCACCGCAGCCCTGGCGTGTTCTTCGACAGCGATAAGGGTAAAACCCACTCATCGGGCAAGGTGCTGTATAACGCACGTATTATCCCTTACCGTGGTTCCTGGCTGGATTTCGAGTTTGACCCGAAAGACAACCTGTTCGTGCGTATTGACCGTCGCCGCAAACTGCCTGCGACCATCATTCTGCGCGCGCTGAACTACACCACCGAGCAGATCCTGGATCTGTTCTTTGAAAAGATTACGTTCGAGATTCGTGATAACAAGCTGCAGATGGAGCTGGTTCCAGAGCGTCTGCGTGGTGAGACCGCTTCGTTTGATATCGAAGCCAACGGCAAGATCTACGTAGAGAAAGGCCGTCGCATCACCGCTCGTCATATCCGTCAGCTTGAAAAAGACGAAATCCAGAGCATTGAAGTACCGGTTGAGTACATCGCGGGCAAGGTTGTCGCGAAGGACTACATCGATACCAATACCGGCGAACTGATCTGTAGCGCCAACATGGAGCTGTCGCTGGATCTGTTGGCCAAACTGAGCCAGTCAGGCCACAAGCGTATTGAAACGCTGTTCACCAACGATCTGGACCACGGTGCGTACATTTCTGAAACCGTACGCGTCGACCCGACTAACGATCGTCTGAGCGCGCTGGTAGAAATCTACCGCATGATGCGTCCTGGTGAGCCGCCAACGCGCGAAGCCGCTGAAAGCCTGTTCGAGAACCTGTTCTTCTCGGAAGACCGCTACGATCTGTCTGCGGTTGGCCGTATGAAGTTCAACCGTTCCCTGCTGCGCGACGAGATCGAAGGTTCGGGTATCCTGAGCAAAGACGACATCATTGAAGTGATGAAGAAGCTCATCGATATCCGTAACGGCAAAGGCGAAGTGGATGATATCGACCACCTCGGCAACCGTCGTATCCGTTCCGTTGGCGAAATGGCAGAGAACCAGTTCCGCGTAGGTCTGGTTCGTGTTGAGCGTGCGGTTAAAGAGCGTCTGTCACTGGGCGATCTGGATACCCTGATGCCTCAGGACATGATCAACGCCAAGCCGATTTCGGCGGCGGTGAAAGAGTTCTTCGGCTCCAGCCAGCTGTCTCAGTTTATGGACCAGAACAACCCGTTGTCAGAGATCACGCACAAGCGTCGTATCTCCGCATTGGGCCCAGGCGGTCTGACCCGTGAACGCGCCGGCTTCGAAGTGCGAGACGTACACCCGACTCACTACGGTCGCGTATGTCCAATCGAAACGCCGGAAGGTCCGAACATCGGTCTGATCAACTCCTTGTCCGTGTACGCACAGACCAACGAGTATGGCTTCCTGGAAACCCCGTACCGCCGCGTGCGTGACGGCGTGGTTACCGATGAAATCAACTACCTGTCTGCCATTGAAGAAGGCAACTTCGTTATCGCCCAGGCGAACTCCAACCTGGATGAAGAAGGCCGCTTCGTGGAAGACCTGGTCACCTGTCGTAGCAAGGGCGAATCAAGCCTGTTCAGCCGCGACCAGGTTGACTATATGGACGTATCGACCCAGCAGGTTGTCTCCGTTGGTGCTTCACTGATTCCGTTCCTGGAACACGATGACGCCAACCGTGCATTGATGGGTGCGAACATGCAACGTCAGGCGGTTCCTACCCTGCGTGCTGACAAGCCGCTGGTTGGTACCGGTATGGAACGTGCCGTCGCCGTTGACTCCGGCGTTACCGCCGTAGCCAAGCGTGGCGGTGTGATCCAGTACGTGGATGCTTCCCGTATCGTTATCAAGGTTAACGAAGACGAGATGTACCCGGGCGAAGCAGGTATCGATATTTATAACCTGACCAAGTACACCCGTTCCAACCAGAACACCTGCATCAACCAGATGCCGTGTGTCAACCTGGGTGAGCCAATCGAGCGCGGCGACGTGCTGGCAGATGGCCCGTCCACCGATCTGGGTGAACTGGCACTGGGTCAGAACATGCGCGTCGCGTTCATGCCGTGGAACGGCTACAACTTCGAAGACTCCATCTTGGTCTCCGAGCGCGTGGTACAGGAAGATCGCTTCACTACCATCCATATTCAGGAACTGGCGTGCGTGTCTCGCGATACCAAGCTGGGGCCGGAAGAGATCACTGCCGACATCCCTAACGTGGGTGAAGCAGCGCTCTCCAAACTGGATGAGTCCGGTATCGTGTATATCGGTGCTGAAGTGACCGGTGGTGACATTCTGGTTGGTAAGGTAACGCCGAAGGGTGAAACCCAGCTGACGCCAGAAGAGAAACTGCTGCGCGCGATCTTCGGTGAGAAAGCGTCTGACGTTAAAGACTCTTCTCTGCGTGTACCAAACGGCGTTTCCGGTACGGTTATCGACGTGCAGGTCTTCACCCGCGATGGCGTGGAAAAAGACAAGCGTGCGTTGGAAATCGAAGAGATGCAGCTGAAGCAGGCGAAGAAAGACCTGACTGAAGAACTGCAAATCCTGGAAGCCGGTCTGTTTGCACGTATCCATGCGGTGCTGGTTGCCGGCGGCGTTGAAGCTGAGAAGCTTGCCAAGCTGCCACGCGATCGCTGGCTGGAACTGGGCCTGACCGACGAAGACAAGCAAAACCAGCTGGAACAGCTGGCAGAGCAGTACGACGAACTGAAATCCGACTTCGAGAAGAAGCTGGAAGCCAAGCGTCGCAAGATCACTCAAGGCGACGATCTGGCACCTGGCGTGCTGAAAATCGTCAAGGTGTATCTGGCGGTCAAACGTCAGATCCAACCGGGTGACAAGATGGCAGGTCGCCACGGTAACAAGGGTGTTATCTCCAAGATCAACCCGATCGAAGATATGCCTTACGATGAAAACGGCACGCCGGTTGACATCGTACTGAACCCGCTGGGCGTACCATCACGTATGAACATCGGTCAGATCCTGGAAACCCACCTGGGTATGGCTGCCAAAGGCATCGGTGAGAAAATCAACCAGATGCTCAAGCAGCAGCAGGAAGTGGCCAAACTGCGTGAGTTCATCCAGAAAGCGTACGATCTGGGTGATGACGTTTGCCAGAAAGTTGACCTGAACACCTTCAGCGATGACGAAGTATTGCGTCTGGCCGAGAACCTGAAAAAAGGTATGCCAATCGCAACGCCAGTGTTCGATGGTGCGAAAGAAACTGAAATCAAGCAACTGCTGGAAATGGGTGGTATCCCGACTTCTGGTCAGATTACGCTGTTCGATGGCCGTACCGGTGAGCAGTTCGAGCGCCAGGTTACCGTTGGCTATATGTACATGCTGAAACTGAACCACTTGGTTGACGATAAAATGCACGCCCGTTCAACCGGCTCTTACAGCTTGGTTACTCAGCAGCCGCTGGGTGGTAAAGCGCAGTTCGGTGGTCAACGCTTCGGTGAGATGGAAGTGTGGGCGCTGGAAGCATATGGCGCGGCTTACACCCTGCAGGAAATGCTTACCGTTAAGTCGGATGACGTTAACGGGCGTACCAAGATGTACAAAAACATCGTGGATGGCGATCACCGCATGGAACCAGGCATGCCGGAGTCCTTCAACGTACTGTTGAAAGAAATCCGCTCGCTCGGTATCAACATCGAACTGGAAGACGAGTAATCGTCGTTCCGGCTCTGGCTCCCGGCCTTAGGGAGCCAGAGGGTGGTTGTTCAGGTCACACGGGTACCCACGACGGTTGTGGGTACCCAACAGGTTTAACTCCGACAGGAGCCAATCCGTGAAAGACTTATTGAAGTTTCTGAAAGCGCAAACTAAGACCGAAGAGTTTGATGCGATCAAGATTGCTCTGGCATCGCCAGACATGATCCGTTCGTGGTCGTTCGGTGAAGTTAAGAAGCCGGAAACCATTAACTACCGTACGTTCAAACCAGAACGTGACGGCCTTTTCTGCGCCCGTATCTTTGGGCCGGTAAAAGACTACGAGTGCCTGTGCGGCAAGTACAAGCGCTTGAAGCACCGTGGCGTGATCTGCGAGAAGTGCGGCGTTGAAGTGACCCAGACCAAAGTGCGTCGTGAGCGCATGGGCCACATCGAACTGGCTTCCCCGACTGCGCACATCTGGTTCCTGAAATCACTGCCATCGCGCATTGGTTTGCTGCTGGATATGCCACTGCGTGACATCGAACGCGTACTGTACTTCGAATCCTATGTGGTGATTGAAGGCGGTATGACCAACCTCGAGCGCCGTCAGATCCTGACTGAAGAGCAGTATCTGGACGCGCTGGAAGAGTTTGGTGACGAGTTCGACGCTAAAATGGGTGCCGAAGCCATCCAGGCCCTGTTGAAAAACATGGATCTGGAAGCCGAATGCGAACTGCTGCGTGAAGAGCTGAACGAAACCAACTCCGAAACCAAACGCAAGAAGCTGACCAAGCGTATCAAGCTGCTGGAAGCGTTCGTTCAGTCTGGTAACAAGCCAGAGTGGATGATCCTGACCGTGCTGCCGGTACTGCCGCCGGATCTGCGTCCACTGGTTCCGTTGGATGGTGGCCGTTTCGCGACCTCGGATCTGAACGATCTGTATCGCCGCGTCATCAACCGTAACAACCGTTTGAAACGCCTGCTGGATCTGGCTGCGCCTGACATCATCGTGCGCAACGAAAAGCGTATGCTGCAAGAAGCGGTAGACGCCCTGCTGGATAACGGCCGTCGCGGTCGTGCGATCACCGGTTCCAACAAGCGTCCTCTGAAATCTTTGGCCGACATGATCAAAGGTAAGCAGGGTCGTTTCCGTCAGAACCTGTTGGGTAAGCGCGTCGACTACTCCGGTCGTTCGGTTATCACCGTCGGTCCATACCTGCGTCTGCACCAGTGTGGCCTGCCGAAGAAAATGGCGTTGGAGCTGTTCAAACCGTTCATCTACGGCAAGTTGGAACTGCGTGGCCTGGCCACCACCATCAAAGCCGCCAAGAAAATGGTTGAGCGCGAAGAAGCCGTCGTTTGGGATATCCTGGACGAAGTCATCCGCGAACACCCGGTACTGCTGAACCGTGCACCAACGCTGCACCGTTTGGGTATCCAGGCATTCGAGCCGGTACTGATCGAAGGCAAGGCCATCCAGCTGCACCCGCTGGTTTGTGCGGCATACAACGCCGACTTCGATGGTGACCAGATGGCCGTTCACGTACCGCTGACGCTGGAAGCCCAGTTGGAAGCGCGTGCGTTGATGATGTCGACCAACAACATCCTGTCTCCAGCGAACGGCGAGCCAATCATCGTTCCTTCTCAGGACGTTGTATTGGGTCTGTACTACATGACTCGCGACTGTGTTAACGCCAAGGGCGAAGGCATGGTGCTGAGCGGCCCGAAAGAAGCCGAGCGTATTTACCGCGCTGGCCTGGCCTCTCTGCATGCGCGCGTCAAAGTGCGTATCACCGAAGAGATCAAGAACACCGAAGGCGAGTCTGTACACCAGACTTCGATCATCGACACCACCATTGGTCGAGCCATCCTGTGGATGATCGTACCAAAAGGTCTGCCGTATTCGATCGTTAACCAGCCTTTGGGTAAGAAAGCGATCTCCAAGATGCTGAACACCTGTTACCGCATCATGGGTCTGAAGCCGACCGTTATCTTTGCTGACCAGATCATGTACACCGGTTTTGCCTACGCTGCCCGTTCCGGCGCATCCGTTGGTATCGATGACATGGTTATCCCGGCGAAAAAAGCCGAGATCATCGAAGAAGCGGAAACCGAAGTTGCCGAAATCCAGGAGCAGTTCCAGTCTGGTCTGGTAACCGCGGGCGAACGCTACAACAAGGTGATCGATATCTGGGCTGCGGCTAACGAACGCGTTGCCAAGGCGATGATGGAAAACCTGTCGGTAGAAGACGTGGTTAACCGTGACGGTGAAGTGGAACAGCAGGTTTCCTTCAACAGCATCTTTATGATGGCCGACTCCGGTGCACGTGGTTCCGCCGCTCAGATTCGTCAGTTGGCCGGTATGCGTGGCCTGATGGCGAAACCGGACGGCTCGATCATTGAAACGCCAATCACCGCGAACTTCCGTGAAGGTCTGAACGTACTCCAGTACTTCATCTCCACGCACGGTGCGCGTAAAGGCTTGGCGGATACCGCACTGAAAACGGCAAACTCCGGTTATCTGACCCGTCGTCTGGTAGACGTCGCGCAGGATCTGGTTGTCACCGAAGACGACTGTGGCACTCACAACGGCATCCTGATGACTCCGGTTATCGAAGGTGGCGATGTGAAAGAGCCGCTGCGTGAACGCGTTCTGGGTCGTGTAACGGCAGAAGATGTGCTCAAGCCGGGTACGGCAGACATCCTGGTGCCGCGTAACACCCTGCTGAACGAGAAGACCTGTGACCTGTTGGAAGAGAACTCTGTCGACAGCGTTAAAGTCCGTTCCGTGGTGAGCTGTGAAACCGACTTCGGCGTGTGCGCCAACTGCTATGGTCGTGACCTGGCACGTGGCCACATCATCAACAAAGGTGAAGCCATCGGCGTTATCGCGGCACAGTCCATCGGTGAGCCGGGTACCCAGCTGACGATGCGTACGTTCCACATCGGTGGTGCGGCATCTCGTGCGGCTGCCGAATCCAGCATTCAGGTGAAAAACAAGGGTAGCATCAAGCTGAGCAATGCCAAGTTCGTGATGAACGCGGCCGGCAAGCTGGTGATCACCTCGCGTAACACCGAGCTGAAGCTGATCGACGAATTCGGTCGTACCAAGGAAAGCTACAAGGTGCCTTACGGTGCCGTGATGGGCAAAGGTGACGGTGCAGAAGTTAACGGCGGCGAAACCGTTGCTAACTGGGATCCGCACACCATGCCGGTAATCAGTGAAGTGAGCGGTTTCATTCGCTTCGCCGATATGGTTGACGGCCAGACCATTACTCGCCAGACCGACGAACTGACCGGTTTGTCTTCCCTGGTGGTACTGGATAGTGCAGAGCGTACCGGTAGCGGTAAAGACCTGCGTCCGGCGCTGAAGATTGTTGACGCCAAAGGCGACGACGTACTGATCCCAGGCACCGATATGGCTGCCCAGTACTTCCTGCCAGGCAAGGCAATTGTACAGCTGGAAGACGGCATTCAGATCGGTGCGGGTGATACCCTGGCGCGTATTCCACAGGAATCCGGCGGTACCAAGGATATTACCGGTGGTCTGCCACGCGTTGCGGATCTGTTCGAAGCACGTCGTCCGAAAGAGCCGGCAATCCTGGCTGAAATCAGCGGGATTATCTCGTTCGGTAAAGAGACCAAAGGCAAACGTCGCCTGGTGATCACGCCGCTGGATGGCAGCGATGCCTACGAAGAGATGATTCCGAAATGGCGTCAGCTCAACGTGTTCGAAGGCGAACGTGTGGAACGCGGCGACGTGGTATCCGATGGTCCAGAGTCACCGCACGACATTCTGCGTCTGCGTGGTGTGCATGCGGTTACCCGCTACATCACCAACGAAGTGCAGGAAGTTTACCGTCTGCAAGGCGTTAAGATTAACGATAAACACATTGAAGTTATCGTTCGTCAGATGTTGCGTAAAGGCACCATCGTCAACGCTGGTGGCACCGAGTTCCTGGAAGGCGAACAGGCTGAAGTGTCTCGCGTCAAGATTGCCAACCGTCAGCTTGCTGCCGAAGGCAAAATCGAAGCGACCTTTACACGTGACCTGCTGGGTATCACCAAGGCTTCCTTGGCGACCGAGTCGTTCATCTCTGCCGCATCGTTCCAGGAAACGACGCGCGTTCTCACCGAAGCGGCCGTGGCCGGTAAACGTGATGAACTGCGTGGCCTGAAAGAAAACGTCATCGTTGGCCGCCTGATCCCGGCGGGTACCGGTTACGCTTATCATCAGGACCGTATGCGTCGTCGTGCTCTGGGTGAAACCCCGGTTGCACCACAGGTGAGCGCGGAAGAAGCGTCGGCCAACCTGGCTGAACTGCTGAATGCCGGCAACCTGGGCGGTAACGACGACCAATAAGTCATCGCTATCCCTGGCTGCACATTAAGCAGTAAATGACCAAAGCCCTGGCTATCCTAGCCGGGGCTTTTTGTTGTACAGTGCTGTAAAGTTAAAATAACGGGATAGGCATGGACACCTCAACAACGGTCAGCGTCGCTGCTCCAGCGGATCGCGATATACCCACACAAAACCAGTTAATTAGCCACTCGCCGGCGCGGGCACGTCGCGCGGCCTGGGGGAGCTTCGTCGGCGCGGTGGTCGACTGGTACGATTTTTTACTGTACGGAATAGTTGCCGCTCTGGTTTTCAACACCGAATTCTTTCCTCAGATAAGCCCGACGATGGGTACGCTGGCAGCGTTTGGCACCTTCGGCGTCGGTTTCCTGTTTCGTCCATTAGGCGGCATGGTATTTGGTCATTTCGGTGACAAGCTGGGCCGCAAACGCATGTTGATGATCACCGTCTGGATGATGGGGATTTCCACGGCATTGATTGGCCTGCTGCCGTCGTTTGACGCGATCGGCTGGTGGGCGCCGGTGCTACTGGTGACGCTGCGCGCGATACAGGGTTTTGCCGTCGGCGGAGAGTGGGGCGGGGCGGCCTTGCTGGCGGTAGAAAGTGCACCGAAAAAGAAAAAGGCTTTGTATAGCAGCGGTGTGCAGATTGGTTTTGGCGTCGGGTTACTATTGGCTACCGGCTCGGTATCGCTGGTAAGCCAGTTCACTTCGGACGCGGCGTTTATCAGCTGGGGTTGGCGCTTGCCGTTTATCTTCAGCCTGGTGCTGGTCGCTATCGCCTGGTGGATCCGCAACGGCATGGATGAGTCACAGGAGTTCGAGGCCAATAAAACCTTGCACGACAGGGCGGAAAAAATACGCCGTTTCCCGATTTTTGAAGCCTTGCGCCAGAATCCCAAAGCCTTCTTGCTGATTATCGCCCTGCGTTTTGGCGAATTGTTGACGATGTATATCGTGACGGCTTTTGCCATGAACTACTCCACCACTAACCTTGGCCTGTCACGCGATATCTTTCTCAATATCGGCTTGCTGGTGGGGGCGGTCAGCTGCGTATCGATCCCGTGTTTTGCTTACCTGGCCGATCGCTTTGGCCGGCGGCGGATATACGTTACCGGGGCGTTAATCGGTGTCGTCAGCGCGATACCGTTTTTCATGGCGTTAGAGAGCCGCAATACCCTGTTGATCGTTTTCTTCGCCATCATGCTCGGCAATATGGCCCATGACATGCTGGTCAGCGTGCAACAGCCGATGTTTACCGAACTGTTCGGTACCGCCTACCGTTACAGCGGCGCAGGGGTTGGTTATCAGGTCGCCAGCGTGGTCGGCGGCGGTTTTACACCGTTTATCGCCGTGTTGCTGGTGCAGTTTATGGGCGGTTCCTGGCACCTGGTGGCGGCCTATTTGGCTATGGGCTGTCTGCTTTCGGCCATTGTCGGGATGAGAATGAAGCCGCAGGTAGCAGAGTAACGGTTCTCGTTCCGCGAGCGATGTGCGCCTGCTGATTTGCGGTCAGCGGAAGATAGACTCTGGTGCGCGTTGCGCCCAGCGTGGGCGGGGTACCCCGGTTGGCTTCGGGAATGATAGCCAACGGCGTCACTATAACGCCGCTGGTTTTTGATGCCAGCACGGTTTGAACAGGTTGCGCGGCGTTTCCAGTTACTTTGCTGGCCGCGCTGCAAACGTTGCGGCTTATTGCGTGACGCGTCCCAGGAAACTATCCCAATCCTTCCATACCGGTTGTAAACCGGCATCGCCGATCGCCTGCGCCACCTGCTGGGGCGAACGCCCGTCATGTGGTTCAAACTGCTCCAGTTCCGGTGCTACGTCATCGGCATAACCCCCTGGCTGGGTTTTCGAACCGGCGCTGACGCTATTGATTGCCAGCGGGATCACATGATCGCGGAAGTGGGGTGATTCGCGCGTCGACAGCGACAGTTCAACGTCGGGAGCAAACAGCCGGAATGCGCATATCAATTGCACCAGTTGCGCCTCGCTCATCAGCGATGCCGGTTCGATGCCGCCGGCACAGGGCCGCAGCCGCGGGAAGGAGATCGAATAACGGCTCTGCCAGTACGTCTGTTGCAGGTAAAACAGGTGTTCCGCCAGCATGTAGCAATCGGTCCGCCAACTGTTGGACAGACCGATGAGCGCACCGAGGCCGATCTTGTCGATCCCGGCCCGGCCAAGCCGATCCGGCGTTGCCAGCCGCCAATGGAAATCCTGTTTCTGCCCGCGCAGATGGTGCTGCAAATAGGTCGCCGGGTGGTAGGTTTCCTGATAAACCAGTACGCCATCCAGGCCCAGCGTTTTCAGTTCGGCATAATCCTCCTGCGACATCGGCTGTACCTCCATCATCAGCGAGCTGAAACGGGAGCGAATGTGCGGCAGGTGGCGGCGGAAATACGCCATGCCGACCCGAGTTTGATGCTCGCCGGTGACCAGCAGCAGGTGTTCGAATCCCAGCGCCTTGATTGCCGTGCACTCCTGCTCGATTTCAGCGGCATCCAGAGTTTTTCGCTTGATGCGGTTACTCATCGAAAAGCCGCAATAAGTACAATCATTGGCGCACAGGTTGGACAAATACAGCGGTACGTAAAAACTCACCACGTTGCCGAAGCGTTGACGAGTCAGTTGCTGGGCGCGCTGTGCCAGCGGCTCCAGATAACCGGCTGCGGCCGGTGAAATCAGCGCCATAAAATCGTCACGCGTCAGTTTTTCAGCATTGAGCGCGCGTTCGACGTCATGTGCAGTTTTACTATTGATGCGCAGGGTGATGTCGTCCCAATCCAGCTGTTGCCAGCGTTGACTGAAATCCTGAGTCATGGTCGCGCCTCCTCACTCTGGCTAAGAAACGCCGTCAGCGGGCTTGAGGCTACTGCACTGCGCTGGCGGCTGCCCAAACCGGCCTGGCGCGCCAGTTCGCCAGCTTCAAGCGCCAAACGGAATGCGTGCGCCATTTGCAGCGGATCGCGCGCCACGGCGATGGCGGTATTGACCAATACCGCATCCGCCCCCAGCTCAATGGCTTCCAGCGCATGGCTTGGCGCACCAATGCCGGCGTCCACCACCACCGGCACATTGGCTTGTTCAATGATGATCTCCAGAAAATCGCGGGTACGCAGTCCACGGTTGGAACCAATCGGCGCCCCCAGCGGCATCACCGCAGCGCAGCCGGCTTCTTCCAACCGCTTGCACAACACCGGATCGGCACCGCAGTAAGGCAGGACGACAAACCCCTCTTTGACCAGGGTTTCCGCCGCCTTCAGCGTTTCTATCGGATCTGGCAGCAGGTATTTCACATCCGGATGAATTTCGAGTTTTACCCAGTGGGTTCCCAGCGCCTCACGCGCCAGGCGAGCGGCAAATACCGCTTCCGCCGCGGTTTTGGCGCCGGAAGTGTTGGGCAACAGACGTACGCCAAGCCGTTGCAGCGGCGCCAGAATGGCATCGTTACCGCCGTGCAGATCAACGCGCTTCATAGCCATGGTCACCAACTGCGAGCCGGAAGCCTGCAGCGCGTCGAGCATCAAGGCCGGGGTGGCGAATTTGCCGGTGCCGGTAAATAAACGCGAGGTAAAGTGGGTATCGGCGATTTGCAGCATATCAGCCTCCGGCAATCGCTTGAAAAAGCAGGATGTCATCACCGTCTTGCACCCAATGGCTGTCCCATTCGGCACGCGGGATAATGGTTTGATTAATCGCCAGTGCGGTACCCGGCTGGTGGCGGTCGAGCTGTTCCAGCAACGCGCTGACGCTGAGGGGCTGCGCCAGTTCCAGCGGACTGTCGTTGAGCAGAATCTTCATTGCTGCCCTCCCGCATATCGGGCAGCTACGCGCCTTGCTGAGTTGCAAGGTGCTCCAGCTGTGCTGCTTGCCGTCGAACAGCCGCAGTTTGCCGCTGAGCGCGGAAGGCATGCCCGCCAGCAGCTTGATCGCTTCCAGCGCCTGCAAGGTACCGATTACCCCTACCACCGGGCCAAGCACGCCGGCGGTACGGCAGTTACGCTGTGGCTCGGCATGTTCGGGGTATAGGCAGGCATAACATCCCTGGCTATAGGGCGGTTCGATAACCAGTAACTGGCCACTGAATCCAACCGCACTGCCGCTGATTAACGGCTTGCCGGCGGTAACGCAGGCCTGATTCACCGCGTGACGCGTTGTTATATTGTCGCTGCAATCCAGCACCAGATCGGCGCGGCGCACGGCAGCGGCCAGTTCTTCGCCGTGTAGACGCTGTTCCAGCGCGATCGACTCAACCAGCGGGTTCAACGCTTGCAGGTGGCGCTGCGCCAAACGCGCTTTGCCTTGCGGCACATCGGCGCTGCGATAGAGGATCTGCCGCTGCAGGTTGGTCAGGTGCAGCTTGTCGTCGTCGGCTAGCAACAGCGTGCCGACGCCGGCGGCAGCCAGATACAATGCGGCGGGCGAGCCGAGCCCGCCCAGGCCGACGATCAGCACGCTGGCGCGCTTGATGCTTTCCTGGCCTTGTGGGCCGATGTCTTCCAGCAACAGCTGTCGGCTGTAGCGTAAGAACTCCCGATCGTTAAGAGACGGAGAATTAAGCATGGTGTTACTCCTTGCCTTCGATCAACCGTAGCAGTTCGGCGGTGGCGGCACGCCAGTCCGCAGCCTGGGTGATGGCGCTGACCACGGCGATGCTGCCTACGCCGCATGCCAATACCGCCGGCACGCGATCGATGCCAATCCCGCCGATAGCCACCGTCGGGTAGTCAGCCAGCCCGGCGACGTGGCGCTTTAGCTCGGTCAGCCCCTGCGGTGCGGAGGGCATATCTTTGGTCTGGGTCGGGAAAATGTGCCCGAGCGCGATATAGGACGGCTTGACCGCCTTGGCGCGCGCCAGTTCGGCATCATCGTGGGTTGAAACTCCCAGGCGTAGTCCGGCCTGATGAATCGCCGCCAAATCGCTGTCGTCCAGATCTTCCTGTCCCAGGTGCACGCCATAAGCCCGGTGTTTGATTGCCAGACGCCAGTAGTCGTTAATGAACACCCGTGCCTGATAACGCTTGCCCAGAGCGATGGCGGTGGCGATATCAGCCTCAACTTGCTCTTCAGGTAAGTCTTTGATTCTCAGCTGAATGGTGGTGACGCCTGCCGCCAGCAGTCGTTCGATCCAGACGACGCTGTCGACCACCGGGTATAACCCGAGGCGATGCGGCGTCGCCGGAAAAGGCGTGGTGATATCAGCCATTGTTGTCCTCCTGCAAGGCGCTTGCGCTGTGGTACAACTCACTGCCGCGCGAGCGAAATTCGGCGGACATTTTCTCCATGCCGGAGAGCACTTCAATCGGTTTGCCAGCTTGCTGTTCGGCGGCTTTATCTTGCGCGGCGGCGTAGTCGCGTACTTCCTGCGAAATTTTCATCGAGCAGAATTTCGGCCCGCACATCGAGCAGAAATGGGCGATTTTGCCGGATTCCTGCGGCAGGGTTTCGTCGTGGTAGGCACGGGCAGTGGCCGGATCCAACGCCAGGTTGAACTGATCTTCCCAACGGAATTCAAAGCGCGCCTTCGACATGGCGTTATCGCGGATTTGCGCGCCCGGATGGCCTTTGGCCAGATCGGCGGCGTGTGCGGCAATCTTGTAGGTGATCAGGCCCTGTTTAACGTCTTCCTTGTTGGGCAGACCCAGGTGCTCTTTCGGCGTGACGTAACACAGCATGGCGCAACCGAACCAGCCAATCATCGCCGCGCCGATACCGGAGGTGAAGTGGTCATAACCCGGCGCGATATCGGTGGTCAACGGCCCCAGGGTATAAAACGGCGCTTCGTGGCAGTGCTCGAGCTCTTCGGTCATATTGCGGCGGATCATCTGCATCGGCACGTGTCCCGGGCCTTCGATCATGACTTGCACATCGTATTCCCAGGCAATTTTGGTCAACTCACCCAGGGTGTGCAGTTCAGCAAACTGCGCTTCGTCATTGGCATCCTGAATCGACCCTGGGCGCAAGCCATCACCCAGTGACAGGGAAACGTCGTAGGCGGCGCAGATTTCGCAGATTTCACGGAAGTGCTGGTACAGGAAGTTTTCCTGATGGTGGGACAGACACCATTTGGCCATGATCGAGCCGCCGCGCGACACAATGCCGGTCAGGCGTTTGGCGGTCATCGGCACGTAGCGCAGTAAAACGCCGGCGTGAATGGTGAAGTAATCCACCCCTTGTTCGGCCTGCTCCAGCAGGGTGTCGCGGAACATTTCCCAGGTCAGGTTTTCTGCGACGCCGTTCACTTTTTCCAGCGCCTGGTAAATCGGTACCGTGCCGATCGGCACCGGGCTGTTGCGCAGGATCCACTCGCGGGTTTCGTGGATGTAGCGGCCGGTGGAAAGATCCATCACGGTATCGGCGCCCCAGCGGGTTGACCACACCAGCTTTTCCACTTCTTCTTCAATGGAGGAGGTAACCGCCGAGTTGCCGATATTGGCATTCACCTTGACCAGGAAATTGCGGCCAATGATCATTGGCTCGGATTCCGGGTGGTTGATGTTGGCCGGAATGATGGCACGGCCGGCGGCCACTTCTTGCCGTACGAACTCCGGCGTAATGTTTTCCGGCAGGTTGGCGCCCCAGCTTTGACCTGGGTGCTGCTGGCGCAAAACTTCACCGCGGATGCGCTCGCGCCCCATGTTTTCGCGGATGGCGATAAACTCCATTTCCGGCGTGACGATACCGGCACGCGCATAGTGCAATTGGGTGACGCATTTGCCCGGCAGGGCCTTGCGTGGTTGCGGCAGATGTTCAAAGCGCAGGTGATCCAATCCTTCATCTGCCAGACGTTGCTGGGTGAAACCGGAGCTGACGCCGTTCAGCGTTTCAGTATCATGGCGTTCGTCAATCCAGCCGGCACGCAGTTTGTTCAGTCCACGATGTACGTCCAACTGCGCTTGCGGATCGCCGTAGGGGCCGGCGGTGTCATACACCGGGATGGCTTCATTCTGTTCATACTGCGGCTGTTGTTTGCTGCCGCCGATCAGCGTCGGGCTGAGCTGGATTTCGCGCATTGGCACCTGCAGATCCGGTCGCGAGCCTTCGAGGTAAATGCGGCGAGAATTGGGGAAGGCGACGCCTTGCAGATTGTCGATAAACTGCTGCGCTTCTTCACGTTGTTCTTTACGAGGACGGTTTTTGTTCACATTAGACATAGCAAATTCCTACAAGTCGGGTGAGTTGGGAAAATTGCTTGTCTGGAGCTCGGAGGGAGTAACGATGTTAGCCGATCGGCAGGCGATTGCTGAATATTGGCTGCCTGCCGGCGGTGATTGATTACTCTTGTTCCCTTCGCGGGTATTAACCCGATCAGGTTCCGCGGATCCCGAATTAACGGTCTCAGCCTGGCCGACTTTTAAAAAAGCGCGACGCTAGGCACTCCGACAAGAGCCCCCAGTATAGAAGGGCGTTTAAAAACTACAAGCCTCACGCGCATATTTCAGGATGGAGTGCGTGAGGCCAGCGGTTATTGTGCTGCCGCGCCAGGGCAGCAAGAAAAATCAGGCTGGATGGGACAGCGTTTTGTTACTGGCCGGGTCGGGGTTGTCCTGCTGCCAGGTCTCCGCCGCCAGCAGGATCAGACGATCCTCCAGCGCAAAGCGAGCGGCCAGCACTTCACCGATGTCTGACAGCGCCTGATGAAACTCCAGGCACAGATCCTGGTCGATCTCGATATCGGAATAGCGATCGTGAAACGCCATCACCTGCTCGGTGTTGATCCATAATTTGGGATAGATCTGGGTGGCCAGCGCCATTTTTGGGCTACCTGCGCCTTCCACTTGTTTTGATAATTCTGTCATAGATATGAAAATGCCCTGCGGAGAGATAGTCCACCAGATTATGGCAAAAGTTCTCCAACGCTTTTTCATTCAGCGGCGTATGCTTTTCTTTGTTCGGTTTGATCCCTACGAGGGTGCAGTAGGCGACGAGTAACTGCTTGCGCGCCTCAAGCCATTGATCAACTAATTCATTACTACCACCAACGCGCTGAGTCAGGCTTTCCAAGTGGTTGAGCATTTTTGACTCCGTAAGTAAGAAAAAGTAACGGTAAGTTATGAAAATGTAACAAGACCGATTTCTAGAGTGCCAGTGAAGCTGAGGTTGTGCAACAACGATATGGAACTTGCATTAACGGGTAACGAATATGGCTGGTGGATAGTCAGCCATGAAAGCAAACTTTGGTTACCAAACGGTGAATTGCCGTTTGGGACTGCCGACGCGCTCGGGTTGCGCGGCCGTTCGGGGCGACAGATTGGCGAGTGGGAGGGGCGCCGGTGTGGCTGGTGCGCCAGCCGATGCCGCAGGAGATGGGGTCGGTGCGGCAATTGCTCGATCTCGATCGCGGGTTGTTCCAGCTAGCCGGGCGTGGCGTTCAACTGGCCGATTTTTACCGCTCGCATCAGTTCTGCGGTTACTGTGGCCACCAAATGCACCTGAGCCGTACCGAAAGCGCCTGCCTGTGCGATAACTGCCGCGAACGCTATTATCCGCAAATCGCACCCTGCGTGATTGTCGCCATCCGTCGTGATGACGAAATCCTGCTGGCGCAACACGTTCGTCACCGTGGCGGTATTCATACCGTGTTGGCCGGATTTGTTGAAGTGGGCGAAACCCTCGAGCAGGCGGCAGCGCGCGAAGTGATGGAGGAAAGCAACATTCACATCAAGAATCTGCGTTACGTCACCTCACAGCCGTGGCCATTTCCGCATTCCCTGATGATGGCGTTTATGGCGGATTATGACAGCGGCGAGCTGCGCCACGATCCCAAGGAGCTGTTGCACGCCGGTTGGTATCGCTACGATCGGCTGCCGCTGTTGCCGCCGCCAGGCACCGTAGCGCGGCGTTTAATCGAGGACACCGTGGCCCTGTGCCGCGCGCAATGATGCGCTCGCGCGATGATGCCAGTGGCACGTCACGCTGGCTCCCTACGGACTGTGCCGCATCGCCGCGACCAGGCGGTTCACCGGGCATGGATCGGCCGTCGTGATGCATCTTCAATTATTTTGGGTATACAATAGCGGCAGATGAATAAGGGAGCCCGATAAATGAATGAGTTGAAAAACGATCGATACCTGCGCGCGCTGCTGCGCCAGCCGGTGGACATCACCCCCGTATGGATGATGCGCCAGGCCGGTCGTTATTTACCGGAGTACAAGGCAACACGCGCTCAGGCCGGTGATTTTATGTCGCTGTGCAAAAATGCCGAGCTGGCCTGCGAGGTGACGTTACAGCCGCTGCGCCGTTATCCGCTTGACGCGGCGATCCTGTTCTCCGACATTCTGACCATCCCTGATGCCATGGGGCTCGGGCTCTACTTTGAAACCGGCGAAGGTCCGCGTTTCTCGTCGCCGATTACCTGCCGCGCCGAGGTAGAAAAACTGCCGTTGTTCGATCCGGAAGACGAACTGGGTTATGTGATGAACGCGGTACGCACCATTCGCCGTGAACTGAAGGGGCAGGTACCGCTGATTGGTTTCTCCGGAAGTCCGTGGACGCTGGCGACCTATATGGTCGAAGGCGGCAGCAGCAAGGCGTTTACCAAGCTGAAGAAAATGATGTATGCCGAGCCGCAGACGCTGCATCTGCTGTTGGATAAACTGGCGGATAGCGTCATTTTGTATCTCAACGCCCAAATCAGGGCCGGTGCGCAGTCGGTGATGGTATTCGATACCTGGGGTGGCGTACTGACCGGTCGCGATTATGCCGAGTTTTCACTCAATTACATGCATAAGATCGTTGACGGCCTGATCCGTGAGCATGACGGCAGGCGGGTGCCGGTGACGCTGTTTACCAAAGGCGGCGGCCAGTGGCTGGAAGCGATGGCGGCGACCGGCTGCGATGCGCTGGGCCTCGATTGGACCTGCGATATTGCCGATGCGCGCCGCCGGGTTGGCAATAAAGTTGCGCTGCAGGGCAACATGGATCCTTCCATGCTTTATGCTGCACCGCAACGCATCGAACAGGAAGTGGAAACTATCCTGGCTGGCTTCGGCCACGGCGAGGGGCATGTGTTTAACCTGGGGCACGGTATTCATCAGGACGTCCCGCCGGAAAACGCCGGCGTGTTCGTTGACGCTGTGCATGCGCTGTCGGCCAGGTATCACCGTTAACCTGATTCAAGGGGAGGGGTAGTGATTGATACGCAGGCTTTGCGCGCCGAGCAGCTGCAGCGCGCTTCCGACGTTATCCGCACGGATGATTTTATTGTCGATCCGCCGGCCTTTATCGCCGGCTGTGACGTTGGCTTCGAGCAGGAAGGCGCGGTAACGCGCGCCGCTATCGCCATCCTGCGTTATCCCTCACTGGCGCTGGTGGAATATCAAATCGCCCGCGTTGCCACCACCATGCCTTACATCCCCGGCTTTCTCTCGTTTCGCGAATACCCGGCATTACTGGCGGCCTGGCAACAGTTGCAGCAGAAACCCGACCTGATCTTTGTCGACGGGCACGGTATTTCGCATCCGCGCCGGTTAGGGGTCGCCAGCCACTTTGGCCTGCTGGTGGACGTACCGACCATTGGCGTGGCGAAAAAACGCCTGTGCGGTACGTTTGAGGCGCTGGAGGATGTGCAGGGAGCTCTGGAGCCGCTGCTCGACAAGGGCGAGCAGCTCGGTTGGGTATGGCGCAGCAAGGCACGTTGCAACCCGTTGTTTATCGCCACCGGCCATCGCGTCAGCGCCGATAGCGCGCTGGCCTGGGTAAAACGTTGCATGGCGGGTTACCGTTTGCCGGAGCCGACACGCTGGGCCGATGCTATCGCCTCGCGCCGCCCGGCCTTCCAGCGCTGGCTGGCCGCGCATCCAGAGGTGTCGCCATGAGCGATTTCGGGTACACTGCGCCGCAGATAACGCGTAAGAGAGTAGACAATGCTACGTAACCCGATTCATTTACGTCTGGAAAAGCTTGAAAGCTGGCAACATTTGACCTTTATGGCTAGTCTGTGCGAGCGTATGTACCCGAATTACCAGATGTTCTGCCTGCAAACCGAGTTTGGCGATCCGGCGATTTATCGTCGTATTCTGGATTTGGTGTGGGAAACGCTGGTAGTGAAAGACGCCAAGGTCAACTTCGATAGTCAGCTTGAGAAGTTGGAACAGGCGATTCCTTCGGCAGAAGATTACGATCTTTACGGCGTTTACCCGGCGATCGATGCCTGCATCGCATTAGGGGAACTGATTCATTCGCGGCTCAGCGGGGAGACGTTGGAGCACGCCGTCGCCATCAGCGAAACCTCAATTCGCACCGTGGCGATGTTGGAAATGACCCAGGCCGGGAAAGAAATGACCGATGAAGAACTGAAGGTGATGCCGGCAGTTGAGGAGGAATGGGACATCCAATGGGAAATTTTCCGCCTGTTGGCAGCCTGCGAGGAGCGCGATATAGACCTGATCAAAGGGCTGCGATCCGACCTTCGCGAGGCTGGTGTGAGTAACATCGGGATAAATTTAACGCAATAAGGCAAGAAAACGTGATTTAACGCCTGATTTGTCATGCCTTAAGGCTTCACATCCGCACCCTGTCTGGTCTACATTTGGGGGGCGTAAAAAAAGTGGCTATCGGTGCGTGTATGCAGGAGAGTGCTGTCAATCGGCATATCCGTCGCACTCGATGCTTTGCAAACGATAAACACACTGTAAGGATAACTTATGAACAAGACTCAACTGATTGATGTAATCGCAGACAAGGCTGACCTTTCCAAAGCACAGGCTAAACTGGCTCTGGAATCTACCCTGGCTGCCATTACCGAGTCTCTGAAAGAAGGTGATGCAGTACAATTGGTTGGTTTCGGTACTTTCAAAGTAAACCATCGTGCAGAGCGCACTGGCCGCAACCCACAAACTGGTAAAGAAATCAAAATCGCAGCCGCTAACGTACCTGCGTTCGTTTCTGGCAAAGCACTGAAAGACGCTGTTAAGTAAGACCGCGTGTTGGTGAAAAGATTAAACAGGGGGGCTTTGAAGCCCCTTTTGTTTGTCCGACGGGCGCTCATTGTCATCGGCGTTGCCGCTGGCCTGGGCGCCTGCAGTTGGCATCAGGATCCTCCCAGCTTTACCGCCAGCGGCTATGTGGCCGATCAAGGGGCGATTCGCCTGTGGCGTAAAGATGACGATCGGCAGCACCCGCAGGTGCTGATGACCGTTTACAGCCCTTATCGCGGGATAGGCACCGTAACCACCCACTATGAATACCAGAACGGCGAGCTACGACAGATCAAACGTGTCGACGCCGACGGTAATAAAGACTCGATCCAACTGCGCTTCGCCGATGACGGCACGGTAAGCTTTATGCAGCGCCAGCTTGCCACGCGACGTGAACAGTTATCCAGTGATGATATTGCGCGCTACAAATACCAGGCGCGACGCGTGCTGGAGTTAAGTAACGCATTGCGTGCCGGCAAGGTGCAATTGCTGCAGGGGCGTTGGCAGCAGGGCACGGTGCAAACCTGTGCGGGAGAACGGATCAATCCGGGGCTGAATAGCTCGTCGAACGCCTGGATTGAACGGCGTGCGCAAAACAGCAGTGGGCCATTGAGTATTGCCTGGCTTGAAGCACCGGAAGGGCGTGAGCTATTGCTGGTGGCTAACGAAGACTTCTGCAACTGGGAACCGAAGGAAAGCTCGCTGTAGGCATCGAGCGCAGCTCGGTGTGCAGGAGGGCTGGAAAGTTGAGGATAGGGCGCAGCGGACTACGCCCTACCGGCAGCCGGGTTACTTGCCGCGTGCGATAGCGCGGTAACCAATGTCCTTACGGCAGAAACTGCCCGGCCATTGAATGCCTTCCGCCAATTGATAAGCGCGCTGCTGTGCCTGGGCAACCGTTGCGCCCAGTGCGGTTACGCATAATACGCGCCCACCGCTGGTCACTACCTCATCGCCTGCCATTTGCGTACCGGCGTGGAACACTTTACCGTCAGCGCTGGCCTGCTGCGGCAATCCCTGGATCACGTCACCGGTGCGGTAATCGGCAGGATAACCGCCGGCCGCCAGCACCACGCCCAGCGCAGGGCGATCGTCCCACTCGGAGGTTTTCTGATCCAGTTTGCCCTCGGCGCCCGCCAGGCATAGCTCGACCAGATCGGAACGCAGGCGCAACATGATGGGTTGCGTTTCCGGATCGCCGAAGCGGCAGTTGAATTCAATCACCTTTGGCTGACCATCGGCAGAAATCATCAGCCCGGCATACAGAAAGCCGACATAGGTATTGCCTTCCGCCGCCATGCCACGCACCGTTGGCCAGATAACCTGCTCCATCACGCGTTGGTGGATCTGGTCGGTCACCACCGGTGCGGGAGAGTAAGCGCCCATACCGCCGGTATTCGGGCCGCTGTCGCCATCACCGACGCGTTTGTGATCCTGACTGGTGGCCATCGGCACCACGTGCTCACCGTCGACCATAACGATAAAACTGGCTTCCTCACCATCCAGAAACTCTTCCACCACGATGCGGTGGCCAGCATTACCGAACGCATTGCCAGCCAGCATGTCCTGAACTGCGGCTTCGGCTTCCTGCAATGTCATGGCGACAATAACGCCTTTACCCGCGGCCAGGCCGTCGGCCTTGATGACGATCGGTGCACCTTTACTGCGCACGTAGGCCAGCGCCGGCTCGACTTCGGTAAAGTTCTGGTATTCCGCACTGGGAATGCGATGGCGCGCCAGAAAATCCTTGGTAAAGGCCTTGGAGCCTTCCAACTGGGCGGCGGCTTGCGTCGGGCCGAAGATCTTCAGGCCGGCGGCCTGGAATGCGTCCACAACGCCGATCACCAGTGGGGCTTCAGGACCGACAATGGTCAGCCCGATATCGTTGTCTTGTGCAAAGGCTAACAGTGCTGGGATATCCGTCGCGGAGATAGCGACGTTTTCCAGGTTTGCTTCCAGCGCAGTGCCGGCATTGCCCGGCGCGACATACACTTTCTCTGCCAGCGGTGACTGAGCGGCTTTCCAGGCCAGGGCGTGTTCCCGCCCGCCGTTGCCAATAATTAGAATATTCATCAGGTGCTCCACGAACGGCGTGCGCAGCGGTGCGCACGCAATGAAAGAGAATTAATGGCGGAAATGACGCATGTCAGTGAAGATCATGGCAATACCGTGTTCATTGGCGGCGGCAATCACTTCATCATCGCGAATTGAACCACCTGGCTGGATGACACAGGTAATGCCAACCGCCGCTGCCGCGTCAATGCCGTCACGGAACGGGAAGAAGGCGTCAGACGCCATGGCGGAGCCTTTCACTTCCAGCCCTTCATCGGCGGCTTTGATACCGGCGATTTTCGCGGAGTAAACGCGGCTCATTTGGCCTGCGCCGATACCGATGGTCATATTGTCGCGGGCATAAACGATGGCGTTGGATTTGACGAATTTAGCCACCTTCCAGCAGAACAGCGCATCACGCAGTTCCTGTGCCGAAGGCTGACGTTCTGTCACTACGCGCAGATCGTCTTCGCTAACCATGCCCAAATCGCGGTCCTGTACCAGTAAACCGCCGTTGACGCGTTTGAAATCCAGGCCGGCGACGCGTTGCTGCCACTGGCCACAGGCCAGTACGCGCACGTTTTGTTTGCCTGCCAGCAGGCTGCGCGCTTCTTCACTGATGGCTGGCGCGATAATCACTTCCACAAACTGGCGGCTGATGATCGCCTGCGCGGTGGCGGCATCCAGCTCGCGGTTGAAGGCAATAATGCCGCCGAACGCTGAGGTTGGATCGGTTTGGTAGGCCCGCTCATAGGCGGACAGCGTGCTCTCGCCGATGGCCACGCCGCACGGGTTGGCGTGCTTGACGATCACACAGGCCGGTTCGGCAAATTCCTTGACGCATTCCAGTGCGGCGTCGGTATCGGCAATGTTGTTGTAAGACAGCGCTTTGCCTTGCAACTGAGTGGCGGTAGCGACCGATGCTTCGTGCAGGTTCTCTTCTATATAGAAGGCGGCCTGCTGGTGGCTGTTTTCGCCGTAACGCATATCCTGCTTCTTCACGTAGTTCAGATTCAGCGTACGCGGGAAGCGGCCGGCAGGTTGTTCGGTATCACCGTGGTAGGCCGGCACCAATGCACCAAAGTAATTGGCGATCATGCTGTCATAAGCTGCGGTATGCTCAAAGGCCTTGATCGCCAGGTTAAAGCGGGTGCTGTACAGCAGAGAACCGGCGTTGTTGTCCAGCTCGGTAATGATGGCGGCGTAGTCGCTGCTCTTTACGACGATGGCAACGTCTTTGTGGTTCTTGGCCGCCGAGCGCACCATGGTTGGGCCGCCGATATCGATGTTCTCGACGGCGTCTTCCAGTGAGCAGTCCGGGCGCGCTACCGTTTGGGCAAATGGATACAGATTGACGACCACCATATCGATCGGCTGGATGGCATGTTGGGCCATGATCTCATCGTCCTGCCCGCGACGTCCCAGAATGCCGCCATGGATCTTGGGGTGTAGGGTTTTGACTCGTCCGTCCATCATTTCCGGGAAGCCGGTATAGTCGGAAACTTCGGTAACAGGCAGACCGGCATCGGCCAGCAGGCGGGCGGTGCCGCCAGTGGAGAGCAGTTCAACGCCGCGGCTTACCAACGCGTTGGCAAATTCAACGATACCGGCTTTGTCAGAAACGCTGAGCAGCGCCCGGCGGATTGGACGAGGTTGTTGCATGGTTTTATCCCTTGGCTTTTTGAGTCGCAATAATAAGAGCGTTACGTGAATCTCTACCTTTTGCCTCTATTTAGCGTCTATATAGAGAACGGCAGGAACAGATTCAGCTAACGCCCCCGTAAAAGGGGACCGTTTCATCGTCGGGAATTGTAGCGAAAACGTTTGCGCGGCGCTCGTAAATTTTCCCCTCAAATGGCTTCTGTGGATAAGTTTGTGCAAAACAGGGTATAAAGCCGTGTTTTGCTGTGGAATGCAGCAAACGATCGATTTTGTTGAAAATACCTGTTGCGGCCTGCGCTGAACTCCCTATAATGCGCCTCCATCGACCGGGCACAACGGCAAGTGATTCACTTCACAAGCTAGCCAGGGCGAAAGAGAAAAAACCCTGAAAAAACGGGTTGACTCTGAAAGAGGAAAGCGTATTATACGCCACCTCGAGTTAACAAGCTTCGGCGCGTAACTCACTGCTCTTTAACAATTTATCAGACAATCTGTGTGGGCACTCACAAGACGATATCCAGTTGCTTCGGCAGCAAAAAAATATCAAGTCTTGAAGAGTGACTACTGAAGTAAAATTCATTTAGTGAATCTTTGAGCACCGCTTCACGAGTTGAAGCAAATCAAGCTTTTAATTGAAGAGTTTGATCATGGCTCAGATTGAACGCTGGCGGCAGGCCTAACACATGCAAGTCGAGCGGTAGCACAGGAGAGCTTGCTCTCTGGGTGACGAGCGGCGGACGGGTGAGTAATGTCTGGGAAACTGCCCGATGGAGGGGGGATAACCACTGGAAACGGTGGCTAATACCGCATAACGTCTACGGACCAAAGAGGGGGACCTTCGGGCCTCTTGCCATCGGATGTGCCCAGATGGGATTAGCTAGTAGGTGGGGTAACGGCTCACCTAGGCGACGATCCCTAGCTGGTCTGAGAGGATGACCAGCCACACTGGAACTGAGACACGGTCCAGACTCCTACGGGAGGCAGCAGTGGGGAATATTGCACAATGGGCGCAAGCCTGATGCAGCCATGCCGCGTGTGTGAAGAAGGCCTTCGGGTTGTAAAGCACTTTCAGCGAGGAGGAAGGCCAATAGCTTAATACGCTGTTGGATTGACGTTACTCGCAGAAGAAGCACCGGCTAACTCCGTGCCAGCAGCCGCGGTAATACGGAGGGTGCAAGCGTTAATCGGAATTACTGGGCGTAAAGCGCACGCAGGCGGTTTGTTAAGTCAGATGTGAAATCCCCGCGCTTAACGTGGGAACTGCATTTGAAACTGGCAAGCTAGAGTCTCGTAGAGGGGGGTAGAATTCCAGGTGTAGCGGTGAAATGCGTAGAGATCTGGAGGAATACCGGTGGCGAAGGCGGCCCCCTGGACGAAGACTGACGCTCAGGTGCGAAAGCGTGGGGAGCAAACAGGATTAGATACCCTGGTAGTCCACGCTGTAAACGATGTCGATTTGGAGGTTGTGCCCTTGAGGCGTGGCTTCCGGAGCTAACGCGTTAAATCGACCGCCTGGGGAGTACGGCCGCAAGGTTAAAACTCAAATGAATTGACGGGGGCCCGCACAAGCGGTGGAGCATGTGGTTTAATTCGATGCAACGCGAAGAACCTTACCTACTCTTGACATCCAGAGAACTTTCCAGAGATGGAAGGGTGCCTTCGGGAACTCTGAGACAGGTGCTGCATGGCTGTCGTCAGCTCGTGTTGTGAAATGTTGGGTTAAGTCCCGCAACGAGCGCAACCCTTATCCTTTGTTGCCAGCGGTTCGGCCGGGAACTCAAAGGAGACTGCCAGTGATAAACTGGAGGAAGGTGGGGATGACGTCAAGTCATCATGGCCCTTACGAGTAGGGCTACACACGTGCTACAATGGCGTATACAAAGAGAAGCGAACTTGCGAGAGTAAGCGGACCTCATAAAGTACGTCGTAGTCCGGATTGGAGTCTGCAACTCGACTCCATGAAGTCGGAATCGCTAGTAATCGTAGATCAGAATGCTACGGTGAATACGTTCCCGGGCCTTGTACACACCGCCCGTCACACCATGGGAGTGGGTTGCAAAAGAAGTAGGTAGCTTAACCTTCGGGAGGGCGCTTACCACTTTGTGATTCATGACTGGGGTGAAGTCGTAACAAGGTAACCGTAGGGGAACCTGCGGTTGGATCACCTCCTTACCTAACGATATTCGATTGTGCAGTGTCCACACAGATTGTCTGATAGAAAAGTAATGAGCAAACAAAACCTTGTGGTATAGGTAAGTGCCGGGAAATTTGTGACCGTCGAGTACGGTGACAAACGACAATGGCGCTCGATTTTTATGAAAAAATCTCACCTTTACCCGAAATTATCGAATCGCTGATTCGATAAGCAAATTTCGGGTCCCCATCGTCTAGAGGCCTAGGACACTGCCCTTTCACGGCTGTAACAGGGGTTCGAATCCCCTTGGGGACGCCATCCGATAATGAGTGAAAGACATTATCACCGGTTCGCAAGAACCGAAAATAACTTAAAGATGACTTTAACGAGTCGTGTTTAAGATATTGCTCTTTAACAATCTGGAACAAGCTGAAAATTGAAACATGACGGCTGAAACTTGTCCCCCGTAGCAGTTTGGGATGAGGAGTAACCTGTCATAGAGTCTCTCAAATGTAGCAATACGACGATGTCGAAAGACACCTTCGGGTTGTGAGGTTAAGTGACTAAGCGTACACGGTGGATGCCTAGGCAGTCAGAGGCGATGAAGGGCGTGCTAATCTGCGATAAGCGTCGGTAAGGTGATATGAACCGTAATAACCGGCGATACCCGAATGGGGAAACCCAGTGTGTTTCGACACACTATCATGTCATGAATACATAGTGGCATGAGGCGAACCGGGGGAACTGAAACATCTAAGTACCCCGAGGAAAAGAAATCAACCGAGATTCCCCCAGTAGCGGCGAGCGAACGGGGAGGAGCCCAGAACCTGAATCAGTTCTTGTGTTAGTGGAAGCGTCTGGAAAGTCGCGCAGTAAAGGGTGATAGCCCCGTACACTAAAATGCATTAATTGTGAGTTCGATGAGTAGGGCGGGACACGTGACATCCTGTCTGAATATGGGGGGGACCATCCTCCAAGGCTAAATACTCCTGACTGACCGATAGTGAACCAGTACCGTGAGGGAAAGGCGAAAAGAACCCCGGCGAGGGGAGTGAAATAGAACCTGAAACCGTGTACGTACAAGCAGTGGGAGCACCTTCGTGGTGTGACTGCGTACCTTTTGTATAATGGGTCAGCGACTTATATTTTGTAGCAAGGTTAACCGAATAGGGGAGCCGTAGGGAAACCGAGTCTTAACTGGGCGTCTAGTTGCAAGGTATAGACCCGAAACCCGGTGATCTAGCCATGGGCAGGTTGAAGGTTGGGTAACACTAACTGGAGGACCGAACCGACTAATGTTGAAAAATTAGCGGATGACTTGTGGCTGGGGGGTGAAAGGCCAATCAAACCGGGAGATAGCTGGTTCTCCCCGAAAGCTATTTAGGTAGCGCCTCGTGAACTCATCTTCGGGGGTAGAGCACTGTTTCGGCTAGGGGGCCATCCCGGCTTACCAAACCGATGCAAACTCCGAATACCGAAGAATGTTATCACGGGAGACACACGGCGGGTGCTAACGTCCGTCGTGAAGAGGGAAACAACCCAGACCGCCAGCTAAGGTCCCAAAGTCATGGTTAAGTGGGAAACGATGTGGGAAGGCACAGACAGCCAGGATGTTGGCTTAGAAGCAGCCATCATTTAAAGAAAGCGTAATAGCTCACTGGTCGAGTCGGCCTGCGCGGAAGATGTAACGGGGCTAAACCATGCACCGAAGCTGCGGCAGCGACGCTTAGGCGTTGTTGGGTAGGGGAGCGTTCTGTAAGCCTGTGAAGGTGTGCTGTGAGGCATGCTGGAGGTATCAGAAGTGCGAATGCTGACATAAGTAACGATAAAGCGGGTGAAAAGCCCGCTCGCCGGAAGACCAAGGGTTCCTGTCCAACGTTAATCGGGGCAGGGTGAGTCGACCCCTAAGGCGAGGCTGAAAAGCGTAGTCGATGGGAAACAGGTTAATATTCCTGTACTTGGTGTTACTGCGAAGGGGGGACGGAGAAGGCTAGGCTAGCCGGGCGACGGTTGTCCCGGTTTAAGCGTGTAGGAGGGTGTTCCTGGTAAATCCGGAACGCCGTTAACTCTGAGGCGTGATGACGATGCACTACGGTGCAGAAGTAGTTGATGCCAAGCTTCCAGGAAAAGCCTCTAAGCATCAGGTAACACGAAATCGTACCCCAAACCGACACAGGTGGTCAGGTAGAGAATACCAAGGCGCTTGAGAGAACTCGGGTGAAGGAACTAGGCAAAATGGTGCCGTAACTTCGGGAGAAGGCACGCTGGCGCGTAGGTGAAGTCCCTTGCGGATGGAGCTGAAGCCAGTCGCAGATACCAGCTGGCTGCAACTGTTTAATAAAAACACAGCACTGTGCAAACACGAAAGTGGACGTATACGGTGTGACGCCTGCCCGGTGCCGGAAGGTTAATTGATGGGGTCAGCCGCAAGGCGAAGCTCTTGATCGAAGCCCCGGTAAACGGCGGCCGTAACTATAACGGTCCTAAGGTAGCGAAATTCCTTGTCGGGTAAGTTCCGACCTGCACGAATGGCGTAATGATGGCCAGGCTGTCTCCACCCGAGACTCAGTGAAATTGAACTCGCTGTGAAGATGCAGTGTACCCGCGGCAAGACGGAAAGACCCCGTGAACCTTTACTATAGCTTGACACTGAACATTGAGCCTTGATGTGTAGGATAGGTGGGAGGCTTTGAAGCGTGGACGCCAGTCTGCGTGGAGCCAACCTTGAAATACCACCCTTTAATGTTTGATGTTCTAACTCGGCCCCGTAATCCGGGGTGAGGACAGTGTCTGGTGGGTAGTTTGACTGGGGCGGTCTCCTCCCAAAGAGTAACGGAGGAGCACGAAGGTTAGCTAATCACGGTCGGACATCGTGAGGTTAGTGCAAAGGCATAAGCTAGCTTGACTGCGAGAGTGACGGCTCGAGCAGGTGCGAAAGCAGGTCTTAGTGATCCGGTGGTTCTGAATGGAAGGGCCATCGCTCAACGGATAAAAGGTACTCCGGGGATAACAGGCTGATACCGCCCAAGAGTTCATATCGACGGCGGTGTTTGGCACCTCGATGTCGGCTCATCACATCCTGGGGCTGAAGTAGGTCCCAAGGGTATGGCTGTTCGCCATTTAAAGTGGTACGCGAGCTGGGTTTAGAACGTCGTGAGACAGTTCGGTCCCTATCTGCCGTGGGCGTTGGAAGATTGAGAGGGGTTGCTCCTAGTACGAGAGGACCGGAGTGAACGCACCACTGGTGTTCGGGTTGTCATGCCAATGGCACTGCCCGGTAGCTAAGTGCGGAAAAGATAAGCGCTGAAAGCATCTAAGCGCGAAACTTGCCTCGAGATGAGTCTTCCCTGGGCCTTTAAGGCCCCTGAAGGAACGTTTAAGACTAAGACGTTGATAGGCTGGGTGTGTAAGTGCAGCGATGCATTGAGCTAACCAGTACTAATGATCCGTGAGGCTTAACCTTACAACACCGAAGGTGTTTTAGAGACGAAAGATATTCAGCTGGTTCCGAGATTGGTTCTGATGGCTTTACGAGAAGTGAAGCGGTCGGGATGAAACAGAATTTGCCTGGCGGCAATAGCGCGGTGGTCCCACCTGACCCCATGCCGAACTCAGAAGTGAAACGCCGTAGCGCCGATGGTAGTGTGGGGTCTCCCCATGCGAGAGTAGGACACTGCCAGGCATCAAATTAGTGTGCTGATATGGCTCAGTTGGTAGAGCGCACCCTTGGTAAGGGTGAGGTCCCCAGTTCGACTCTGGGTATCAGCACCACTTTATTTAAGTGGGTTGAGAAGTTCGGCAGAAAAAGAATTTGCTTGGCGGCAATAGCGCGGTGGTCCCACCTGACCCCATGCCGAACTCAGAAGTGAAACGCCGTAGCGCCGATGGTAGTGTGGGGTCTCCCCATGCGAGAGTAGGACACTGCCAAGCATCAAATAAAGCAACAAGCCCTACGCGAAAGCGTGGGGCTTTTTGTTTTGTCTGTCAGTTGCTGTGCCGCCCAAGTATGGTATCCGTCTGGAACGGATGGGAACGCCGTAGGGGAGAATCTTCGCATGAAACGAATATTGCAGGACACGGGCAGGCATCCATTTCAACAGCCCCATGCGACAGCATGGGGCTTTTTCATATCATTTTCCCGATATCTTATCGATTGACCTGTTCTATTTGCCTGTCTTTTGGTGTTTTACCGGTGGTTTGACCTTTATAGCCCACAGAGCGAGGAATTGAGTACAATTGCTGCTATTCCCTTAGGTATTTCAGGAGTAACTAATGAAACTAGGCAATATATTCACCGGCTGCGCCACCGTTCTGGCCCTGACTTGCAGTGTGCCCGCGGTGGCTGATTCGGGGTTGTTTTGCTATGGTGCGCAGGATGAACAACCGCAAGATACGGCACAACTGGCTGAAACAATAGTCAAAAGCGTCTTCTATGAATACCGCTATCCAAGCGATTGGAATGATAACCCCAACTTAGAAAATGGTCATTTCCAGCAAGGGCGTAATTACCTGGTGCCGGGCGATCGCTTAGTCGTCGGGCCAGAACAGCGGGGATATCGCTGTGGTTATTACATTAGCGCCAAAGGAATACAAACGGCGAATTGGATAAAGGCTGATTCGGTACGGTTATTGGACAATGTAGCGCCCACAGGCTGGCAGGGATCCTGGTCAAGCAATGATAGCCGGCGGCGGTTGATAGTGACCAAAACGCGGGCTGAATATCAGTTTGTCGGAGGGGGGCAAGATCCGAACCGTATCAGTTTTACCTTCCCGTTTACTGAGCCGGCAATGAACCAGGACGCGCGCTTAGTGGCCCAGCAACCGACGGATACCCCTTGTGAGCTTAAGCTGCATCGATTAGGTGAATACATGATCATTACCAATGGTGAAAGCTGCGGTATGGTAAATGCCAATCCAGACGGCGTACTGCGTAAGCGTTGATTTAGGCGTTGTCCGTGCCGGTAATGAAACATTTTCACCTTTCGGTTACAGGCTCGACATTACGCAGAAAAAACGTTATCTTCGGGCATCTAGAAGTCTAAACGTATAAACGGATGTGTGAGGGGTAAGTAATGCCGATTCGTGTTCCTGATGAGCTGCCTGCGGTAAGTTTCTTGCGAAATGAGAATGTCTTTGTCATGGCATCCTCACGAGCAAAAACACAGGAAATCAGGCCATTGAAAGTGCTGATCCTTAACCTGATGCCGAAAAAGATCGAGACGGAAAACCAGTTCCTGCGGCTGCTGTCCAATTCTCCGCTGCAAATCGACATTCAGTTGCTGCGTATCGACAGCCGCGAATCAAAGAACACCCCGGCCGAGCACCTGAATAACTTCTATTGTGATTTTGAAGACATACAAAACGAAAACTTTGACGGCCTGATCGTGACCGGCGCGCCATTAGGTCTGGTTGATTTCTGTGACGTCGCCTACTGGCCTCAGATTGAACGCGTTATCGATTGGGCGAAGAATCACGTGACCTCGACGCTGTTCGTGTGCTGGGCGGTACAGGCTGCGCTAAATATCCTGTACGGCATCCCCAAGATGACGCGCGATGTAAAGTTGTCCGGGGTGTACCAGCATCAAACGCTGCAACCGCACGCGTTATTGACCCGTGGTTTTGACGAAACCTTTTTGGCGCCGCACTCGCGTTATGCCGACTTCCCCACCGATATCATCCGTCAATATACCGATCTCGATATCTTGGCCGAGTCGGAGCAAACCGGCGCCTATCTGTTTGCCAGCAAAGACAAACGACTGGCGTTTGTTACCGGTCATCCAGAATACGATGCGTTGACGCTGGCGGGAGAGTATTGTCGGGATTATGATGCCGGCCTTAACCCCTCGGTTCCACTGAATTACTTCCCTGATGACAATCCTCAACTCGCACCAAAAGCTACCTGGCGCAGCCATGGCCATCTGCTGTTTACCAATTGGCTGAACTATTTTGTTTATCAGATCACCCCGTTCGATCTGCGCCATATGAATCCGACCCTCGAATAATCTTTCTCTGGTTTTGGCGGCTGAATCGAGGCCGCCCCGATGCTGATGTTCGTCTCCCCCGTTCCGCTCCTGCTTGTTTTAATCGTTAAAATCCTTCTATTACAACCTATTAGCTACAATTCCATATTAATATGGAAGCGCTTTCCTTATGTGCTTTATGCAATAACCTTGTTAACTACTTGATAAAAAACAACTAATAAAATATTTATTTTAAAAATGGAAATCGTTTTTGATTTTTAAATTTACTTGGTTATTCTTAGATCACGCGGAACCAGATCTGACCAGTTGGCGATGGTTTATATCCGCCCTGAAGCGCACGCATTTTGGTGCATGGGTACCGGCCGATTGCCAATGGCAAAGCGGCAAGATGGGAAGGAGCACGGTAATGACACAGCAGATGGTAGGCACGGAGTTAACCTTTACACAGGCTTTTGGCGCCGCTGAGCGCCAGGTTCTGACGGATGATGCGGTTGAGTTTTTGACAGAATTGGTCAGTAAATTTACCCCACAGCGTAACAAACTCTTGGCGGCGCGCAGCGCCTGGCAGGCAGATATCGATCGCGGTGCGCTGCCAGGATTTATTTCGGAAACCAGTTCCATTCGTGAAAGTGAATGGGTTATCCGTGGCATTCCGGCTGATTTACGTGACCGTCGGGTAGAAATTACCGGGCCGGTTGAGCGCAAAATGGTGATCAATGCGCTGAACGCCAACGTCAAGGTATTCATGGCCGACTTTGAAGATTCGCTGGCACCGAGCTGGGAAAAGGTCATCGATGGGCAAATCAATCTGCACGATGCGGTTAACGGCACCATTTCCTATACCAATGAAGCCGGTAAAATTTATCAACTGAAGCCCAATCCGGCGGTGCTGATTGCTCGCGTTCGTGGGCTGCATCTGCCGGAAAAACACGTGCAGTGGCATGGCGAAGCGATTCCTGGCGGCCTGTTCGATTTCGCACTCTATTTCTTCCATAACTATCGCCAGTTGCTGGCTAACGGCAGCGGCCCGTATTTTTACCTGCCGAAAACCCAATCCTGGCAGGAGGCTGCCTGGTGGAGCGAGGTCTTCAGCTTTGCCGAAGATCGTTTTGCTCTGCCGCGTGGCACCATCAAGGCCACGGTGTTGATTGAAACCTTACCGGCAGTCTTCCAGATGGACGAAATCCTCTATCACCTGCGCGATCATATCGTCGGGCTGAACTGCGGCCGCTGGGATTACATCTTCAGCTATATCAAAACGCTGAAGAACCATGGCGACCGGGTGCTGCCGGATCGCCAGTCGGTGACCATGAATAAACCGTTCCTCAGCGCCTATTCTCGGCTGCTGATTAAAACCTGCCACAGGCGCGGTGCGTTTGCCATGGGCGGCATGGCGGCATTTATCCCCAGCAAGGAGGCGGGAGCAAAATGCCGTGGTATTGGATAAGGTGCGCGCCGACAAACAGCTGGAAGCCGACAATGGTCATGACGGCACCTGGGTAGCGCACCCCGGACTGGCGGATACCGTCATGGAGGTGTTTAACCACGCGCTGGGCGAACGCCAGAACCAGTTGGCGGTGCTGCGTGAAAACGACGCGCCGATCACCGCCGAGCAACTGCTGGAGCCTTGTGAAGGCGAGCGTACCGCAGCGGGCATGCGTGCCAACATTCGCGTAGCGGTGCAATACATTGAGGCATGGATTTCCGGTAACGGCTGCGTACCGATTTACGGCCTGATGGAAGACGCCGCTACGGCGGAGATTTCCCGTACCTCGATTTGGCAATGGATCCACCACGAAAAATCCCTCAGCGACGGACTGCCGGTTACCAAGGCGCTGTTCTGCCAGATGCTGAAAGAAGAGATGTCGGTGATACGCGATGAAGTCGGCGAGACACGTTTTAACGCCGGCCGCTACCAAGAAGCGGCACGCCTGATGGAGCGTATTACCACCCAGGATGAATTAATCGATTTCCTGACCTTACCCGGTTATGAGCTCCTGGCCTGAACCGCTGCTGATAATTAACCCTACAACTCAAGGATAAAATTATGACTCTCTCTCGTACCCAACAGATTGAACAGCTGGAACAGGACTGGACATCGGCACGCTGGGAAGGCATTACCCGCCCGTACAGTGCGCAAGACGTAATCAACCTGCGTGGTTCGGTTAACCCGGCGTGTACGCTGGCGCAAAACGGTGCCGTCAAACTGTGGGAACTGCTGCATGGCAAATCGCGCAAGGGCTACGTCAACAGCCTGGGGGCGTTAACCGGTGGGCAGGCGCTGCAACAGGCCAAGGCCGGCGTCGAGGCGATCTATCTGTCAGGCTGGCAGGTAGCGGCTGACGCCAACAGCGCGTCGGCGATGTATCCTGACCAGTCGCTGTATCCGGTTGATTCGGTTCCGGCAGTGGTTGAGCGCATCAATAACAGCTTCCGCCGTGCCGATCAGATCCAGTGGGCGAATAAAATCGAGCCGGGCAGCCAGGGTTATACCGATTATTTCCTGCCGATCGTTGCCGATGCGGAGGCCGGTTTTGGCGGCGTACTGAATGCCTTTGAGCTGATGAAGGCGATGATTGAAGCCGGCGCGGCCGGCGTGCACTTTGAAGATCAATTGGCGGCGGTTAAAAAATGCGGCCATATGGGCGGCAAGGTATTGGTGCCAACGCAGGAAGCGATTCAGAAACTGGTCGCGGCGCGCTTGGCAGCCGATGTACTGGGCGTACCGACGCTGCTGATTGCCCGTACCGACGCCGACGCGGCCGATCTGCTGACCTCGGACTGTGACCCGTACGACAGCGCATTCATCAGCGGTGAGCGCACCGCCGAAGGCTTCTTCCGTACCCATGCCGGCATCGAGCAGGCGATCAGCCGTGGTCTGGCCTATGCACCTTATGCCGATCTGGTGTGGTGTGAAACCTCGACGCCGGATTTGGCGGCCGCCAAGCGCTTTGCCGATGCCATCCACGCCAAATTCCCGGGCAAGTTGCTGGCCTATAACTGTTCGCCGTCGTTCAACTGGAAAAAGAACCTCGACGATCAGACCATTGCCCGCTTCCAGGACGAACTGTCGGCGATGGGCTACAAATACCAGTTCATCACGCTGGCTGGCATACACAGCATGTGGTTCAACATGTTCGATCTGGCGCATGCCTATGCGCAGGGCGAAGGCATGAAGCACTACGTCGACAAAGTGCAGCAGCCGGAGTTTGATGCCGTCAGCCGTGGCTATACCTTTGCCTCGCACCAGCAGGAGGTGGGCACCGGTTATTTCGATAAGGTCACTACGGTGATCCAGGGAGGTGCCTCGTCCGTCACAGCACTGACCGGATCGACCGAAGAGCAGCAGTTCTAGCGCTGAGCCGACGGTTTGGGGTTGGCATGCTTAGAGGGCCGGCATCCCGGCCTCATCCGTTGGGGGGAGCACACGATGGCGGCAAAACTGGAATTGTTGATCGCGCAGACCATCCTGCAAGGTTTTGATGCACAGTATGGCCGCTTTCTGGAGGTCACCGCCGGGGCGCAACAGCGCTTTGAACGGGCCGACTGGCCGGCAGTGCAACAGGCGATGAAAAAACGTATCCATCTCTACGACCACCACGTGGGGTTGGTGGTGGAACAGCTTAAATGCATCACCGGGCAAAAGTACTTCGATGCGCTGTTCCCCAGCCGGGTGAAGGCGGTGTATACCGAGCTGTTGCCGGATTATCCGCGTTTTGAAATCGCCGAAAGCTTCTTCAATTCGGTCTATTGCCGCCTGTTCAAACACCGCGATCTTACGCCGGATAAACTGTTTGTCTTCAGTTCGCAGCCCGAACGGCGTTTTCGCGATATTCCGCGCCCGTTGGCGCGGGATTTCATGGCCAACGACTCATTACCGGCGATGCTGAATAATCTGTTAAGCGACTTGCCGCTGCGTCTGCCGTGGGAGGATTTGCCACGCGACATTGGTTACATCACGGCGGCGTTGCAGCAGGATTTCAGCGCCGCACAGCTGTCCGGTGCGACTTTCCACATTGCCAACGAGCTGTTTTACCGCAATAAGGCGGCCTGGCTGGTGGGTAAACTGCGCACCGCAGACGGGGTATTCCCGTTTCTGCTGCCGATCCACCGTAGCGATGCGGGGGCGCTGTTTATCGATACCTGTCTGACCCGCAAGGAGGAGGCCAGCATCGTGTTTGGCTTCGCCCGTTCCTACTTTATGGTGTATGCACCGCTGCCGGCGGCGATGGTTGAATGGCTGCGTGAAATTTTGCCAGGTAAGACCACCGCCGAACTGTATATGGCGATTGGCTGCCAAAAACATGGTAAAACAGAATGTTACCGAGAATATCTGACGTTTATGTCCGCTTCGCAACAGCAGTTCATTATTGCGCCGGGGGTTAAGGGCATGGTGATGCTGGTATTTACCCTGCCGTCGTTCGATCGGGTATTCAAGGTGATCAAAGACCAGTTCGCACCGCAAAAAGAGGTTACCCAGGCGCAGGTGATGGCCTGCTATCAGTTGGTGAAAGAGCACGATCGCGTTGGGCGAATGGCGGATACGCAAGAGTATGAAAACTTCGTCATCGACAAGGCGCGCATCAGCCCGGAACTGATGGCGGAGTTACAGCGCGAAGTGCCGGAAAAACTGGTAGATCTGGGTGAGCAGATCGTTATCAGACATTTGTATATGGAGCGCCGCATGACGCCGCTCAACCTGTACCTTGAGCAGGCCAGCGATCGGCAGTTGCGTGATGCGATTGAAGAATACGGCAATGCGATAAAGCAGCTGGCGGCGGCCAATATTTTCCCGGGCGATATGCTGTTCAAGAATTTTGGCGTTACCCGCCATGGGCGGGTAGTGTTCTACGATTATGACGAAATCTGTTACATGACCGAAGTGAATTTTCGCGATATTCCGCCGCCACGTTACCCGGAAGACGAATTGGCCAGCGAACCGTGGTACAGCACGTCACCCAATGATGTGTTCCCGGAGGAGTTCCGCCACTTCCTGTGCAGCGATCGACGGATTCGCCAGGTGTTTGAAGAGTTGCACGGCGATTTATTTACCGCGCAATACTGGCGCGGTTTGCAGCAGCGCATTCGTCAGGGGCACGTTGAAGACGTGTTCGCCTACCGCAAAAAACGGCGTTTCAGCCAGCGCAGCGGCGCGGATCTGCCGGCAACCTCCGCGACGGTATAAGAGCGCAGCGGCCTGCGCTCTTATTACTGCTTATGCCTGCGCGCCGGCGACGGCTGCGCGAGCCAGCTCGGTAATACGCGCATAGTCGCCGCTTTCCAGCGCATCGGCAGGCACCAGCCAGGAACCACCGATGCACAGCACGCTGTTCAGCGCCAGATAGTCACGGTAGTTGCCAGGTGAAATACCGCCGGTTGGGCAGAAGCGCACCTGTGGGAACGGACCGCAGATGGCCTGCAGCGCTTTCACACCGCCGTTGGCTTCCGCCGGGAAGAACTTGAATTCACGCAGACCATGATCCATACCCAGCATCAGTTCAGACACGGTGCTGATACCCGGAATCAAGGGAATGCTGCCAGCGGTTGCGGCGCTCAGCAGCTCGGCGGTCAGGCCAGGACTGATGGCGAACTGCGCGCCAGCCTCGGTCACCTGTTGTAATTGCTTAGGATTAATGACGGTGCCGGCACCGATGATGGCGTCTGGTACCGCGTCGGCGATGGCGCGAATCGCGTCGATGGCACAGGCGGTACGCAGCGTCACTTCCAACACCCGTACGCCGCCGGCGACCAGCGCCTTCGCCAGCGGCACCGCATGCTCCAGTTTGTTAATGACAATCACCGGTACTACCGGGCCGGCGCTCAGAATCTGCTCGGCGCTCGTTTTCCAATTCTTCATTTACTCTCTCTTCAACGTTGGGGCGGGAAACCGACGGCCGATAACAGGATGACGCCCCACGGCCGCGTTTCCCCGTCGATTAAAATTTGATGCAGCAGGCACCCTGTTCCGCGCCAGAAAGCTGGCTGCGCAGTGCGCCAAACAGTTCGCGCCCGCAGCCGATGTGCTCGGCGTTCAGATCTGGGAGATACGCTTCGCGCGCGGCCAGTTCGGCCGCATCAACCCGCAGTTCCAGTTCGCCGCTGCGGCCATTGACGCGGATGATGTCGCCGTTACGTACTTTCGCCAACATACCGCCGGTATAGGCTTCCGGCGTAACGTGGATGGCGGAGGGGACTTTGCCGGAAGCACCAGACAATCGACCATCGGTCACCAGCGCCACCTTGAAACCACGATCCATCAGCACGCCAAGCGGCGGCATCAACTTGTGCAGTTCTGGCATGCCATTGGCCTGCGGCCCCTGGAAACGCACCACCACCACGCAGTCTTTGTTCAGCAGTCCGGCTTCGAAGGCTGGAACGATGTCGTGCTGACTGTCAAACACCACCGCCGGTGCTTCGATAATCTGGTTATCCGCCGGCACGGCCGAGGTTTTCATCACCGCGCGACCAAGATTGCCGGACAGCACCTTGGTCCCGCCGTGGTGCTCGAACGGCTGGGCGATGCTGGCGATAACCTGAGGATCGAGCGAGCTTTCCGCGCCGTCGCGCCATGCCAGGTTGCCGTTGTCCAGCCACGGTTCCTGGGTGTAACGCTCAAGGCCAAATCCGGCGACGGTGTGTACGTCACGGTGCAGCAAGCCATGTTTCAACAGTTCGCGCACTACCAATTGCACGCCACCGGCGGCCTGGAACTGGTTGATATCGGCCGGGCCGTTGGGGTAAATGCGGCACAGTAGCGGCACGGCGTCCGACAACTCGGAAAAATCATCCCAGTTGATGATGATACCGGCGGCGCGCGCCATGGCCACCATATGCATGGTCAGGTTGGTGGAGCCGCCGGTGGCCAGCAGCGAAACGATGCCGTTGACCACCACTTTTTCGTCCATCAACTGGCCGATGGGCAGATAATTGCCGGCGGTTTCGGTCAGGCGAGTGACCTGGCGAGCGGCGGCATCGGTAAGCGCGGCGCGCAGCGGCGTATCCGGATGCACAAACGAGGCGCCCGGCAGGTGCAGGCCCATCACTTCCATGATCATCTGGTTGGTATTGGCTGTGCCGTAGAACGTACAGGTGCCAATGCTATGATACGAGGCGGCTTCCGCCTCCAGCAGTGCCTGGCGGTCTGCCTTGCCTTCGGCATACAGCTGACGCACGCGGACTTTCTCTTTATTTGGCAGGCCGCTGCTCATCGGTCCGGCGGGCACGAACACCGCAGGCAAATGGCCGAACGACAGCGCGGACATCACCAGCCCCGGAACAATCTTGTCGCAGATGCCGAGGAACAGCGCGCCATCGAACATATTATGCGACAGCCCGACCGCCGCCGACATGGCGATCACATCTCGGCTCATCAGCGACAGTTCCATGCCGTCCTGTCCCTGGGTCACACCGTCGCACATTGCCGGTACGCCACCGGCCACCTGACCGACCGCTCCGACGGCGTTCAACGCCTGTTTCAGCTTCTGCGGATAATCTTCGTAGGGCTGGTGGGCGGACAGCATATCGTTGTAGGCGGTGATGATGGCGATATCGCTGCGCACCATGTTTTTCAGCGCGTTTTTATCTTCCGGTTGGCAGGCGGCAAAGCCGTGTGCCAGATTACCGCAGGCCAGTTGGGCGCGATGCACGGTTTGGCTGCGGGCGGCGTCGATTCGTGCCAGATAGGTGGCGCGGCTGCCTTTGGAGCGTTCAATAATGCGCTGTGTTACACGGGATAGGGTTGAATTAATCATACCTTCCTCACATTGTCGTTATAGTTATCGCCAGTAATGGCGGGCCCGGTGATGCCAGGGCCAATCATGGTGTTGTTTTAAAGGTGTCGAATTTAACGAGGGCTCGCCGAGGTGATCCGCCGAGCCGGAGGCGCTATTTACTTACGCGCAGTCTTCCTGCGGCATAAAGCTTTGAATATGTTGCAAGGTATCGGCAATCACCCCTTCCAGCGGCTGGTTGATATCCACCGCCATCACATCACTTTCATCAATACCTGGCTGTTCCAGTGCGTCAAACTGCGATACCAGCATCTGTGGTTTGAAGAAGTGGCCTTTGCGGGCGCTGAGGCGCGCTTCGATCACCGGCAGGTCGCCGTGCAGATAAATAAACGACAGGTTGCCGTTACCGGCGCGCAGACGATCGCGGTAGTGCTTTTTCAGCGCGGAGCACACGATAATCGACACGTTATTGGTGCGTTGCATGGCGAACGCGGCGTCATTGAGCGCCGCCAGCCAGGGTGCGCGATCGTCGTCGTTCAGCGCCACGCCGTCGGCCATTTTCATGATATTGCTGCGTGGGTGCAGGAAGTCGCCATCCAGAAAACCGGCGGAAAGTTGGCGGGCAACGGCACCGGCGACGGCAGATTTGCCACTGCCGGAAACGCCCATGATGACGTAGATACGGTTTTGATTATTGGTCATGGCTTAGCTCCAAACGCGATGGGTATCGTTACCTTGCGGTGTCTTTGTTACCGGTAACATGTTATCGGTAACATTGTCGGTGCAAGCGGCGTCGGAGGCAATCAGCTTTACCTTTTGCCGTCATTAACTGTGATCGGAATCAAACTTTTCGTACAGGAATTATGCGGGTGGTGGTATCACACGATAGGAGAGTGATGGAGGGGAAGCCCTTTCCCTACAAGGCCGGTACCGCAGGGAAAGGAGAGGCAAATCAGCGTACGCCGCCGTAGGCCAGGCTTATCTCTTTCGCCGCGTGGATCACCAGCGCGCCCAGTTCGATAACGCGGTTATCGGTAATGCGCGACACCGGCCCGGAAATGGAAATCGCCGCGAACGCTTCGCGATGCTCATCAAAAATACAGGCCGCAACGCAGCGTAGTCCCAGCGCATGTTCTTCATCATCAAAGGAAAACCCCTGCTTGCGGATCTGCGCCAGTCCTTCCTTCAGGTTATGCGGCGTCAGGGTATGCGGGGTATAGGTCTGCATGCCCTTCTGGTGCAACAGCCTGGTGACCTGCTCGTCGGACAGAGTGGAGAGAAACGCTTTGCCTGCGCCGGATGCATGCATCGGCAATTTACCGCCGATGGGCGCCGACATGCGCATCAACGCGGTACATTGTACTTGATCGATAATAATCGCCTGATATTCACTGGTATCCAGCACCGCCAGATTGACGGTTTCGCCGGACTCTTCCATCAAACGGCGCAGCGTCGGGTGCACCATCGCCAGCAGGTTGCGGCTTTGCAGGAAGCTGCTGCCGACCACAAACGCATGCGAGCCAATGGTCCACAGACCCAGATCGCCTACCTGGCGTACGAAACCTTGCTGCTGCATGGTAGTCAACAGGCGGTGGGTGGTGGAATTCGGCAGGCCTGCCTGCTGAGCCAGATCGGTCAGCGCGACATTACCCTGTGCTTCGGCGATGTATTCCAGCAATTTCAGGCCGCGGGTCAGTGATTGCACCTGTCCGGTGGCGCTGCTGGTAGCCGCAGCGGTGGCGCGCGGTTTCTTGCCGCGTTTGGCAGGAACGGGTGTGGCCATGTTCAAGCTTCCTTTTTCCGTATTATGGAATTCATTTTCGTTTTTTGAGTATGAATTGCAATATGTGATTTGCGCTCATCGGATGTGTTAAACCTCTATCCTGAAAAACTCTCAATTGGTGCTGCCCCCTCTGCCTCACTTTACTGTGCTAGGATGGTTCGTTTTTAGAACGATTGGCTGATGGCATTACAGGCCCGTAGGTTTTTACGTTGCAGCAAGGCGCAGCCCGAACAATAAAGCCCGTCGTGGGCGAACAACGACGCGCAGCTGGCGCCGGCGAGGCGTGAATAGCGAGGGGAGAAGGGTTACAGTGACGAATCGAGTAGAACAACTGCGTCAGCAGCTTGCGCAGCGCATTTTGCTGCTGGACGGCGGTATGGGCACCATGATCCAGAGCTATGGGCTGTTGGAAGAAGACTATCGCGGCGAACGTTTTGCCGACTGGCAGAGCGATCTGAAAGGCAACAACGACCTGCTGGTGTTGACCCGGCCGGAAATCATTACCGCCATACATGACGGCTACCTGGCCGCCGGCGCCGATATTCTCGAAACCAATACCTTTAACGCCACCCCGATCGCCATGGCCGATTACCATATGGAATCGCTGTCAGCCGAAATCAATTATCAGGCCGCCTGCCTGGCGCGCGCCTGCGCCGATGCGTGGACGGCGCGCACGCCGCAACGGCCGCGCTACGTGGCTGGGGTGCTCGGTCCAACCAACCGCACCGCGTCCATTTCGCCGAATGTCAACGATCCGGCTTTTCGTAATGTGTCGTTTGATGAGTTGGTCGCCGCCTATCGCGAGTCCACCCGCGCGCTGGTGGCCGGCGGTGTCGATCTGATCATGATCGAAACCATCTTTGATACCCTGAACGCCAAAGCCGCCGCATTTGCCGTTGAAACCGAATTCGAAGCGCTGGGGGTGACGCTGCCGATCATGATTTCCGGCACCATCACTGATGCTTCCGGCCGCACGCTCTCCGGCCAGACTACCGAAGCGTTCTACAACTCGTTGCGCCACGTCAAACCGCTGTCCTTTGGCCTCAACTGCGCATTGGGGCCGGACGAACTGCGCCAGTACGTGGCGGAGCTGGCGCGAATTAGTGAAAGTTACGTTACCGCACACCCCAACGCCGGCCTGCCGAACGCCTTTGGCGAATACGATCTCGATGCCGAAGAAATGGCGAAGCAGGTCAGCGAATGGGCGCATGCCGGTTTCCTGAATATTATCGGCGGTTGCTGCGGCACCACGCCGGCGCATATTGCGGCGATGGCCAAGGCGGTTGAGGGCGTGCCGCCGCGTCGACTGCCGGATATCCCGGTCGCCTGCCGACTTTCCGGCCTGGAGCCGCTGAACATTGACGCCAAATCGCTGTTCGTCAACGTCGGCGAGCGCACCAATGTCACCGGCTCAGCACGCTTCAAGCGCTTGATCAAAGAAGAAAAGTATAACGAAGCGCTGGACGTGGCGCGTCAGCAGGTGGAGAGCGGCGCGCAGATCATCGACATCAACATGGACGAGGGCATGCTCGACGCCGAAGCGGCGATGGTGCGTTTCCTCAACCTGATTGCCGGTGAGCCAGACATCGCCCGTGTGCCAATCATGATCGACTCCTCCAAATGGCAGGTGATCGAAAAAGGCCTGAAGTGCATTCAGGGCAAAGGCATCGTCAACTCGATTTCAATGAAAGGAGGGCGAAGAGGCGTTTATTCACCACGCAAAAACTGGTACGTCGCTACGGCGCAGCGGTGGTGGTGGATGGCGTTTGACGAGGTTGGCCAGGCGGATACCCGCGAACGCAAGTTCGACATTTGCCGCCGCGGCCTACAAGATCCTGACCGAACGCGTTGGCTTCCCGCCGGAAGACATCATTTTTGACCCCAACATTTTCGCCGTGGCAACCGGTATTGACGAGCATAACAACTACGCCGTCGACTTTATCGAAGCCTGCGCCGACATTAAAACTCATTTGCCGCATGCGATGATCTCCGGCGGTGTTTCCAACGTGTCGTTCTCGTTCCGTGGCAACGATCCGGTGCGCGAAGCGATCCACGCGGTGTTTCTCTATCACGCGATCCGCAACGGCATGGATATGGGCATCGTCAACGCTGGCCAGTTGGCGATTTACGACGACCTGTCCGCCGAGTTGCGCGACGCGGTGGAAGATGTTGGTGCTCAACCGCCGGCCGGACGGCACTGAACGCCTGCTGGAGCTGGCGGAAAAATACCGTGGCAGCAAAGACAACGAGGTCGCGGTTCAGCAGGCGGAATGGCGTGGCTGGGCCGGTGGCCAAACGGTTGGAATACTCGCTGGTGAAAGGCATCACCGAATTTATCGAACTGGATACCGAAGAAGCGCCGCCAGCAGGCGACGCGGCCGATTGAGGTGATCGAAGGGCCGCTGATGGCCGGCATGAACGTGGTTGGTGACCTGTTCGGTGAAGGCAAAATGTTCCTGCCGCAGGTGGTGAAGTCCGCGCGGGTGATGAAGCAGGCGGTCGCCTATCTGGAACCGTACATTCAGGCCAGCAAGCAGCAGGGCAGCAGTGCCGGCAAGATCCTGCTGGCGACGGTGAAAGGGGATGTACACGACATCGGCAAGAATATCGTCGGTGTGGTACTGCAGTGCAACAACTATGAAATCATCGATCTCGGCGTAATGGTACCGACCGATAAAATTCTCAAGACGGCGCGCGACGGAGAACGTTGATATTATTGGCCTGTCGGGGCTGATCACGCCCTCGCTGGACGAAATGGTCAACGTGGCAAAAGAAATGGAGCGTCAGGGTTTCACGCTACCGCTGCTGATTGGCGGCGCTACCACCTCCAAAGCCCATACCGCGGTGAAAATAGAACAGAACTACAGCGGGTCGACCACCTACGTGCAGAATGCCTCGCGCACCGTTGGCGTGGTGTCGGCGCTGCTGTCGGACACTCAGCGCGACGCGTTTGTCGCCCGGACGCGTAAAGAGTATGAAACCGTGCGTATCCAGCATGGGCGTAAAAAACCGCGAACCCCGCCGGTCAGCCTGGAAAAGGCGCGCGCCAACGCCATGGCGCTGGATTGGGACAGCTACAGCCCGCCGGTGCCGCGGCAATTGGGCGTGTTCCCGGTGGAGGCCGATATTGCCACGCTGCGCCATTACATCGACTGGACGCCGTTCTTCATGACCTGGTCGCTGGCGGGTAAATACCCGCGCATTCTGCAAGACGAGGTGGTGGGTGAAGAAGCCAAACGCCTGTTCGACGACGCCAATCAGATGCTGGATATGCTGGCGGCCAGGCATAGCCTGAACCCGCGCGGTGTCTACGGCCTGTTCCCGGCAAACAGCGTGGGCGATGACGTGGAAATCTATCGTGATGAACGGCGTGACGAGGTGCTGGTGGTCAGCCGTCATTTACGCCAGCAGACCGAAAAAACCGATTTCCCCAACTACTGTCTGGCGGATTTCGTTGCGCCGAAAAGCAGCGGCAAGGCCGATTACTTTGGCGCGTTTGCCGTGACCGGCGGGCTGGAAGAGGACGATCTGGCGGCAGCCTACGACGCACAGCACGATGACTACAACAAAATCATGGTGAAGGCGCTGTCAGACCGTCTGGCCGAGGCATTCGCCGAGTATCTGCATGAACAGGTACGCAAGCTGCACTGGGGGTTTGCGGCCGACGAAAACCTCAACAATGAAGAATTGATCCGCGAAAATTATCAGGGTATCCGTCCAGCACCGGGATATCCGGCCTGCCCGGAGCACACCGAGAAGGCCGAAATCTGGCAACTGTTGGACGTTAATCGCCATACCGGTATGGTGCTGACCGAATCCTTCGCCATGTGGCCTGGGGCGGCGGTGTCCGGGTGGTACTTCAGCCATCCGCAAAGCAAATATTTCGCCGTGGCACAGATCCAGCGCGATCAGGTTGAAGATTATGCGGCGCGCAAAGGCATGAGCGTCAGCGAGGTTGAGCGGTGGCTGGCCCCCAATCTGGGGTATGATGCCGATTGAGGCCCTACGCCTGGCGCGGCCTGAGTGGCGTCCGGCGTAGCGTGCGCTGTCAAAGCGCGCAGTAGCCGATTTCCCTACGGAGAGCAGTGAAATTGGGCTACACTTGGAAAGTGTTACATTACGGGCAGTTGCATAACAATGCCGGGCCGAATGGCGGGTTTTTCGCCCCTTGCGGCGGTCGGTGCCCGTAACTGCTGTCCTGCTCTTTTCACGCCCGGCAGGCAGGATAGCCAGCATGCCGGGCGTTAATGGAGCGTTCCTTCCGTGCTGACCCTTCTTCACCTGCTTTCTGCCGTTGCGCTGCTGGTGTGGGGTACCCACATTGTCCGCACCGGCATTATGCGGGTTTATGGCGCCAATTTGCGCCGCGTACTGAGCAACAGCGTCGAGAAAAAACCGCTGGCGTTTGCCTCCGGCATTGGTGTGACCGCGCTGGTGCAAAGCAGTAATGCCACCGCGCTGCTGGTCACTTCGTTTGTCGCGCAGGGGCTGGTGGGGCTGGCGCCCGCGCTGGTGATCATGCTCGGTGCCGACGTGGGTACCGCGCTGATGGCGCGGGTACTGACCTTCGATCTTTCCTGGCTTTCGCCGCTGCTGATTTTCGTCGGCGTTATTTTCTTCCTTAGTCGCAAGCAAACGCGTGCCGGCCAGATGGGGCGAGTATCAATTGGTCTTGGCCTGATCGTGCTGGCGTTGGAGCTGATTGTCGCTGCGGCGACGCCAATTACCCAGGCCGCCGGCGTCAAAGTGCTGTTTTCATCACTGACCGGCGACGTGATGCTCGATGCGCTAACCGGCGCGCTGTTCGCCATCATCAGTTACTCCAGCCTGGCGGCGGTGCTGCTGACCGCCACCCTGACCGCCTCCGGCGTGATTTCCCTGAAAGTGGCGCTGTGTCTGGTGATCGGCGCCAACCTGGGCAGTGGGTTGCTGGCAACCATCAATACCAGCGGGCAGAACGCTGCCGGCCGCCGCGTGGCGCTGGGCAGTCTGCTGTTCAAGCTGTTAGGCAGTGCGCTGGTGTTGCCGTTTGTGTCTTATCTGGCAGATGCGATGGAAAAATTACCGGGGCAGGGTGAAGAGCTGGTGATTTATTTCCACGTATTTTACAACCTGATCCGCTGTCTGATCTTCATCCCTCTGGCGGCTCCGATGGCACGTCTGTGCCAGATGCTGATTGCCGATGCCCCCGAAGACGATCCGCGCCTGCGGCCGCGGCATCTGGATCCCAGCGCGCTGGATACGCCGTCGCTGGCGTTGGCCAATGCGGCGCGGGAAACGCTGCGCATGGGCGACGTGGTGGAGCATATGCTGATATTGCATCACGAAGTGCTGCACGGCAAACTGGGGCAGGACAAGGAAGTACGCCGTCTGGACGACGATGTGGACGTATTGTACACCGCGATCAAACTGTATCTGGCGCAGATCCAGAAAGAAGATCTGGGCGAAGAAGATTCACGCCGCTGGGCGGAGATCATCGAAATGGCGCTCAACCTGGAGCAGGCCGGCGACATCATTGAACGTATGACCGGCGATGTGGCGGCCAAGTCGCATGCGGCACGGCGGGCATTTTCTCCCGAAGGGCTGACCGAACTGGATGCTTTGCACGAACGACTGGTGACCAACCTGCGGCTGAGCCTGTCGGTGTTTCTGTCCAGCGATTTGACCAGTGCCAAGCGGTTACGCCGTTCCAAACACCGTTTCCGTATTCTTGACCGGCGTTACGCCCATGCACACGTCGATCGCCTGCATCAGCAGAACGTGCAAAGCATGGAAACCAGCTCGCTGCATCTCGGCCTGTTGGGGGATATGAAACGTCTGAACTCGCTGTTCTGCGCGGTGGCATATAACGTGCTGGATCAGGACCAGCGCGATGACGAGCGCGATTGGGAAGATACCCCGAGCACGCTGTAATGGGCCGGGCGCGAACGCGCCCGGCAAGCGTTTATTTTTTTTGCTTGCTAATCGGTCGTCCGGACCAATAGCCCGCCAGCAACGAGCCGGACAGGTTGTGCCAGACCGAGAACAGCGCGCCTGGCAATGCCGCCAGCGGTGAAAAGTAAATCTTGCCCAGCGTCGCCGCCAACCCGGAGTTCTGCATGCCGACTTCAATGGCCAGCGTACGGCAGGTGGATTCGTCAAAGCCAAACAGCTTACCGCCCCAGTAGCCCGACAGCAGACCAATGCCGTTATGCAGGATCACCGCGATAATCACCACCAGACCGACCGAAGCGATATGCCCCTGGCTACCGGCGACCACCGCGCTGATGATGGCCAGGATGCACACCACCGACAGCGCCGGCAAGAGTGGCTCAACGCGTTTGACGGTTTTGCTGAACAGGTGGTGGACGATCAGCCCCAGACCGATGGGGATCACCACGATCTTCAGAATGCTGAGCAGCATGCCGAACACGTCAACGCTGATTTCGGCATCGACGTACAGCCGCGTCAACAGCGGGGTGGCAAACACGCCGACCAGCGTTGATACCGCTGAAATGGTCACTGACAGCGCTACGTCACCCTTCGCCAGATAAATCATCACGTTGGATGCGGTACCGCTGGCTACGCTGCCCACCAGCACCATGCCGGCGGACAGATCCGGCGGCATATGGAACAGCATCGCCAGCAGCCAGGCCGCCAGCGGCATAATCAGATAATGCAGAAAAATGCCCGCCGCCACCGGCGCAGGGCGTGACAGCACGCGCTTGAAATCGTCCAGCCGCAGCGTAACGCCCATGGCGAACATGATCAGCATCAGCAACGTGCTGATATAGGGGCCGATGCCGGTAAAGGTGGTTGGCGTGAAGTAGGCGGCGACGGAAAGCGCCACCGCCCACAAGGGGAACAAACGAGTGAAAAGTGCCAGCATGGTTGATTTCCTTTGCCAAAGTGGAACGGGGGTATGGTTGTGTTTTTGCAGGTTCGGTTGAACCCCTACGTTTATGGACTGATTGTTAGATGTAGAGGCGCAGCGATGCTGCGCCCGCAATGAGGTAAAAGAGATTATTCGAACAGATTATGGTGCAGGGTGCGCACAACCTGCTCGGCGTCGTTGCCCGGAACCAGGAAGCACAGGTTATAGCTGCTGGCGCCGTAGCAGATCATGCGAATATTGAACGGATCCAGCACGCCAAACACTTCCTTGCCCACGCCGCAGGCCTGGGACAGCTTGTTGCCGATTAAGGCGATCAGCGCCAGGTTCTCTTCCACTTCGACTCGGCACAGCGACGACAGCTCGGTGAGCAACGAGGTGGTCAGCAGACTGCCGCTGGTGGAGGTCGAACCGGTGGTGTCCATGGTCAGGGCCACGCTGACTTCCGAGGTGGTGATCAGATCGACGGAAATATTATGGCGCGCCAGAATGTTGAACACCTCCGCCAGAAAACCGCGTGCGTGCAGCATGTTCAGGCTGTGTAGCGTCAGCAGGGTTTGCTTGCGGCGCAGCGCCAGCGCGCGGAACAGCGGTGGATTGTCGGTGGTATTGCACACCATGGTGCCACCGGCCGCCGGATCCTTGCTGGAGCCGACAAACACCGGAATATCACTGCGCACCGCCGGCAGCAGGGTCGCCGGGTGCAGCACTTTGGCGCCGAAGGTCGCCATTTCTGCGGCTTCTTCAAAGGTGATTTCATCGATGCGCTTGGCTGACGGCACCACGCGTGGGTCGGTGGTGTAGATGCCCGGTACGTCGGTCCAGATATCGACCTGGCTGGCATTCAGCGCTTCGCCCAGCAGTGCGGCGGTATAGTCGCTGCCGCCGCGGCCGAGCGTGGTAGTACGTCCCTTGGGTTCGCTGCCGATAAAACCCTGGGTAATGACCAGCGCCTGTTGCAGACGTGGCTGAAGCAGCGTCTGTGCCAGCTCCTTCAGTACCGCACTGTCCGGGGTGGCGCGGCCGAAATGGTCGTCGGTGTGCATCACCTTGCGAACGTCGAACCACTCCGCCGCAACCTGACGTTGGCGCAGGATTTCGACAAACAGCAGGGTGGACATCAGTTCGCCGTGGCTGACCAGCTCATCGGTCAATGCCGTTGACGTAGCCAGCGCCGCCGCTTCTGACAGCATGGCGATATTTTCCAGCATGCGGTCGATTTCTTCGCGGATCACCGTCGGGTTGTCGAGACGGTCGAGAATAGCGTATTGAATGCGGCGAATTTCGTCGAGCTGCCATGAGCGTTTGTCGGCTTCGCTACCTTCAGCCAATGCCACCAACAGATTGGTCACGCCCGCAGAAGCGGAAAGCACCACCAGCCGAACGGCAGGGTTGCTCAGCACCACATCGGCGCTACGGTTCATGGCCTCAAAATCAGCGACGCTGGTGCCGCCGAATTTTGCCACCACGGTGGAGGATTGGGGTGCTGCTTGATTCATGTAAAAAACCTCGTGTCAGGGTTTGTTTGCCGTTTCGTACGGCAGGGTAATTCCAGAGCCTTGGCACAAGGGAAGAGCGGTAAACAGGGAGCAGGCGTAGAGGTTAATGCTACGATACACCCAGAAGCGCCCCACCTTGTTGACCGCCCCGAACAGGGCGACCATGGTGACAACCCAAGGGATTCAGCCCCTGTAGTCGATATACCGCATGCCGCGATGCAGCGTATCTCGGCGTCACTCCCCCTCCAGTGCCGTCTGTGGAAAACGGCTCCTCTGACACTCTACCTGGGTGACGCGCCTCTTCTGGCTTGCGCATCGGGTGCGCAAGTAGGCTGTTAGGAATAGCCGGTTTAACCGCTGCTGTCAACGGTCTGACGCTGAGGGATTTTCATCTTGTACCAGCGCAATCAGCGTACAGGGCATTGACGGCGTTGAACCGGCGCCGATCGGCTGCAAACTGCCGTCATCCCGTTGGCAAAATAGCGGGATAACGCCTCGATTTTTCTCGAGATATTCCAACCAGCCAAAGTTCTCGTTGAGCTTGGTGGCCTTGATGGTGCTGCCCTTGGCGATCAGGCTGCTTAAACGGCCATAGGTGGCTTCCTGATTGAACAGGATTTCATGGCGGCGAAAGCGCGAGCTTTCCGAACTGTTGTTGCGTCCCTTGAGCGGTGCGCCGGAGCGAATGGCGAACACCTGGTCTTCGCCAAACAGATGGCCAAAGTGATACACCGCCAGCGCGTTTTGATGCCGGTTGGGCGATAGCGCCAACACCTGTGCGGTATCGCTCAGATCGAGGGTGTTTTCGGCGTGTTCGGAATAGGCATGGCCATAATAGGCCGGGATGCCTTCCATGCGCGCCTGGCGGTAATATTCCCAACTGCTGTCGGTCACCATCACCGGAATGTTCATTTTCATCAGCGCCTGTGCCAGCGTTCGTGCGACGCTGTTGGCGCCGACGATCAGCACTCCGCGCGGCTTTTGCTGCTGAACCCGCAGCCAGCGCGCCATCATGCCGCTGGTCAGGCTTTGCAGCACCACGGTACCGATAATAATGGCAAATACCACCGTCACCAGCCGATCGGCGCCTTGGTAGCCGCTGCGTTGCAGGGTCAGCGCAAACAGCGAACTGACCGCTGCCGCCACAATGCCGCGCGGCGCAATCCAGCACAGCAGCAGACGGTCGCGCCAGTGCAGGGTCGAACGCCAGGTCGATACCGCGATGCACAGCGGGCGGGCGATAAACTGCACCACCAGCAGCAGGATCAGCAGCGGCCAGCCCATGCTCCACAACGCGTTGATATCCAGCCGCGCCGCCAGAATGATAAACAGCGCGGAAATCAGGATGGCCGACAGCTCTTCCTTGAACGCCAGAATATCGCTGGTATCAACGTCGCGCATATTGGCCAGCCAGATGCCCATCACCGTGACCGTCAGCAACCCGGATTCGTCGGCGATGGCGTTGGACAGGCCAAAGGCGGTGAGCATGATCGCCAGCACCGCCAGGTTTTGCAGGTAGCGCGGTAGCCAGACGCGGCGCAACGCCACGCCAAGCAGATAGCCGAACAGCGCACCGGCGATCAGTCCGACAGCGGCAGTGGTGCCCAGCGTCCAGAACAGATGGGTATAGGATTCGGCGTGCTGTTGCAGAGAGATAAACTCAAACACCAGCAATGTGAAAATTGCACCGACCGGATCGATGACGATCCCTTCCCAGCGCAGCACCTGGTTGATGTTGGCGTTTGGCCGCACCACGCGCATCAGCGGGGCGATCACCGTCGGGCCGGTTACTACCGTTACCGCGCCGATCAGCGCCGCCAGTTCCGGCGGAAAGTCCAGCAGCCACCAGCAGGCGACGCTGATAACCAAAAAGGTGACCAGCATGCCGATGGTCACCAGGTTGCGTACCACGCCGCCCAGGCCACGGATTTCGTCTACCCGCAGCGTCAACGCGCCTTCAAACAGGATGATCGCCACCGACAGCGACACCAGCGGGAACAGCAGGTCACCGAACAGCACGTCCGGCTGCACCGTGTGCATCACCGGCCCCAGTACAATCCCAAACAGTAACAGCGGCAGAATGGCCGGCAGGCGCAATAGCCAGGCGAGCCATTGCGCCAGTAACGAGCTCAAACCAATCACCACCAGCATCAACGGGGCAGATAATTCCATAACGGGTTCCCTTTCCTAAAAACGACCACCAACCGTCAATTCTGCCACATTCCGCTGACAGTTTGACAACCCAGCGCTATCCGCTGTTAGCTGAAGTATAGGGAGTTTGTTGTTAAAAAGTAAAAAGCGCGTGCGGCGTTTTGACAGTTAACGCCTATCGCAAGAAAAGAGATCGTAATCACAGTCGAACAGGCTACAATCGGGACATCACGTCACATTCATTCTCAAGCATAAGAGCGTTGCTATGAAAAATATCAATCCTAGTCAAACCGCTGCTTGGCAAGCCCTGCAGCAACATTTTGAACAAATGAAAGACGTACAGATCGCCGATCTGTTTGCGCAGGATAGCGAGCGTTTCTCCACGTTTTCCGCCACCTTTGACGATCAGTTGCTGGTGGACTATTCCAAAAACCGCATCACCGCGGAAACGCTGGAAAAACTACAGGCACTGGCGAAGGAAACGGATTTGCAAAGCGCCATCAAATCCATGTTCGCCGGCGAGAAGATTAACCGCACCGAAGACCGCGCGGTGCTGCACGTTGCTCTGCGCAACCGCAGTAACACGCCGATCATCGTTGACGGTAAAGACGTGATGCCGGAGGTCAATGCGGTCCTGGCGAAGATGAAACAGTTCTGCGATCGGGTGATCGGCGGCGAGTGGAAAGGCTACACCGGCAAGGCGATTACCGACGTGGTGAATATCGGTATCGGCGGCTCCGATCTCGGCCCGTATATGGTGACCGAAGCGCTGCGCCCGTACAAGAACCACCTCAACATGCACTTTGTGTCCAACGTTGACGGCACGCACATCGCCGAAACGCTCAAACCGCTAAGCCCGGAAACCACGCTGTTCCTGGTGGCCTCCAAAACCTTCACTACCCAGGAAACCATGACCAATGCCCATAGCGCGCGTGACTGGTTCCTGACGTTCGCCGGCGACCAGAAGCACGTGGCCAAGCATTTCGCCGCGCTGTCTACCAACGGCCAGGCGGTGGCGGAATTCGGCATTGATACCGCCAACATGTTCGAATTCTGGGACTGGGTCGGTGGTCGTTATTCCCTGTGGTCGGCGATCGGCCTGTCAATCGCGCTGTCGCTGGGCTTCGACAATTTCGAACAGCTGCTGAGCGGCGCCCATGCGATGGACAAGCACTTCGCAGAAACGCCGGCCGAGCAGAACCTGCCGGTACTGCTGGCGTTGATCGGCATCTGGTACAACAATTTCTTCGGTGCCGAAACCGAAGCGATTCTGCCGTATGACCAATACATGCACCGCTTTGCCGCGTATTTCCAGCAGGGCAATATGGAATCCAACGGCAAATATGTCGATCGCAACGGCAATCCGGTGGATTACCAGACCGGCCCGATTATCTGGGGCGAGCCGGGTACCAACGGCCAGCACGCGTTCTATCAGCTGATTCACCAGGGCACCAAACTGGTTCCTTGCGACTTTATTGCACCGGCCATCAGCCACAACCCGCTGAGCGACCATCATGCCAAGCTGCTGTCCAACTTCTTTGCGCAGACCGAAGCGCTGGCGTTTGGCAAATCGCTTGACGTGGTAGAAGAAGAGTTTGCTGCACAGGGCAAAAAGCCGGAACAGATCAAACACGTGGCGCCGTTCAAGGTGTTCGAAGGCAACCGCCCGACCAACTCGATCCTGCTGCGTGAAATCACCCCGTTCAGTCTGGGCAGTCTGATTGCGCTCTATGAGCACAAAATCTTCACCCAAGGCGCCATTTTGAACATTTTCACCTTCGACCAGTGGGGCGTGGAATTGGGCAAACAGCTGGCTAATCGCATTTTGCCAGAACTGGCAGGCGCAGAACCGGTTACCAGCCACGATAGTTCGACCAACGCGCTGATCAATCGCTTTAAAGCATGGCGTTAATCCAGGGGCTGGGGGCATAACCGTGCGTCCACACCGAAACAATAAAAAACCCGCAGCGCGGGTTTTTTTATTGCCGTCGATCGGCTTCAGCGTGATGTGAAATCAATCACCATGCGGCCTTTGATTTTGCCGTGCTCCATTTCATGGAAGATATCATTGATGTCTTCTACCGGGCGCTTGGTTACCGCTGGTACCACTTTGCCCTCGGCGGCGAACTGGAAGGCTTCCTTCAGATCTTCACGCGTGCCGACCAGCGAGCCGACAACCTGAATGCCGTCCAGCACCAGCCGTGGGATATTCAGACTCATGGATTCCGGTGGCAGGCCAACGGCCACGATGCGGCCACCGGCGCGCATGGCGTCCACCGCGGAGTTAAACGCGACTTTGGCGACGGCGGTCACCACCGCGGCGTGTGCGCCGGCCATTTCGGTCTGAATAATCTTCGCCGCGTCCTCTTTCGATGAGTTGATCACCCGATCGGCACCCATTTCGCTGGCAAATTTCAGCTGTTCATCATTGACGTCGATGGCGATCACTTTGGCGTTAAACACGTTTTTAGCATATTGCAGCGCCAGATTGCCCAGCCCGCCCAGGCCGTAAATGGCGATCCACTGTCCAGGCGCCACGCCAGACACTTTCACTGCCTTATAGGTAGTCACGCCGGCGCAGGTAATGCTGCTGGCCGCCGCCGAATCGAGGCCATCCGGCACTTTCACCGCATAGTCAGCTACCACTATGCACTCTTCCGCCATGCCGCCGTCGACGGTGTAACCGGCATTTTTCACCTCGCGACACAGGGTTTCGTTGCCGGAGTTACAATATTCGCAGTGCCCGCAGCCCTGATAAAACCAGGCGACGCTGGCACGATCGCCGACCCGCAACGAGCTGACGCCCGGACCGACAGACTTGACGATACCAATGCCTTCATGCCCCAGAATAACCCCGGTTTTATCGCCGAAATCACCGTTTTTGACATGCAGATCGGTATGGCATACCCCGCAGCATTCCATACTGAGCAAGGCTTCGCCGTGTTGCAGCGGGCGGAGCTTTTTGTCGACGATAGCGATCGAATGATCCTGATTGACAACGGCTGCTTTCATCTTGTTCTGTCCCTCTTGATAACAAAATTAAAAGATAGCGTAGAATCGGGCAGGCGGTGGGGCATTGCGGCGAGATAGGGCAGATATTCGACGGCAAGGCACAAAAAAGCCAGTCGACATGTCATCCGACTGGCTGTATGCGTGCCCGCGTTAACCGTTACAGGTTGATTGGCACTTCAAGGCTGATGCCGCGCCAACGTCGTCGGCGGTGCTGTGGTTATTATCGGTATACCACAGGCTGGTGTCGAACTTGACCTGAGAATCGAAGTTGTAGCCCCAACCCAGCTGGATGCCCTTGAGGGTATCAGAGCGTGGGAAGGCCTGGTTGATGCTCTGGTTGTTCGGGTTGACCTTGGCGTAGACCAGTCGGGTGCTCCAGCGTTGGCCATCATCCAGTACCATTTCTACCCGGCCGGACAGCATCTGACCGTCGCCGCCATGGCGTGACCCAGCGGATAACCCTGCTGGTAGTAACCGCCGCGGTAAATGTAGTGGTTATACATCACGTTGTTGGCGTTGCCGTTCGAACGGGTATCACTGCCTTCGATATGCCAGTTGATGGTGGTAGGACCCCACTCTGGGTGGCCTTCCAGACCCAACAGATAGGCATTGTGCGAGGGCAGCATGCCGGCTTCATCTTCGCCGGTGATCTGGCCATAGAAGCTGACAGGCAGGCCAACCAGCGGTTGCAGCTTCAGCTTGAAGTCAAAGCCACCCAACTGGTTGCCTGGATCGTTTTTCGGGTCGCCGGTATTGTCGTTGCCGGCAACTGCATCCCAGAATGAGCTCCAGCTTTGCGGACGGCCGTCGCCACCCCACATCATGATGCGCGATGCACCCAGTTCGAGGAAGTCGGTCGGCATCATGGTGAAGCGGCCGCCAATCAGTTTGGTGTCCGGCACCGCGCTGTATTGCGACAGCTGGCCGGCGGTCAGCTGGTACTGCCAGCGGCCAATCCACGACAGCCACGGCGTTTCAAACGGTGATTGATCGGCTCGCTGCATCATAAAGCCGGTTACCGGGCGGGCCGCGTCGGAACGAATCAGGCTGCCGTCATAACCCGGACCCCACCATTGCGATACTTCGCCAAAGGAGAGCCACTGGTTCCATACCTTGATCGCGCCGTAGGAGCCTTGCAGGTTGAATTTGGAGCTGTCGCCCACGCGCTGATCGCCTTCGACCGAGCCTTGCAGACGGACATCCCAGTAGTCGCCGCTGCCGCCGACGCCAACGGTCAGACGATCGTCGGCATATTCGTTTTGGCCAAAGCCCTGCGGGTGCCGGGCTTGTCGGTCGAGGCATAGCCGGTGATACGAATGTTGGATTTCAGTTCACCTACGCGACGCTGAACGCGTTCAATCACGTTTTTCTCGGTGTTGGTGACCGGCTTGGCCTGCGAAATCACCGAGCTGATCTCTTCTTGACTCAGTGGCCAGGTCGACAGGCTGACGTTAATTACGCCGCGATCGGATAACCAGGCAAGGTCGTTACGCAGGTCGTTATCAGGGGTAACCAGGCCGCTGGCATGGCCGGTTAACGCACAGGAAAACAGGCCAGCAGCGACCAATCCATTGAGTTTAGCGCGCATAGGAAGGATTCCTTTGAAGTTTGTGTTTTATGTAAATAATTTACGCACAATGATAGTTTGAATTGCTAATTGCAACAAACATACCACCGAGCATAATCATAACCTAAGTGTTATGCGATGCTTTATAAGGAATTTCCGATAATTGGACGGTAATTGTTCATTACTCCAATCGGATAGAAATAACGTATTTTTTTGAAAAACAAGGGAATTATAACATGGCAAAGACATCGCGTTCGATAACTATCGCCAAAGGGTTGCAACGGGTGCTCAACGTCGGTTTATTGCTGTTGGCGGCGATCCTGGTGGTGTTCTTGGTGAAAGAAACCATTCACCTGGCAAAAGTATTGTTTATCAATAGTGAGGAGTCCTCTTCGTACCTGCTGATCGAAGGGATTGTGATCTACTTTTTGTATTTTGAGTTTATCGCCTTGATCGTGAAGTACTTTGAATCGGGTTACCACTTCCCGCTACGTTATTTCATTTATATCGGCATCACGGCCATCATTCGTCTGATCATAGTGGATCATAAAAACCCATTCGATACGCTGATTTATTCAGGGGCGATATTGTTATTAGTGGTGACGCTGTTCCTGGCCAATAGCGATCGGCTGAAACGCGAATAGCAGAGATAAAAAAGGCGGCCCAGCGGGCCGCCGAAGACACAGGCTTAGAAATACATCAAGCATATCGCAGTGGCATAAATTACCCTTTGACCCCGCCGGCGGTCAGGCCGCCCACCAACCAGCGCTGTGCCAGCAGGAAGACGGCGGTGATTGGGATTGCCGACAGCACCGCTGCGGCGGCAAAGTCCCCCCACAAATAGTTCTGCGGGTTAAGATACTGTTGCATGCCGACCGCCAGCGTGTAGCTGTTGACGTCGCGCAGCAGCAATGACGCCACCGGCACTTCGGTGATGGCGGCGATAAACGACAGAATGAACACCACCGCCAGAATCGGCACCGACAGCGGCAACAGCACCAGGCGGAACGCCTGCCACGGGCTGGCGCCGTCCAGCGCGGCGGCCTCCTCCAGCGAGTTGTCGATGGTTTCGAAATAACCCTTGATGGTCCAGACGTGCAGCGCGATGCCGCCCATATAGGCGAAGATCACCCCGCCATGGGTATTGAGACCAATGAACGGCAGATATTGCCCCAGCCGATCGAACAGCGCGTACAGCGCTACCAGCGACAGCACCGCCGGGAACATCTGGAAAATCAGCATGCTTTTCAGCAGGGTGCTTTTGCCACGAAAACGCATGCGCGCGAAGGCATAGGCACAGGTAGTGGACAGCGTGACAATGCCGATGGCGGTAATCACCGCCACTTTAATCGAGTTCCACAGCCACAGCAGCACCGGGAACGGCGGCGGCGTCACGCTGCCGTCAGCGTGGGTGACGCTGAGGCCGAGCGCCAGCCGCCAGTGTTCGAACGAGATCTCCTCGGGGATCAGGCTGCCGGTGGCAAAGTTGCCGGAGCGCAGCGAGATGGCGATCACCATCAGCAGCGGGAACATGATCAGTGCGATAAAGCACAGCATCAGTAGGTGAGTCAGCAACAGGCGTATGCGTTGAGACTTGGGTTGAACCATCGCCATTTTTTTCTCCTAGTCGAAGTTCATCTTGCTGGCTTTCAGATTCAAAATCGCCAACGCGCCGACCAACAGGAAGATCAGCGTGGCGATCGCCGCCGCCAGGCCGAAGTCTTGGCCGCCGCCGCCCTCAAAGGCGATGCGATAGGTATAACTGACCAGCAGGTCGGTGTAGCCGGCCGGGGTGGTGGTGCCAATCATGTCCGGTCCGCCATTGGTCAACAGCTGGATCAGTACGAAGTTGTTAAAGTTAAAGGCAAAACTGGCGATCATCAACGGTGTCAGCGGCTTGATCAGCAACGGTAAGGTGATACGGAAGAAATTCTGCAACGGGCTGGCGCCGTCCATCGCCGACGCTTCATACAGGTCGTCCGGAATGGCTTTCAGCAGGCCCATGCACAGGATCATCATGTATGGGTAGCCCAGCCAGGTATTGACGATGATAATCATACTCTTGGCGGTGAGCGGATCGCTGAACCAGGCCGGTTTGATGCCAAACAGCGCGCTGAGCATCAGGTTGATTTCGCCGAAGCTCTGGTTGAACAGCCCCTTGAAAATCAGGATCGATATGAACGACGGCACCGCGTACGGCAGGATCAGCAACACGCGGTAAACCGCTTTGCCTTTCAGCGCTTCCCACTGCACCACACAGGCCAGCACCATGCCGACGGCAACGGTCAGGAAAACCGTCAACACCGAAAACACGATGGTCCAGACAAAAATCGAGATAAACGGTTTTTTGATACCTTCATCCTGCAATACGCGCAGGAAATTCTTCCAGCCGGTGGTAACGGTATAGCCCGGGCTGAGGGTTTCCTTTGCCCAACTGCCGTCGGCGTTCACCGCCTGGTAAAAACCGATCTCCTGATTTGGCCGATACTGCACCTGGGTTTGGTTGTTGGTCAGCGTTTTACCGTCGTCGGCGACGTGATACAGCGGGCTGGTGCCGGCAAACTGGCGCAGTGAGCTCATGCGCAGTTCACCGCCGCCCGGCAGCTGCGCTACCAGGTGGCTCAGGGCCTGACGATGTTGGGTAATGACGCGCAGCGTGGCGCGTTCGGTGGTGGGCTCGCCGGCGGCCGCGGTTAATTTCACCGGTTCCGCCATATTGGCGTCAAGGCTGAACGGCTCTGACATCAGCCGTTCACCGCTGTCCGGATGAGTCAATTGCAACTGCCATTGCTGGTTGGCTGCGGCATACAGACTGAAGGTAAAGGTCTTGCCGGTCTGGAACTGGCGTTGCATCAATACCGACTGGGCACGTTCAAACGTCAGCTGATTGGTACTGCTGTAGTTGGTGAAGGCGATGGCAATGGTGCAAATCAGCGGGAACAGCACAAACAGCCCCATACCCGCAACGCCCGGATATACGTAGCGCCAGGCATAGGCGCGACGGTTGGCGAAGACGTACAGCCCGGCGCTGATCAGGATCAGCGTCATAATGGCGAACAGATATTCACCCTGTGCATACATCAACACAATCAGATAGCAGGTCATCAGGCTGAGCAGGCCGATACACAGCCATTTCACTACCTCACTCTGCCACCACTTCGATTTTTTTCGCGCAGGCGAACCGGCGTGAGCTAATTGCATAGGGCGTTCCTTTCTCTGCAGCAACGGCGGGGCGCTCGTCCCCTTCATTCTTGACGTTACACCTTGGTTGGCTGTGTCCGCTTACCCCGGTCAGATAGCTCGCTATGCTGCCGGGGATAGGCGTACTTGCCGTCGCGGTGTAACGCCAATTAGTTGGGGAGGTTAATCCCGCACAACGACATTACTTGGTGATGCGGGTTTGCGCATCGTCCAGCGCGGCCTTAACCGTTTGACGACCGCTGACGGCGTTAATCACCGCGCTGCGCATCGCATACCAGAAGGCGCTCATTTGCGGGATATTCGGCATGATTTCGCCATTCTGCGAGTTCTGCATGGTGGCGGCTATCTTCGGATCCTTTTCCAACTGCGCCTGGAACGACTTCAGCGCCACGGCGCCCAGCGGTTTATCCTTGTTGACGTCAGCCAGACCCTGATCGGTTAACAGGTAGTTTTCCAGAAACTCGGTCGCCAGTTCCTTGTTCGGACTGGCAGCATTGATGCCGGCAGTCAGCACGCCAACGAAGGCTTTGGACGGCTTGCCATTGAAGCTGGGCAGTAGTGCTACGCCGTAGTTGATGTTGCTCTTGTCGATATTGGTCCACGCCCACGGGCCGTTGATGGTCATCGCCGTCTGGCCCTTGTTGAATGCGGCTTCGGCAATGGAGTAGTCGGTATCGGCATTGATGTGCTTGTTTTTCACCAGGTCGACGATAAATTGCAGACCGGCTTGCGAACCGGTGTTGGCCACGCCGACGTTCTTGACGTCATATTTGCCGTTTTCCATCTTGAAGGCATAACCGCCGTCGGCGGCAATAATTGGCCAGGTAAAGTACGGTTCCTGCAGGTTCCACATGATGGCGCTCTTACCCTGGGCGCGTAGCGTTTTGTCCAGCGCCGGGATCTCTTCCCAGGTTTTTGGCGCTTCCTTGATCAGATCCTTGTTGTAAATCAGCGACAGCGCTTCCACCGCCACCGGGTAGCCAATCAGCTTGCCGTCGTAGCGTACTGCGTCCCAGGTGAAGGGATAGATTTTGTCCTGGAAGGCCTTGGACGGATGGATTTCTGCCAGCAGACCGGACTGCGCGTAACCGCCAAAACGATCGTGCGCCCAGAAGATGATATCCGGGCCGTCACCGGTGGCGGCGACCTGCGGGTACTTTTCTTCCAGCTTGTCCGGATGCTCAATGGTGACCTTGATGCCGGTGTCTTTTTCAAATTTTTTGCCGACTTCAGCCAGGCCGTTATAGCCTTTATCGCCGTTGATCCAGATAACCAGTTTGCCTTCTTCGATCTTGGCGAACGCCGACGAAGAAAGCACCAGCGTCGTCAATGCTGACAGCGCCAGAGTGCGAGCGGTGGTGGTAATTCTGCGAGTCATAGTCCAATCCTTCTGTGGGCACTGCGGTAAGGAGAGTGATTTCGTTGCTTATAGTGGGTGGCAAAGCGACATGGATTCATCCTCCCCCCGTCTACGCCCCATCGCCAGGTAGTGTGATCCAGCTAACATTACGCCCTATTCTGTGGGGTTAGACACAAAAAATGCCGACGATTTTTGCCAGATAGATCACAGATTTGTCTTAGGTGTCGAACCTGTGACCATCCGGGTCGTTCTCTCATCCTCCCGTCTCCTCCCCCATGAAAAACCCGCTTACGGATGATTACCGTTTCCTGTGGTTCGCGCACTATCGGCAGCATCACTTTTATCCCCGTTGCAGCAGGAAATCGTACCTATGTCGTTAATGCATAGCGCCACTCACCCGACGTTGTACCGGATTCATCCGGTGAGTTTCCGTGATGGCAACGGCGACGGCGTCGGTGACGTTGAGGGACTGCTGAGTACGTTGCCGTATTTTGACGCGCTGTCGGTGGATGGCCTGGTGGTACCGCAAGTGTGGCTGGCGGATGCCAGTGGCGCAGCGGCGGCGCGAGGCTTGACCCTGTGGCACGGCGATGACACGGGCCATCTGTATCAGGACGACCAGCCATATGCCAGCAGCCCGCTGGCGCAGCAGGTGGTGCCGTTTAGTGCGGAAAAACTGGTTGAGGTGCTTAATGCCCGTCGCCATCGACTGGCGGACAGCGTATGGAGCACCGGCGATGCCAATCAGCCGCGAGTGGTCAGCCACTGGGGGCAGGGAGATTTACGTTCCGCCGACGCCTTTCTGACACTGTTGGCGCTGCTGCCAGCCCCGATTTGCCTGTATCAGGGCGAAGAACTGGGTTTGCCACACGCCGCCGATCTGCACGATCCGCTGGGGGCACAAACGCCGATGCCGTGGCATGAAGCGCCGGAACAGGTTACCGCGGGGGAGATTCACTGGTATCAGCAGGTGGCTATTGAGCATCGAGCCCTGGCGATCAGCCGCCAGCAGCACGATGGCCAATCCACGTTGCAGTATTGCCGCTCATTGCTGGCGCTGCGTCGGTTGCCGGTGATTCAACACGGCGAATTGCAGGCGGTCAGCCAGCAAAATGGCCTGGTTCGCTTACTTATTACCCATCAGGATCAATGCCTTGAAGCGCTGATTAATTTGCAGCCGTATACTCAGGCGGCCGCGCCGTCTGAGGCGACCATGCCATGGGCATGGCAGACGGCGCAGGGCCAAGAGGGTCATCAATGGGTTTTGGCGGGGTTTGCCTCCGCCATTTTCACTAGGAATGTTAACTGCGAAAGCAGGGGAGTAACGCATGGCTAGCGTCACACTGCGCAGCGTTTATAAGGCCTTTGGCGAGGCCGTGATATCCAGAGACGTCAACCTGACTATCGACGACGGGGAGTTTGTAGTGTTTGTCGGGCCGTCAGGCTGCGGAAAATCGACGCTGCTGCGCATGATCGCCGGGTTGGAGGACATTACGTCGGGCGATTTGTTTATCGGCGAAACCCGCATGAACGAGGTGCCGCCGTCCGAACGCGGTATCGGCATGGTATTCCAGTCCTACGCGCTGTATCCGCACTTGTCGGTGGCGGACAACATGTCGTTTGGCCTCAAGCTGGCCGGCGCGAAAAAGGCGGACATCAAGGCGCGGGTAAATCAGGTTTCCGAAGTATTGCAACTGGCGCACTTGCTCGATCGGCGGCCGAAAGCGCTGTCCGGGGGGCAGCGTCAGCGGGTAGCGATTGGCCGTACGCTGGTGGCCGAGCCGGATGTGTTCCTGCTCGATGAGCCGCTTTCCAACCTTGATGCCGCGCTACGTGTACAGATGCGCATCGAAATATCCCGTCTGCACAAGCGCTTGCAGCGCACCATGATTTACGTCACCCACGATCAGGTGGAGGCGATGACGCTGGCCGACAAGATCGTGGTGCTCGACGCCGGGCGCGTTGCGCAGGTCGGCAAGCCGCTGGAGCTGTATCACTACCCGGCCAATCGCTTCGTCGCCGGTTTTATCGGTTCGCCGAAGATGAACTTCCTGCCGGTCAAGGTGACCGCGGCAGAGCCGCAGCAGGTGCAGATCGAGCTGCCGAACCGCCAACTGGTCTGGCTGCCGGTGGACGGCAGCGGGGTCGTGGCCGGCGCCAACATGTCGTTGGGCATTCGGCCGGAACATCTGCTGCCGAGCAACGCCTCGGAAGTGACGTTGGAAGGTGACGTACAGGTGGTGGAGCAACTCGGCAACGAGACGCAAATCCACATTCAAATCCCGGCAATCCGTCAGAACCTGGTTTACCGCCAGAACGACGTGGTGCTGGTAGAAGAAGGTGCCACATTCGCCATCGGCTTGCCGCCGCACCGTTGCCATCTGTTCCGCGAGGATGGAACGGCGTGTAAACGGCTGCATCAGGAGCTGGGCGTTTAAAGCACCACAACCCGGCGCTTTCGCGCTGTGGCAGCGTTGGCTGCGAGATCTTCCTACGGTCGCCTGCTTGTGCGGCCGGCGGGGAATCCGCATCCCGGCGCTCATGCCGCCGTGTGAAATCCATTGGGTAACGGTCTGTATAACTGGAGAATAATGATGACTACTCTGCGCAAACTCCCTCTGGCACTGGCTGTCGCCGCTGGTGTTCTCTCTTCATCAGCGATGGCGGTGGATTTTCATGGCTATGCACGTTCCGGCATTGGCTGGACCGGCAGCGGCGGTGAGCAGCAATGCTTCCAGGCTACCGGCGCCGGCAGCAAATACCGTCTTGGCAACGAATGTGAAACCTACGCGGAATTAAAGCTGGGCCAGGAAGTCTGGAAAGACGGTGACAAGAGCTTCTACTTCGATACCAACCTGGCGTACTCGGTTTCACAGCGTTCCGACTGGGAAGACACCACGCCGGGGTTCCGTGAAGTGAATGTGCAGGGTAAAAACCTGATCGAATGGTTGCCTGGCTCCACGCTGTGGGCCGGTAAGCGCTTCTATCAGCGTCATGATGTCCACATGATCGACTTCTACTACTGGGATATCTCCGGCCCGGGCGCGGGTCTGGAAAACGTGGATCTCGGTTTCGGCAAATTGTCGATGGCGGTAACCCGTAACGGCGAATCCGGCGGCTCTTACGGTTATCTGTATAACGAATGGGACGAGCGCCCAACCGTCAATGACGTGTTTGACGTCCGTCTGGCCGGTCTGGAAACCAATCCGGGTGGTACGCTGGAGTTCGGCGTCGATTACGGTCGTGCCAACGTGCAGGACGGTTACCATCTGGCCGACGGTGCCTCCAAGGACGGTTGGATGTTCACCGCGGAACATACGCAAAGCATCCTCAACGGCTACAACAAATTTGTGCTGCAATACGCCTCTGACTCGATGACCTCACAGAATAATGGTCGTAACCAGGGCTCCAGCGTCGATAACAACGGCAATATGTTCCGCGTACTGGATCACGGCGCAATTGATTTCAATGATAAATGGGCGCTGATGTACGTGGCGATGTATCAGGACATCGACCGAGACAATGATAACGGCAGCACCTGGTACACCGTGGGCGTGCGACCAATGTACAAATGGACGCCGATCATGAGCACCTTGCTGGAAGCGGGTTATGACAACGTCAAGTCTCAGCGCACCGGCGATCGCAACGGTCAGTACAAAGTGACGCTGGCGCAGCAATGGCAGGCCGGCGACAGCATCTGGTCACGTCCGGCAATCCGCCTGTTCGCCACCTACGCCAAGTGGGATGAGAAGTGGGGTTACGCCAACAGCGATTCCGGTTCGGCATATACCACCGGCACCGCCTACAGCGACAGCAGCGCCCACACCTTCAGCCGTGGCAATGACGATGAAGTCACCTTCGGCGCACAGATGGAAATCTGGTGGTAATACCGGCACGGTGGGAAGACGCCTGCGCCTCTTCCCGTCACTGATTACCGGCAGCGTGGCGCTTGCCTGCCCGCTGCCGGCATGAATGGGGATATAACAATGAAAAAAAATCTGTTGTCACTCTGCCTGTCCGTGGCGCTGTCGATCGGTATGCCGCTGATGGCCAACGCCGCTACCCCGGCCAATGTCTCCGTGGCACCGGCGATTGGCGCCGCTACGTTGCAAAGCCTGCCCTGGCAACCGCTGGTACCACCTGTCAGCCAGGATGTGAAGCTGGATAGCGTCAGCCCGCAAATCAATCAGGGCGATATTCAAGGGGCGGTGGCGGCCTATACGCTGCCGGCCGACCGTGGATCGCTGGAAATCACCCTGAGCAGCATTGCCAAAGACAATGCGCTTTATGCGCCGAGCGTGCTGGTGCTGGATGAGCATCAGCGACCGGCCGCCTATTACCCAAGCAGTTATTTCGCGTATCAACCGCCGGGCGTGATGTCAGCCGATCGGTTGGAAGGCACCCTGAAGCTGACGCCGGCGCTGGGTCAAAAGCAAATCTATCTGCTGGTGTATACCACCCGCCAGGATTTGAGCAAAACCACGCAACTGACCAACCCGGCGAAGGCGTATGCGCGCGGCGTGGGTAATGCGGTGCCGGATATTCCCGATCCTATTGCCCGTCACACCACCTCCGGTCAGTTGAAACTGAAAGTCACCGCCGAGCAGGGGACCGGCAACGTGATGATCGGCATGCTGCAATCTGCGCCGGCAGCGGCGCCGGTGGTGGTGGGCACCAACGCCCCTGCGGCCAGTGCGCCTGCGAAACCGGCCGAGCCGATGCTGAATGATACCGAAAGTTACTTTAACAACGGTATTCGCCAGGCGGTGAAGGCGGGGGATATCGACAAGGCGCTAAAACTGATGAATGAAGCTGAAAAACTGGGTTCGTCCACCGCGCGTGAAACCTTTATCAGCAGCGTGAAAGGCAAGGGGTAGTACCCCACGCTGTCGATGCTGGCTCGATGACTGGTGCGCCTCGGCGCACCTTTTTTCGTCGCTGCCGGTTGACCGTCACCGGCGCAGTTATACTGCGCCTTCCCATGCCCTGCATGGCGATAACCCGCCGTCCCCTCATTGAATCACCCTGCCGCTTTTGCTTTTCTGCGTTACAATGGTCTCCTGTTAACAGTTTGTATAGTCTGGCGCGCGCGGCCGGTTTCGCGCGCTGCTGATGTGGAGTAGATCAATGTCTGGCACTAGCGAATCCATCCTGCCTCCGCTGGAATGGCTCACCGCACCGCACTCTGAGGTTCCCGCCGCGGTTAATGATTGGTTAATGGAGCTGGGCTCGATGACCCGACGCTTCGAACGGCATTGCCAACGGGTGCATGTTGAACCGCAGCGCGAAGGCTTTATCAGCCGCGCCGAACTGGGTGACGAAGCGGAACACCTGCCGGAAAGCCCTCGTTATTGGCTGCGTGAAATCGTCCTGCTGGGCGACAACCAACCCTGGCTGTTGGGGCGCACGGTGATCCCACTGGAAACGCTGACCGGTCCCGATCAGGCGCTGGTCGATCTGGGCACCGTGCCGTTGGGGCGCTACCTGTTCAGCAGTGACGCGCTGACGCGTGATTATATTCATATCGGTCGGCAAGACGATTTGTGGGCGCGTCGCTCGCGGCTGCGTCTGGCGGGCAAACCGCTGCTGCTGACCGAGCTGTTTTTACCCGCATCGCCGATTTATACGGTGAACCGCGTCGATCCGGCGTGATGAGGAGAGCAGAGAACGTGGAAGGAAGCGTGAAGCAAAGTAAATGGCAGGCATACTGCCATCTGATGCGCATTGACAAGCCGATCGGTACCCTGCTGTTGCTGTGGCCGACGTTATGGGCGCTGTGGCTGGCGGGACAAGGTATTCCACCGGTATCCATTCTGCTGGTATTTGTATTGGGCGTGTTTCTGATGCGGGCGGCCGGCTGCGTGGTGAATGATTTTGCCGATCGAGATTTCGACGGTCATGTCAAACGTACCGCCAAACGGCCGTTACCGAGCGGCCGCGTCAGCGTAAAAGAGGCCAAAATCCTGTTCGTAACGCTGGTGCTGGTGTCCTTTGCCCTGGTGCTGACGCTGAACGCCATGACCATCTGGCTGTCGTTGGCGGCGCTGGCGCTGGCCTGGATTTATCCGTTTATGAAACGGGTCAGCAACCTGCCGCAGGTGGTGCTGGGCGCGGCGTTCGGCTGGGGGATCCCAATGGCCTTTGCGGCGGTCAGCGAAGCCTTGCCGCTGAGCTGCTGGCTGTTGCTGTTGGCGAATATCTGCTGGACGGTAGCGTACGATACGCTGTATGCGATGGTCGATCGTGACGACGACCTGAAAAATCGGCATCAAGTCCACTGCCGTGCTGTTTGGCCGCCATGACAAGCTGATCGTCGGCCTGTTGCAGTTCGCCACGCTGTTACTGTTGCTGTCGGTCGGCTATCTGTCGCAGTTGGGTGGCGCGTTTTATTGGTCGCTGCTGCTGGCGGGGGCGCTGTTTATTCATCAGCAACGGCAGATCGCCACGCGCGATCGCGATGCCTGCTTCCGGGCGTTTTTGCATAACAACTACGTTGGGTTGGTGGTGTTTATCGGTATCGCGCTGAGCTATATCTGACGCGCTGACGCCATAAACGATGCAGATAAAAAAGGCACCCGCGTGGGTGCCTTCTTCGTGGTAACGACCGATTACTCGTCTTCTTTGGGCTCTTCCACCGCTGGCGGCAAGGCGTTTCCGTCCGCCGGCAGGCTGACGCTCTCAATGGTCAACTTGATTTCCGGCGTGATCAGATCGCTCAACATGCTGTAAACCTCCATGGTGTGCTCACGGATCGCATCGCCGATATCATTGATATAGCCTTCGGCGCGCAGCGTGGCCACCAGGGTGGAAAATACCGCCTTGTCGAAGAACTCCGGGGCGTTGATGCCGTGCAGTACCGACAGACGCTGCGCCATGATACGGCTCTCTTTCTCCAGCGCGCCACGGTTGATGCTCGGGTTGGCGCTCAGGATCGACAGCGTGATGGCGTAGCGTTGCAGCGTTTCACGCACGCCGGCAGCCAGCAATTGCAGCGGACGAATGCGTGCCGAGTTGAGCACCAGCTCCTCGCCCTGGTCGCAGATCAACCGCTGGCGAGCCAGTTCGTCGACCAACGTATTCAACACCGCCGGCAATTGGTCGGTATCGTAATGCAGGAACAGTTCAGCTTTCAGCATCGGATAAATCAGGCTGATTTGGCGTAACAGTTCGCTGCGCGAGACGCGGCGATGGTGCATCACGATAGAGGCGATCAGCGACGGCAATACCAGCAAATGATGGATATTGTTGCGGTAATAGGTCATCAACACCGCCTGCTCGCGTGGCAGAATGATGATATCGCCGATGTTGTCCTTCTCTACCTCGAACTTGTTCATGTTGAGCGCGTGATCCAGCAACGCCTCTGCCGACTGCTGCGGCACGGTGACATCACTGGCGTAAGGCACGTTGCGCATCAGCTGCAGGTAGCACTCCAGTTGCTCAATCAACTGCTCGCGTGTCAGCGAACGCTGGCGTGAAGCCAGCAGTGCAGTGGAGCACAGATTCATGGCGTTGGCGGCGGCGGCATTGTTGATACGTACCATGATCTTGCCAGCCAGATCGTTGACCGTTGGTGTCAGCCAGCTTGGACGCTGTGCTTCGATCGGGTCGATCGACTCCCGCCACTGCGGCACGTGCTGATTGAGGTACGAGGTCAACGGCAATGGATCGCCAAAGTTGACGTAACCCTGGCCGAGGTTGCGCAGTTTACGCAGACCGCGCAGCATCTGCAGCAGGCTTTCTTTTTCTTTGGTGGCACCACGCAGTTCTTTGGCGTAGGTACCGACTTCCATCACGTGTTCGTAACCGATGTAGATCGGCACCAGGGTAATCGGGCGGGTGCCGCCGCGCAGCATCGCCTGGATGGTCATCGACAGGGTGCCGGTTTTGGGTTCCAGCAGGCGTCCGGTACGCGAACGACCGCCTTCAACGAAGTATTCCACCGAGTAGCCGCGGGTGAACAGTTCGCCGAGGTACTCGCGAAACACCGTCGAGTAGAGCTTGTTGCCCTTGAAGGTGCGGCGAATAAAGAACGCGCCCAGACGGCGGAAGATCGGCCCGGCCGGCCAGAAGTTAAGATTGATACCGGCGGCAATGTGCGGCGGTACCAGCCCCTGGTGGTACAGCACGTAAGACAGCAGCAGGTAATCCATATGGCTGCGGTGGCATGGCACATAGACGATTTCATGCCCGTCCTGCGCCAGCTGGCGCACGCGTTCGGCGTTGGTGACGTTGAGGCCCTGATACAAGCGGTTCCAGGTCCAGCTCAGCACGCGATCCGACAGGCGCACCGTTTCGTAAGAGAAGTCTGCCGCGATCTCTTCCATCAGCGCAATGGCGTTCTGCTGGGCCTTCTCGTGCGAAATCTTTTTGTTGCGTGCTTCGTCTTCTACCGCTTTTTCAATCGCTTTGGACGCCAGCAGCTTGTTGAACAGATCCTGACGTGCAGGCAGGCTAGGCCCGACTGCCGCCAGACGCTGCCGTGAAAAGTGCATGCGCGCCACGCGCGCCAGCTTTTGCGCGATAATCTTGTCGGTACCGTGCTCGGTCGCCATGCGGCGCAGAGACACCGTATTGGAGAAACGCACAAAACTGTCGCGTCCCAGCCACAGTACGGCAAAGAACTTCTGCACACCGTTCAGTAGACGCAGATGCGGCGTACCGTGGCTTTCGCGCCCCGGCGAACGGCCAAACATCACCGAAACCGGCAGCATCTGAATATCGAGATCCGGATTGTTGCGGTGCAGGTCGAGATAATCGTGGAACAGTTTTACCGACTCTTCTTTCGGCGTGTAGTAGCGGAATACGCGCGGGCCATCGTGGATAAACACGTAGCTCGGCAGTACGGCGCCGTCGATCTCCAACGGAGTGAGCGGATCGGGCAGATCCTGCGCCAGGCACTGGGTGCGCAGCGTCAGTAAATCCGCCTTGGAATTATAAGGTAAAACATACAAAATCGGCCGTGAGGGATCCAACCCTAACTCCGTGACCGGATCTGAAGGGATAACCTTACTTCTTACCAACAGTTTTAGTGGTAAATTCAATAATTTATAATAAATTTTACGCCAACCTGACATAACAACGTGAAGCCTCTTGTTAGCAATGCGCCGCAAGCATACCAGAAACCGGGTAGCAGATCTGTGGTGTTAAAAAAACCAGAGCCGTTAAGATTATGACTTATCACTTATAAAAGGCACACCGCAACATGGCAAATCAAGCAACCGGTTTGACTCGCGTCATCAAAGCTTTCGGATATTCCTATAAGGGATTGACCGCCGCCTGGCAGCATGAAGCCGCGTTTCGCCAGGAACTGGTGGCGACCGTGCTGGCCATCATACTGGCGATTTGGCTGGATGTGGGTGCGATAGCGCGCATTTTATTGATCGGTTCGGTGGTACTGGTGATGATTGTCGAAATGCTCAACAGTGCGATTGAGGCGATCGTCGATCGCATCGGCACTGAACACCACGAGCTTTCCGGCCGCGCCAAGGACATGGGCTCGGCGGCGGTGTCGCTGGCGATTGCACTGGCGCTGTTTGTCTGGGTCAGCGTACTGTGGCAATACCTGGTTTGAGCGGCAGGCAATCGATGTTGCGCAGCACCTCGCTAATCCCTGATTTTTATTCATTCTCCAGTTCCCAATCCACGTTCACCTGTATATACTCACAGCAAGACTGTATAAACAAACAGGGGGCGGAATGAAAGCATTAACTACCAGACAGCAAGAGGTCTACGACCTGATTCGCGATCATATTTCGCAGACGGGCATGCCGCCAACGCGTGCCGAGATCGCGCTGCGTCTGGGGTTCCGCTCGCCTAATGCCGCTGAAGAACACCTCAAGGCCCTGGCGCGCAAAGGCGTCATCGAAATCGTCTCCGGCGCCTCGCGCGGCATTCGTCTGCTGATGGAAGATGAAGACGGCCTGCCGCTGATTGGCCGGGTGGCCGCCGGTGAGCCACTGCTGGCGCAGCAGCATATCGAAGGGCACTACAAGGTCGATCCTTCGCTCTTCAAGCCAAACGCAGACTTCCTGCTGCGGGTCAATGGCATGTCGATGCGCGATATCGGCATTCTCGACGGCGACTTGCTGGCGGTGCATAAAACCCAGGACGTGCGTAACGGCCAGGTGGTGGTGGCGCGCATTGAAGACGAAGTCACCGTCAACGCCTGAAAAAACACGGTAATGTGGTAGAGTTATTACCGGAAAACAGTGAGTTTCAACCGATTGTGGTCGATCTTCGTCAGCAGAACTTCACCATTGAAGGCCTGGCCGTCGGCGTCATTCGCAACGGTGATTGGATCTAACTCGCAGTCCCCCGAACCTAATCGCCTCAGCCCGTTCTGGGGCGATGCCATCGTCAAAACATCACCATACCCAAGAGCTTTCAAGGCGTAGCCGGTAAATCGCTCCCCTTGCCAGAGCGTGGGTACCTACGGGAACATGTTACTATGCGCCTGCTTGCCACTTTCACCAGCGATACCGACAAAGCCCTGTGGCGTCTGGCGCTGCCGATGATCTTTTCCAATATCACCGTACCGCTGCTGGGGTTGGTGGATACGGCGGTGATTGGTCATCTCGACAGCCCGAACTATCTGGGGGGCGTGGCGATCGGTTCGATGGCAACCAGCTTCCTGTTCATGCTGTTACTGTTCCTGCGCATGAGTACCACCGGGCTGGCCGCGCAGGCGCTGGGGGCGCAAAATCCCCTGGCACTGGCGCGCGCCTTCATGCAACCGCTGATGCTGGCGCTACTGGCTGGTTTGGCCATTGTGCTGCTGCGTCATCCGTTGATCGACCTGGCGTTGAGCATCGTCGGTGGCGACGCCGAGGTGTTGGCGCAGGCCCGGCTGTTCCTGGAAATCCGCTGGCTGAGCGCGCCGGCCGCCTTGGCAAACCTGGTATTACTGGGCTGGCTGCTGGGCGTGCAGTACGTGCGCGCGCCGGTGATCCTGCTGATCGTCGGCCAACCTGCTGAATATTGTACTGGATATCTGGTTGGTGATGGGGCTGGGCTGGAACGTGCAGGGCGCAGCCACCGCCACCGCCATTGCCGAATATGCCACGCTGCTACTGGGGTTGTGGCTCAGTTGGCGGGTGATGCGCCTGCGTGGTATTACACCGGCAATGCTGCGCCACGCCTGGCGTGGCAATCTGCGTCGCCTGCTGGCGCTCAACCGCGACATCATGCTGCGATCGCTATTGCTGCAGCTGTGCTTTGCCTCGTTGACCATCTTTGGCGCACGTCTCGGCAGCGAGGTGGTGGCGGTAAATGCGGTACTGATGAACCTGCTGACCTTTACCGCCTATGCGCTGGACGGTTTTGCCTATGCCGTTGAGGCGCATCCGGCCATGCTTATGGGGCAAGGGACGATCGACAGCTGCGACGCATCTGGCGTGCGGCATGTCGGCAGGCATGTATGGTGGCGCTGGGCTTCGCGCTGATTTATGCCGTCGCCGGCCAGCACATCGTTGCTGCGCTGACGTCGTTGCCGGAGCTGCGCGCCCTGGCCAACCTCTATCTGCCGTGGCAGGTGCTATTGCCGCTGGCGGGCGTGTGGTGTTATTTGCTGGATGGTATGTTTATCGGCGCCACGCGCGGCGCGGAGATGCGTAATAGTATGGCGGTCGCCGCCGCCGGGTATGGCCTGACGCTGTTCACCCTGCCATGGTTGGGTAACCACGGTTTGTGGCTGGCCTTGGCGGTGTTTCTCGGCCTGCGTGGCCTGGCATTAGGCTGGGTTTGGCACCGGCACAGCGTGAATGGCACCTGGTTTGCCCACGCCGGTAGCCACTGACTTTGGCTATTCATTAGTTTCTTTGCTGTATTTTTTGCTTTTTGTTTATATCTGGTTACATTCCACCTTGATGCTGGAGCGGCGTTTAGTTACTGTTTTGTCGATTTTTATCTGTAATTTGGTTTGTTAATGGTTTTTTGAACTGGTATTTTCCGTCGTTTGGTTGTCGGTGACTATAATTAGTCACGTGGCTGGCGAGTTATACGGTGATTTTATATTGCTGAGATAGCGTTAAATGGCCATAAATTTTAATCAGTTGGCGCCAGCCCGATTTATCTAAAACTGACTAACCACAGGTAACGGAGAGATTATGAACACAGATCAAGCCGACGGTAACTGGAAGCAGTTTAAAGGTAAAGTGAAGGAACAGTGGGGCAAGCTGACCGATGACGATCTGACGGTCATTGAAGGGAAACGTGAACAGCTTGTCGGTAAAATACAGGAACGTTACGGCTACCAGAGGGCGGCGGCCGAAGAAGAGGTCAAAGCCTGGGAAGATCAGAACAAGTATCGCTGGTAATCCGATCCGCCCCGCGGTTGAACGCGGCGCTTTGACACCCCTTGGGCCAGCGTTCCCCCCTAGACGTCTTGGCCCATAGGTACAGGGACGTACCTGCCTGACTATTTCTTTTTAATCACGATGCTGTGGTCATGATTGCAATCGTGCTTACTGTCGCAAGACTCTACTTCAACACAGCCTGAGCACAGTCCATGGGCTTCCACCACGCTGTGGCGCAGGGCAAAACCGGACTCTTTTGCCAATTTTTGCAATGTTTCCTCTACCCCAGCGGTGGTGCGCTCGGTTACCTGCCCGCAACGATCGCAGATGAAAAGCGCGGAGGTGTGCATTGGCTGCTCAAAATGATGGCACAGCACGTAGCTGTTAGCCGATTCAACGCGGTGAATAAAGCCTTGTTCCAGCAGAAAGTCCAGTGCGCGGTAGACCGTTGGCGGCTTGGCCTGCGGTTCGGCGACGCGCAATAAATCGAGCAGATCATAGGCGCTGATCGCACCGGGCTGTTGAGCCATCAGGCGTAACACTTCCAGCCGTTGCGGCGTCAGGCGCACATTGCGTTGCTGACAGAGTTGTTCTGCCTGCGCGAGCAGCTTTTCCTGGTTGGTTGGGTTCATGGCAAATATTCCCGGTACGTAAAAAAGGCGATTTTAACATGTATCGGCCAATTCGCCGAGAGTTGAGCCATTTTCTCCCGTTAATCACGCCGGCAGCGGCACATTCACGCCTGCGGATTGGCAAAACGTGAATCGACTCACAACTTCTGCGGCGTGCTGGCGCTGAGATCAACGCCGTGGCGTTTTCGTCTGGGCATTGCCCGCACGTGGCGTTATAACGCCTGACAACACCTTGGCTAAAGGAACACGCGATGACCGAAAGAGAAAAGTTGCTGCGCGGTGAGATCTATAACAGCCGCGATGCGGAACTGATAGACCTGTATCACCGGGCACGGGCGCTTAGCAAGCAGTTGGGCGCGCTGGATTCTCAGCAGATGGACGAAAAAAATCGTCTGCTGAGCCAGCTGTTCGCGCATTGGGGGCAACAGAGCTGGATTGAAACGCCATTCTGGTGTGATTATGGCCAGCACATCAGTATCGGCAACAACTGTTTTATCAACGTCAATGCGGTATTCCTCGACTGTAATACCATTACCATTGGCGATAACACGCTGATCGGCCCCAACCTGCAGGTTTATACGCCGAGCCATCCGCTGAAAGCCAGCGAACGTCTGACCGGTGATGCCGACTTTCCCTTCCAGACCTCCGCCAGGCCGGTGACTATCGGCAGCAATGTGTGGATTGGCGGCAATGTGCTGATCTTGCCGGGCGTGACCATTGGTGATGGCAGCACCATCGGTGCCGGCAGCATCGTCACCGGCGATATTCCGACCAACGTTTTGGCGATGGGACAGCCATGTAAAGTGATTCGCGTATTGGAATAGCTTTACTTTCAACACGATAGTGTTGCAGGGGTACGGTGGTTTCGCCCCGACGGCAGTTTACGTTATAATCAGCGATTACTTTTTTGACCGCCAGACCCTGAATAGAGCCGTAATGACTGATTCGCTGAAAACTGATATTCCACTGCTTGCCGGCCAAACCGGCGTTGAACGGCCGTTCCCTGCGAGCCGTTTTTCCGTTGCGCCGATGCTTGATAGGGTTGATACACAATAAAAATCAACAAGATAAAATTTTGTGGGGTGCTATAGGTGACCCGGCACCCCGCGCCGACTTACGAATTAACCTGCTTGAACTCCTCCCTCGCGGCTGCCGTGCGTTGATCAAGATAGTCTGCTAAATCCTTCACATGCACCAGGCGCGGGGCTTTGTTCGAGTCTGCCGCCCGGAAACTCGGGATAGGCAGTTTGCCAGCGTTCGCACGCTTGTTGGCTAACTCGATTGAGATGCCGAGGTATTTCTCCGCGATTTTCTCCAGAGGGAATATCCGAGGTCTCAAACTCAGCCATCAGTAAAAACATTCTGTTCACTTCGCCACCTCCACTTCACCGGCCCCAGCTCGCGCACCATCGCTGTACGCCTTCTTAACCCAGTACAACAGCACCTCGGCGGTCACACACCCACAGTCCACCTCAATCGGCACTGCCTGGCTCTGCAGCCAGGTGTCGAAATCTGGCGCGCTGGTACTGTCATTGAGCACGATCCCTCGGCTTCGTCCCGTCCTGATAGTCAATGCCCCTTTGCGCTCCAGAGCCTTCAGCAGGAGCATAGCTGCGTTGGCAGAGCTACACCCTATAGCATCCGCGATTTCTCGCTGCGTTGGCGCCGAACCGTTATCACGCATGAATTTGCGGACGAAGGTCAGCACCTGAGATTGGCGTTCGGTGAGTTCTTTCATACCGTCGCTCCTTTGCAATGCCGCCACACTTCAAACATCCGGCGAACCACCTCACGGGCATAGTAGCCTTCCACGTCCCGCTCCAGGCTGTACCGGTGCCCATACTTCAGGCGAACCATCGCCTCGAATGCCTTGTTCATCGCCACCACTCCCGCATAACTACTTTGTAAGCCCTGAGCACCACCGGCGTGCGGCCGGATAGCACTGTCTTCATAAAGAACACACCGCTGCGGTTCGTGTTGACATCGGTCAGGAACAGCGCCGTATCAACTACGCGGTTGTGCCGGCGGAACTCGAACACGGTGCTGGTCAGCGTGATGCTGGCGGTGGCTCCGTGGTCTTGGTAGTCAATTTTCACCAGATAACCCTCCCGATCAGCGTGGCGGTGCCGACAAAACAATAAAACCCTGCAGCCAGTCCGATCCCCGCCAGGCTGGAGAAAAACAGCGTAAACATAATCAGCTCAAGCACCTTCTTCATTTCATGTGCTCCTTGATCCACTGAATTGTTGCCCCTTCACCGCCCAATTCCTGAACCATTTCCCCATAATGGTTAAACATCGCGTCGATGAATCGCCGACCCCTGGGTTTTAGTTGGGGAACCTCGCCCCAGTGAACGAAGTAACCATCGGTTTTTGGTTTGGACATGGCATCGATATCCAACATCCTCATATACATGCCAGCCCTTTTTAGCGGCGGCCAACGCCTCACGCAGATAACCGTCGATGAATCCTTCGATACCAGATCTGTTAACCGCGATATCTCCGTTCACATGCTGTACACAGGGCGGCGATGCATAGCGACTAGGTGCAACAGATAGGCGTCGCTAACCCAAGTCAGAGCCCGTTGCAGGGGATTGTCTGTTCCGCTCACTATTCGCCATCCTCGTTGCGTTGATTCCAGTTTGAAATCGCCCCTTCCTTGCTATCAGGTAGGGTCTCGCCGGTTTCTTCGTGGATGAAGAATTGGTCGGGATTGTTTTTTGATAAAATCCTGCACCATGGGCATCGCTAGGAACTCTTCAGGGCTATAAACCCGAGATTGGCAGCGACGATGGTTTGGCTCTCGGTTCGAAATGGACTGAGTGAGTGCCAAATACGTTGACGTTATTTTGGGTTTCCCATCCTCTACCCCTTAGTGCAGATTTTTAGCCGGTTTCACTGCGCTTTCGATCATGACCTTGGCACCGTCGATGAATACGCTGTCGATGAAATCACGCATCCATGTAGAGCCATCCAGTTCGCGTTTCCGCTCATCCATCTGGTAAAACTGCATCACCGTTATGTACCGATCTGCTGGACGTTCCTCCAATAGCGGAGCCTCTACCTGAAACTTAAGCAGCGTTTCGATAACATCCCGGCTGATTTCCATGCAGACATTTTCATGCATAAAAATTTCCTGGCGATTAGGTCCAACACCGAATCGTTTCTTGCAGTCAATCAGGTAAAGCAGTGCTACTTGGGCGCGCAATTGCTCGGTGAGGCACTCAGCAAACTCCAGCAGTTCAGCCCTGGTTACCTTGTCGCCTGACTTCATGCGATTAATATTCAGCATCCATTCAGGCACCGATACGCCAGTTCCTTTCAGGTGCTCGGTGATCTGCTCTGGTGTCATGTCGTCAAACTTGCTCATTGTTTTCCCCGCTGGTGGTTTTGTTCATGTGGGCCTCGAGCGACTCGGCCAGTTTCTTCTTGGCCTTGGTCTCAGCAGCTAACTGCAAGCGCCGGTTGGTTTCTTCACTCCACTGCACCAGGCGTGCAGCAAGGCTGTGGCGCTTTTCGCACAGCTCGGCGCGTGTGGCTGCCCACTGCTGGTTAACCGGCTTAACTGCAATCATTTCGGCTCGGCGCCAGAACTTGACAGCCAGGTCGAACTCTTCGGTGTGTTCGTGCTGGATGGCCTGCTGGGCCGCAGCGTGGTACGGAGTTGCCATCACGCCACCACCTGCAGCAACTGGCTGCTCGGGTTGTTCAGCTTGTAAGCCACCGCGTCGATGAAGGCTTCCTCCATCACGGACTTACCGAGCGGCGTGAGGCGGCTACGGTCTTTGCTCAGCATTGCGTCGTAAGACTTGGCGATCTGCTCTTGGCCGCCGGCGATACCGAATTCAGCGCGAATCATGTTCTCGATGAACTCTTGCATCAGTGCCTCGACGCACTCCTGGGTGATGTCAACGCGCACCACTTTCTTTTTCGAAATAACCACGTCCGACCATTTGCCGCCGAAATGGCGCTGGCAAAAATCCAGATAAGCGAGGGCGATACGCCGGCGGTTTAATGTAATGTTGTTAATCCACTGAGACATTGTTATTAACCTTCTATCTATATTCAGGCCGAGGGATACCCCAGCCTGAAGGCTGTAATTGGAAATTTGTTGGTGACTACTTAATTAAAATGGGCGACGCTTCATTAATTCATCGTGCTTGCTGGCCCAGTCGTCATACTCACGTTGCCATTTTTCTTTATCACGCTTACGGGCCAACAATTTACGAATACGCCTTTCACAGCGATGGTGCGCCTGCCAATAGTCCAGCGTGATTTCACCGCGATTAAAATGGATAATCCCGCCTTCTTCTTTCTGGTAACCGCCTTCGTGCGTCGGTATTCCTGCTCGGTCAAAAGTCTTTTGCACCATGAAGTGAGCCAAGCGTCGTATTGCTGGTTCACGGCTAAAGAACTTTTTACTACGGCCGTGACGTGTCACGTAATACACAGGCAATGGCTTTAACTGAAAAGCACTATCAATAGCGCTATGGTCAAAATTCTGTCGCATTATTCTTCCTCCGGCGGAGTTACTTTCCAGCCTGCACGCTCTGCTAACTCAATGAACGATCCGAGCGTGCATGTGAATTCTTCTGGCGAATATGGGCGATACGCCTTTAATTCGCCGTTCTCAACATAAACGGTCAAGCGTCCGCTAAAATCTGGCGCAACATTAATGACGACTTCATTCAGTAGCGCCTTTGTTGCTTGCCTCAGGATGGTGGTCATTATTTACCCCCCCCCCTTGAGATATTTCTTCTTTCATCAGGGCCTCTACCCGGCTTTTATTGACGCCAGTGAGAAGATAAAGCTCACTCAATAAGCCATTAAAACGGCCTGCAACTTGAGCATCGGCAGATCTGAGGCTGGATTCGAGAAGCGTTCTATACAACTCATCCAACTGCATAACATAGCGATTAACATGGCTGGTGGTCTGAGCCAAGCGCTGGGTGGGCGTCTCAGGGTTACCGTTAGGAAATTCGGTGGCCTGGAAACCTTCAGGCTCCTTGTACAGAATTCCTTCCTTGTCATGCAGCAGTGAGCCATTTACTGTGCGCGTTTTATCTTTGTGCCCGACGTTAGCTGGCAACATATATGAATCCCTTTTCATTGCATTGTTGGCAGACCTTAACGGCGTGATTCAATAGGCTGCGATCACGAATAAAAGCATATTCGCCAGTTTCTGCGTTCACATAGGTGCAAACATAATTCCCGTTGCGTTCCCCAAGTTCTGGTAGTGGTTCTTCGCACTTGATGCCATAAGCCTGCTTAACCATATGCATGCTCAGTTTCCACACCCAAGAACTGGTGTCGGATTTTATTAAACGCTGTGCTTTACGCAGCTTGCTTTCATCAATTAGCGCAGGCTTTATTGCTTCTTTGGTTTTTGGCATGGTATTGTTCATATCAGCCTCGTTAAATTTATTCAGGTTTGGTGGGGTTAGGCTCTGGCGTTTGATTGGCGTCGTCGTCAGAGCCGAATACACGGCTATATTTTTCAATTCCTCGAATGATAACTTTCGCTTCTTCACATGCGGAATCAAGGTCAGTAAAAAATCAACCAGGAAGAAAAAGTTATTGATTCGCTTATAAAGAGCGTATTCAATTTCTTCGCCGTAGCTTGTATTAAGAATAAATTTTGCATCTTCATGCATTGGGTGGGGATGAAACATATATGATAAGCCATAACCACATTCTTTAAGCTTTTTGTGAATGTCAATAGTTTGTTTGAATGCTTCGTGTGTTGCTTGGGTTGATGATTGGCTGTTCATCTCACTGGCTCCGCTGTTTGCCGATGAGTCATATAAAACACTATAGTGATTTTCATTGCAACACCTATAGTGATTTATTTTCTGGAATTAGCTTTATCACTTTGATAAGTAGATGAATTTAATTTAATCACTAAAAATGTCGCAAAGTGACTTGAATGTTTTAGATATTTGAGGAAAAATGAAAGAAAAAGCACTGTATGAATGTACAGTGCATTTAGCAGGGAGGGGGTATGGATTGTATGCTAAGAGTTTCAGCGGGAAATTATTTGTGCTTGTCCGTGGAGGTTTGTTTTTTTAGCCCCCTAAGCAAAAATACTATAACCCCTTTTATATCAACGGAGTTTGCTGGTATTAAGGGCACGCGACTGTCATCGACAGAAAGAAAGTCCTCTACACCCCCTCGCACAAAGCGATAAACGGAGCTTTTTTTACCTGTGGTTGCATACACCAGATCGTTGTTACCTGCTTCTTCAGCGCTGTCTACGACGATGTATGTTCCTGCTGGGACTTCTGAGCAACCAGTATCCTCAGTCATGTGATATGCCTTGCAGCTATCACTCTTGGCTAAACCAGGAACCGTAATCCATGTATTAGTACGGATATCTCCATCATAGATTTCAACACCAAAAATTGGACCGCTCCCAATTCTGTGGTGCTCATTTTTGTCACCCTCCCTCATGGGGCCACTACCCTCACCAAGCCACTCTGGCCTTACGCCAAGGGCCTTTGAAAGAATCACTAACTTGGATGTTCCATTTGCATTCCCTGAAACCAGTTTCCATATCATGGACTGCGCCATTCCAGTTTCTTTTGCAAGGGCGGCCTGGGTAAAGCCACCTTCTTCCATTGCTTTTTTCAATCTACTTTTGAATGTCATAACCACCCTCCCTTCAATGTCGCTGCAATGTATCACTATAGTGATATCCTGTAAACGGTAGAACATGCTTGCAATCTCAATCACTATTGATATAAATTTACACCTATAGTGATTTTTTTTGTGAGTAAGAGATGAAAAACGAATATGTTGCAAAGGTGATAAAGGCTGCTGGTTCTCAATCAGCACTCGCAAAGCTTGTTGGACATCCTCAGTCACTTGTAAGCGCCTGGCTGTTAGGTAAGAGGCGAGTAAGTGTGGATTCAGTTCCTATCATGGTGAGCATTACCGAAGGCCTCGTCAAACCACATGAATTGCGGCCAGACCTTCCAACGGTATTCCCCGCACCAGATCACGCCGATGCCCAACCACCCCAAAACCATTATGCCGGCACTTTATTACCCAGTGAAAATTAAACTTCGGTGGAGGATTGTTCCGTGAGCCATGTAATTAAAACCTTCGATTTCAAATCAAGCACTGGCGAACTGCTGGCATCGGTGCGTAGTGTGCTGATCGAGCAGGCTCCGTGGTTTATTGCCATTGATGTATGCGAAGCGCTTGGACTGTCCCACACCCATAAGGCACTTAATGCCGTTGATGATGAAGATAAACGCGAACAGGAAGATTATTCCGGTTCGGGGCGCAAGCCTCTACTGGTTAACGAATCCGGCCTGTACTCACTGATTATCAAAAGTCGCAAACCGCAGGCAAAGCGCTTCAAGCGCTGGATCACCTCTGAGGTGCTGCCTTCAATTCGAGCTACTGGCTCTTACAGCCTGGTACCATCCAGCAACTTACCCAATTTCGATGACCCAATCGCTGCCGCCGAAGCGTGGATTGAGACCAAGAAGGCTGAGCGTCTCGCCGTTGGTTACGTTCAGCGGCAAGCCAAGTACATCAACCACCTGGAAAACCTCATTGCTGGTGGTATTTCACCATACGAATTCTGCAAGCAATTTAATGGCGTCAATGTGCGCCAGATTAATGCGTTTTTGGAAGACCATAACTGGCTGTTTGATGATCGCCCCTGAGTCCAAAAGCCCGCGCTGGCGTGTTGGGCACTATGCCCGTGATAACTATCTGACCGAGCGCCCTGGGAAGTACGAGCAGGACGATGGCAGTTTCATTGATACCTTCAAGCCAATCCTACTGCACAAGGGCGGGGTTTGGCTTTATCGCCAGTACCTCAAGGGGCGACTGCCAATGAAGAAGGTCTGGGATGGCGAGTTTACTCACGTCAAAGGTTGGACTGTTGCAGCATGAGCCGTGATCCAATCGTTCAACTCGACCGCCACTATCGCGATAAACGCGGCGTAGTGGTGCATGTCATTGGCTATGACAGGTTAAAGCTGGAAGTTACGTTTATGCGCCCTGGGTATGAGCATGAATGCATGCTGCCTCTGTGGCAGGTAGAGAAACATTTTACGAGGGTTGATGCGTGAATAAATATGATTTCGTTAACAATTACAAATTTGGCAACCCACTCCAACGACTGATTATGATCCGCGTTCTTATGTCTGGTTCACTGGATGGTGAAGGTGAGCGGATTATTGACCACGAAATATTGCGTTCTTTTTGCTGTTGCTCCAAGCAAATGCTTTTCAAAGAGATTAAGTCGTTGGAACGCAGCAATTTTCTTAAGGTGCGGAAAATCGCACATTTGACTATCGATGCAAAAACGCGCATGGAGCCAGCCCGTGGTTACACGATAAGCCCCATTCCCCGAGGTGAGCAATGAGCCGCCTCCTGATTAACGAAAACCCCTTGCAGGTTTTGCCATCGCTAGCCTGCGCTATTGGGCTGAACGAGGCCGTTGTCCTACAGCAAATTCATTACTGGATGAATTCATCTCGGCATGTCTATGACGGACGCCGCTGGGTCTATAACAGCGTGCCGAATTGGCAAAAACAGGTAGAGTCCAGGGACGTGGTGTAAATTCGGAAGGATGGTGAGAGCCATCGGCTTATCCGGTAAGGTAATAGTTTGCAAAGACAATTATCTTAAAAGGAGTCAACCGATGGCTGACCACAGCATGACATTCAGCAACACCCTGGCGCAACTTGGCGGCGAGGATTTTTTACGTGAGCTCACCGAGTTTATGCTCAACCGCATCATGGAAGCTGACGTCACTGCGCGCATCAACGCAGAGCCCCATGAGCGCAGTGATGAGCGCGAGACCTACCGCAACGGCTACCGTGACCGTCAGTACAACACCCGCCTCGGCACGCTGGACCTGCGTATCCCGAAGCTGCGGGAAGGCACCTACTTCCCGCCCTTCCTCGAGGCCCGCAGGCTCTCGGAGAAGGCGCTTAACGCGGTTATCCAGGAAGCATGGATAAACGGCGTCTCGACCCGCAAGGTTGACGCCCTGGTCCAGTCGATGGGGATGACCGGTATCTCCCGCAGCCAGGTGTCATCCATCTGCCGCGGCATCGATGAGCGCGTACAGGCGTTCCTGCAGCGGCCGCTGGAAGGGGAATGGCCCTACTTGTGGCTGGATGCGACCTACGTGAAGGTGCGCAAGAACGGCCGGGTGGTCAACGTGGCGGTAATAATCGCCTGCGCGGTCAGCTCGGACGGTCGCCGGGAGATTATCGGGATGGGCATCGGTGAATCAGAAGCCAAGGCGTTCTGGCTGGCCTTCCTGCTGAGCCTGAAGGAGCGCGGTCTGGAAGGTGTGAAGCTGGTTATCTCCGACTCGCACAGCGGCCTTAAGGCGGCGATACGACAGGTGTTCTGTGCAAGCTGGCAGCGCTGTCGGGTCCACTTCATGCGCAACGTGCTGGGGCGCGTCAGCAGGGCCAGCCAGTCGGTGGTCCGCGCCGCTCTGCAGCAGGTATTCGTACAGACCGAGGAGAAAAGCGCCCACGCCACCTGGCGCGAGGTTGCGGCCCAGCTGGAAAAGAGCTTCCCGGCGGTCACGGAGATGATGGACGAAGCGGAAGCGGACGTGCTGGCGTACTTCGGCTTCCCGAAGGCGCACCGTGTGAAAATCCACTCGACCAACACGCTGGAGCGCCTGAACAAAGAGGTGAAGCGGCGTGCCGACGTGGTGGGCATCTTCCCCAACGAAGAGAGCATCATGCGGCTGCTGGGAGCGGTCCTGACGGAGCAGAACGAAGAATGGCTGCTGCAGAACCGCTACCTGCCGCAACACAGTATGGCGGAGATAGAGTCGGCCGCTGAAGACGACGTTATCGAGGCGCTGCCAATCAGCGCATAACAGGCCCATTACCGGACCGGAAGGCTGTAACTGAATTTACACCACCTTGACGGACTCGACCCAAAAACAATTCCCGTTCTGGAGTGAGTCCACGGTGAAACGCGCCCTGCTGAGTCTGGAGAAGCAAGGCATGGTGATCAGCGCCAATTACAACCGTGACCCACGTGACCAGAGTAAGTGGTACAGCATCAATTATGGTGCTTTGGATGTGCTCGAACAGCAGCAAAAACGGGTGAACGATGCATCAGGTCAATTTGACCCGATGGAACAGACCAATATGACCAGATGCAATGAGCCAACTTGCCACGATGCACGGGGTCAGGATGAACCGTTGCGTCAGGTCAATATGACCCGACCATTACCAGAGACTACTACAGAGAATACACAAGAGATTACTGCAGAGAATAAAACCCTTGGTGCACAGGCTGACGCCAGCACACCGGCACGCTCTGCTAAGCGGGAATATTCACCTGAGTTTGAAACTGCCTGGCTTGCCTATCCTAAACGCGCTGGTGGCAATCCCAAGCCCTCGGCCTACAAAGCATGGAATGCCCGTCTGCACGAAGGGGTTACCTCTGAAACCCTGCTGGCAGGCGTGAAGCGCTATGCGGCATTCGTGGTGGCCACTGGCAAGCTGGGGTCTGAGTACGTCAAGCAGGCCGCCACGTTCTTTGGTCCTGACCGTCACTTCGAAGAAATCTGGCAAGCTCCAGCCGTGTCTGGTGGTGCACGGCATACCCAGCCGCCGGTATCGGGTTTTGAAGGGCAGAACTACGGCGAATCTGGGTGTAATTGGTGATACGAGGTGACCATGTTTAATTTTGAACAAAACAAAAATCGGCTGGAACTGAAACGTCGCAGTCAAGAATTGGCGGACGAACTGGACTTTTCTCTGGATGGGCAGATCCCGCCACACTACGCGAACTGGGAAAAGCAGATCCAGACGGTGATGTGTGAAACGCACGGCCAATACCAGCAAATCGCGTTGATCGGGCCAGAGTACCGGGGAAGGGCGGGGCGTAAAACCTCCCAGTGCCCGGAATGCCTGCGTGCGGAACTGAGCGATATTGAATTGGCATTGCGGCGGCTCAGGGTTGAGAGCCTGCTGGATGATGCCGGTATCGCTCCACGTTTCCAGCATTGCGAATTTTCCAACTACCACCCGGTTAACGCGACAGCCGCGAATAATCTGGCTATTTGCGAACGTTACGCCCAGAGCTGGGAAGCAATCCTAAAGGCCGGGACTGGGCTGGTGATGACCGGCAGTTGTGGTACCGGAAAAAACCATCTGGCGGTATCGATGACAAAGCGGATCATCCGCGACCATTTGGCTGACGTAGAAATCACGGACGTAATGCGCCTGACCCGCGAAGTGAAAAGCACCTGGCGTAATGGGGCAGAGCGCACGGAAACCGAAGTATTGAACCACTACGCCACGCTGGATCTGCTCATCATTGACGAGGTTGGAGTGCAGTTCGGTACACCGGCGGAGCTGGCCATCCTGCAGGAGATCGTCAACGCCCGGTATGAAAATATTCTGCCAACCATCCTGATCAGCAATCTGACGTTTGACCAGTTGAAGGCGTTTGTCGGTGACCGCATTGTCGATCGCGTCACTGACGGCGGCAGTAATCGCCTCGTATTCGACTGGCCGAGTTATCGTAGCAACAAAGGCGGTACTGCAGCATGACACACGAAGAAGCTGAAAGCGCAGTAATTGGCGGCCTACTTCTGGACGAGGCAGGCCCACAAACTTTCGATGTGTTAGCGACGCTCGCACCAGAGGCATTTTCCACCCGCCAGTATCGTGAGATGTACCAAGTTATTAAACAATTGGCCATGTCCGGCGGCGCAGTCACACCGTTTGTTGTGGCTGATAAGTTGGGGGATGGGTACGAGGCCAATCGCGGTAACGGTATCAAGCCAAGCCTGGGCGCGAGCAGGGGTGAAATCCTACGCAGAAATGGTGAGGCGTAATCATTTTGTACGCCAGGCTGAGAGCATCATAACGGACACTTTGGAAGGCATAAAAACGGCACGGTCTGGCGACGATGCGATTGGAGCCATTCAGCAGTTACAGGGGAGCATTCAGCAACTGAGTTTTGGTGACAATGGCCGGGTTGCGTTGCATATCAATGACCTTTTGCGCGGGGTGACTGATCGTATTGACTCACGTTTGACCGGCGCAGAGGGGAAGCGGAAATATCCTGACGGGCATTGAAGAGCTGGACAAAATTACTAACGGCTTCGAGCCAACAAATTTGGTTTTGCTGGCTGCCCGTCCATCAGTGGGGAAAACCGAGTTTGCTTTAAACCTCATTGAGAAAATTACCGACCAAGGCGGCGGGGTATTGATGTTCAGTATGGAAATGTCAGCCATTCAGATTGCTGAACGGCAAATCGCTGGCGCTGGTGGATTCTCAACGAGCAAGTTGAAAAAACCGCAAGAATTGGAAGATGAGGATTGGGCTCGCATTTCGGATGGCATTGGCCGAATGACTGATCGCCCCATTTGGATTATTGATGCCAGCAATTTGACGGTTGAACAAATTTGCCAAGATGCTGAGCGAATGAAGTCAGAGCACCCAGAGTTGGCGGCCGTGTTTGTGGATTACCTCGGCTTAATCAAGGTAAACGAGCGCCAGCGGCACGATCTCGCTGTTGGCGAGGTATCACGAAGCCTCAAGCGGCTGGCTATGCGTAACAAGACGCCAGTAGTGGCGCTAAGCCAATTGTCACGTGGTGTTGAACAGCGCCCCAATAAGCGCCCCAGTTAACGCTGATTTGAAAGATTCGGGCAGCATTGAGGCAGATGCAGACCTAATCATGATGCTTTACCGCGACGAACTCTATAACGAGAACAGCCCAGCCAAAGGAATAGCTGAGGTCAATGTCACCAAAAACCGTCACGGGCCGCTGGGTACGGTTTACCGGCAGTTCCGATATGGCCACTTTTTGCCGATTGACCAAATCGAGGCAGAACGGCTCAGCAAAACAGCAGCCAGAACAGAAAGAGCGGCGCTACGGCAGGGGAAAAGCATAGTGAAACTAACCCGCGAAGACGAACATACGATCACGCAGTACATCCGCGCTGCGCGTGGCGGATATACGGGGCCGGTGGTGATCTGGATGGAAAGGCTTGTTGAACTTCACATGCCATATAGCGAATTGGCAGCAAAAGCGCACACGGCTAAGGCGTGGCACGAATCAAAAGAGGGCAGCACAATGAAACTTGAGTCAGCATTGAAGCACTTCAGCGCACAGGGGCTGACCATCACAGATGCCCCGAACGGCACATCAGCGGATCGTGTTACCGGTACTGACGTTATGGCTGCTCTCGGAATGGTCGAGGCAAAGGCTCGTTTCGGCATGGCGGCGTTCCTGGGTAAAACCGGCATCAGCAGCGAAGACCGGGAAAGGGCTATCGTAGAGCTGACACAGTACGCGATGAAGAAGGCACCGAAGCACGTCGGTAAAGTCGCCGGTCGTCGAATGGCCCCGCTGTATGCAGATTTTGGCATCGTTGGCCTATGAGGATTATTCACAATCAGCAGGTGCCAGTGTGACCTGTCACGATTGCCACGGAAAAGGGCTGGTGGATATCGAGCGTGATGTTGTGACTTACCCTGGATACATCGGTATGGACGGAGAAGAGAAAATCGCGCCAACGACGAAACGCCAGCTGGTGCGCGAGATGTGCCAGACCTGCAACGGCAAAGGGAAAATCCACAAGCGTTGCCGGAACTGCAAGGGAACCGGCAAAGCGCTCGACCGTGAGGCAACCAAGGCAGCAGGTACCCCCGTCATTAAGGATTGCGAGCGCTGCGGCAGCAAAGGCTTTAGCCGCATGCCCTCATCTGTAGCCTATAGGGCGATTACAGCGCTGTTGCCAGAACTGACGCAATCATCTTGGTCACGTAACTGGAAGCCGTTCTACGAAGCGCTGGTGGCTAAATGCGATATCGAAGAAGGCGTGGCCGCGAGCGAGTTCCAAAAAATAACTAAGTGACGAACGTTCGGCGCGGATGCCGACATTTTTTAACCAAAGTATTGCATTTTGCATAAACTTGGCGTAGATTCTTTAAATAGTGGCATATCTCGCCTGAATACTACGAATAATTACCTGAACCCGCATCCAGCGGGTTTTTGCGTTTCTGGCTTCCAGAACATAATGACAAGCCCGCCGACGGGAAAAATCTCGTGTTGTGAAACGGTGGGCTTGTTCATTGTGGTGGCAGGAAGTAAGAGCCGGGGTTCGAGACCTCGATGGCGGACCAATTTCTACCAACGACACCATTGCAAAGCGACCCGCCCAGTGCGGGTTTTTGTCATTTCTGAATCCTCGACTTTTGTCGGGGCTTTTCTGTTTCTGGCGTATGGAACAGCAAGGCTTAGGGCGCTTTCTGTAGAGTGCGAAAACATAAAAAAATTTATGCCTCTAAAACAACGTTGAAAGCAACGTAAAAGCCGTTTTTTTTAAGCGAGGGGGGTTACGAAGGCGTTGTGTCAGTTGTTGAACATCCAAATAGAGCGTTTTAAAGGGAGCGAGTAGCAACCAAAAAGTTGAAGAGTTAATCATAAGCTAATACACTGCACATTAGATAACCGTGGTTATATTCCACGAGTAACCACTGAGGATTAGATGCTTCGGTGGTTTTTTTGCACTTAGGCGCGGGTAGTTTTACCGCATTGGGAGGAAACATGAGAAGCTTAGCTAGGCGATCCATTCAGACGATTAAGAATCGTACTGATGTCGTTAGTTCTTTTGTTGACTCAGATACCTTAAACGAGTTCTGTGTCCGCAGACTTAGCGATCGAGTGTCAGCAAGTCGTCAGCTTTTCATTGTCACGTTGAACAACGACGTCAGTGATGGAGAAGTCATCCCGTACGCTGAGATTGCCACATCATCATCAAGCAAGTTGCGTTACGTTGTAAAGCCATCTGATCAGTACCCAAACCTAGTCGATAATAGGTTGATGGATAAGATAGAGACAGCTATATCAATGTACATGAAGGCTCACTGGACAAGTTGTTACCACTAAAGGTACATAGATGCCTCCTGATTTAATCCCCACTTATACGAAAGATCTTAACATCGAGCTGTATGGGCAAAAGGAGTTGTTGGAAACATTTCATTTTTTCACTAGAGAAGGTGGGTTGTTCCGGGCTGATGAGTATTTAGTAACGGGTGGTGATTATCAGTATTATCTTGATGTCTACTCCATAGGATGCACAACGCCAGATTTTTACCTTCAAATTGGCGGTGACTGCTTGGACGAAGGGGCACATCAGCAGGATGTTGTGAACACTCTCCTTGAGTTGGATATGGAAGATGAGCAAACGACCAAGCGAATTGGCCGAGTGGCTTACCGTGACTTCAACTTCAACGACCATGACGGAACTATCGTCACTGCAAAGCAGATTAAAAGCGCTGTAATCGACCGCGATTTTCGCGGTGCGGGTTTGGCTTCAAACATCTACCGTATGCTCACCGAGAAACACGACCACTTAGTTTGCGATAGCATGCAAAGTATTTCTGGTGGTTCTTTGTGGGCAAGCAGCATACTTTCGATTGGTGAAGTGCGCATATACGATACCAAAAAAGCTCAATTCATTGACGTTCTAGGTCGCCTTGGTTTAGGGATAAATGGTGCGGTTCCTTGGAGTTGTCAGACGCTTACCATCGAACAGATAGACCTGTGGGGGCGGAGCTACAATCAAGATGCATGCCACCACATCGTAAATGTCATTTCAAAGGAAAGGTTCTACGAAGAGTAAACCAGAACCCACTTCGGTGGGGTTTTTGCTGTATAGACACAGCAGAAGGGCGCATTTAGTTTTGATACGCACTATCGATCCCTACCCAGGGTTATCTGAATGCGTCCCTCGATGTGAAGTGACCGCCGGGAAAGACCGGCAATGATTCCGTAGCGATCAATTGCAATAGTCTATTGATGCGCTATGATGCCCAATGATCCAGACGGGCGGGTATTACCCGTTCTCCCCCAGAGCTAGCCGAACGGATCATTTAGATAGGTATCATCATCACTTTGGCCCCGAGCTCGATGCCCGGGGTTTTTTTCATTCTGGCTAATCACATTTTGGTCGCTGGTGGTGATCCACTGGCGACAATCACCCATCGTGCATGTTTTGCCAGCCGGCATTGAGGTAAAATCCTTTCACTGCAACGCCAACAGGAATACAGCCATGAAAAACCTGCCTGAAGAATATTTTCTGGATGCCGACGATGAACTGGTCGATTTTCTGGAGGCTCAGGGTGAGGCGTGCATCAAAGATATTTACCAGTCGAACACAGCGAATAAAGAAAACGGGTATAAGCTGCTCAGTATTCTGATCGTGGGTATCGGCTCGTCATTTCTGCTGTTAACACAAAGGCCGAATCTGGATTTCCTCAGTGCTGGGCTTGCAGTGTTTATCGGATATTGGTCGCTGTGTGCCGTATACCTGGTAATGCGAGTCTTGACCGTTCATATGCACGGTCTGGTTTATGCTTCTCCGGATCAGCTTTACAAAAGTAATTATAAAAACATTAATCAAGAGCATTTTGATTATTTCAAAAGCAAGGGTTTCAGTGGTGAGTGTAATCGCTTGTCAGTGATGAGGCGGTATAGGCTACATGCGCTGTGCCTGACCGCCAATGAGTTAATAAGCGATAACGAGAAAATAAGAACAAGACTGACCAGGGCAAGGATGGCAACCATCATTACCCCGGCTTGCGCGCTTGTTATCTCTGCGCTTACTTACTTTTTTTCCTGAGGCCTTCGGCGGAATCGCCAACTAACATGCGGTCAACCGAAAAGTCACCGGGTTTTACTGGCGCTGGCTTTGGTTGCTCTGCTGGCTGAGGTTTGCTCTCGCCGGCAGGTTTATTTGACTGACTCATAAAATTCTCCATTTCTGTAGGTTGTTTGTCGCGATTCAACGATATCAGAGACGGGAATGTACAGCCAGATCGTATCTGGCTCCTATTTGAGGCTGCGCTAACGTGTGGTCTGTTAATTTGGAGGTCATGATGAAAGTAATTGTAGAAACATCTGAAGGCGTTATTTGGATGCGTGACGCTGCAACAGGCGAAGGGATTGCATCGAGAGGTTATTTAGAGGACGGCACACAGCTAAAAATCATTGCCGCCCTTGAGGATGCGCTTTTTCAAGCTAAAGGTCAGGCCGGGTTAGTTGATAACGTTGATTGAGTATTGAATGTTTGCTCTGTGACCTGGTGGCAGAGCTAAAACAACGTTCCAGTTACCACTGTGAGGAACACTAATTCTAGCTGGAAACTGCTTGTAGAAACCTCCGTAATACCGTGCATTTCGACCTGATTTATAAGCTGAATAGTTGCTATCATCCATCAGTAATACATTAATTTGATGTGAACACTGAACAGATACAACGCTACCTGCATCCATGTGTTCCCTGCTGTGAATATGAGACATAGAAATCCCTTCTTGGCTGTGTGAGAACTCCCAAGATACCACTACCGCCTGAGGTGGAAAAATAACAGGCAAATAATTCAAAAGCTGAGCTAATGCTCGGCTTTTTTCATTTATGAGGCACCAACCGCGCAGCGGGAGGTAAGGATGACACGAATGCTAATCAGAGCAGCCGATGGAGCCGTGCACACTGGTAGTGCAGTGTCGTTCGTCCTCGGCATCATTAATTATTTTTCCCAGAGCGAGTGGATCATTCTCGGCGTTATCTTCGGCATGTTCTGTTCGGCATTTGGTATCGCCCTCGGCATTTACTTCCGCTGCCGGCGCGAACGGCTTCTGCGTGACTGGATCAACAGGCGTAAGGAGAGCATCGACACGGAAGAGCTTGAAATGCTGGAGCGTGAGTGATGGGGAACAAATCAAAACTCAGTGCTGTAATGCTGGCGCTGATTGGCGCCGGCGCATCGGCTCCGGTCATGATGTCGCAGTTTCAGGGAGAGAAAGAAGGCCAACGCCTGACTGCATACCAAGACGGAGTCGGCATCTTGACAATTTGCGGCGGTGTGACAATGGTCAACGGCCAAAAGGTTGTTAAGGGCCAGCGCCTGACCGCTGAGCAGTGCAAGCAGATTGACGCAGTAGAGCAGAAAAAGGCGATCGATTGGGTAGACCGCAACGTCAAGGTAACGCTGACCGAACCGCAAAAAGTCGGTATCGCCTCGTTCTGTCCTTGGAACATCGGCCCCGGAAAATGCTTCACCTCCACATTTTACAAGAAACTGAACGCCGGCGACCGCATTGGCGCTTGCCGCGAAATCCGCCGCTGGATATACGACGCTGGCCGAGATTGCCGCATCCGCTCGAATAACTGCTACGGGCAGATCCTGCGGCGCGATCAAGAGGCCGAGCTGGCATGCTGGGGATTAGACAAATGAGCGGCTGGCTTTCAAAACTGACCAGCGGCGGAATGTTGCTCCTGCTGGTGGTATCAATCTGCCTTGGCGGGTATGGCTCGTTGTTATCGCATCGATTGGAACTGGCGCGGCAACAGTCTGCCGAGCAGCAAAAGACATTGGCGCAGCAGGCCGGGCTGATTATCACACTGCGCGCGGATGACGCCCGTAATCGCGCAATGATGGCTGAACAGCAACGCAGAGAGCAGCAGCTGCGCCAGCAGGGGGGAAACGTACCAGAGGAAATTACGCGATGCGCTTAAAAATGATGAATGCGCTAATCGCGCTATGCCTAATGCTGCTCTTAAGCTCCTGCGCCCGGACACAAAATCCAGCCCCGCAACAGGTGGTGCTGTTACCCCCTGAGTCTGTATTCACCCCATGCGAGCAACCACTATTGTCCGGCGATACATGGGGTGATGCGCTGAGCTACACGCTGGCGCTGCAAACAGCATTATCAATCTGTGCCGGCCAAGTGGCCACGCTGAACCAATGGCGGGTTTCCATCGGGAGATAGACATGGGGAGAAAAGCTCCGACACCACCTCCATACAAACCTGGGGATAAAGTTGTGCGGCCAGCACCACCACCTCCGCCGCCAAAACCAAGATAGGCATTGCAGGTGGCATTCACTGAGTGCCACCGAGAATGCTATAAATACCATTTACAACAAATGGAATGCATGCAGATGGCTAAACCTGAAGAGCCTTACCGGTTGTTAAAAGTGGAAAGTTATGTTGCGAATAGTACCTCAGGAAAAAGAGGGAAAATCCACATTCGTCCCTTACCGGGGCAATGGGCGGGTGCTCATCTGGCCGTAGAGTGTTCAAAAAAACTTTCTGATCCAAAAATCTATCCTGTTGGTAGTCAATTTGAGATTACTGCTAAGTTAACGGATAGAGAGGATGGTGGGGAGTATATTTACAGTAGCTTTCGATGGAAATTCAAACAGATTAAATAGCCGCCTCTGGGCTGTTTTTTATTGCCCATCACAAAGCGCCCATAAGGACGCTGTGTAATGCGCAAAGCAAAGTCACCTCGTAATCCCGGCTCGCTGTGGGGGTAACGGTGGTGGCTTTTTTATCATCACCGTCATTACCACCCAGAAAGGAGAGCCGATGTTCAAATATGAATTGGGACAGACAGCCATAACGACCACAGGCGAGACGTGTTCTATTCTGGGGCGCGCTGAGTACAGCAACGAACCGAACATGTATCTTCTGAGCTGGCCATCGGATAACGGCACAACGGCGCAGATCTGGTTCAAAGAGGACGAGTTAACCCCAGTTGCATCAATGCCTGAGCCTTCCTCATAGGCAGCAATACAGATGGCTCTTGTGAGAACCATCGATAATGCACCACATCCAATCTGCATTTCAAAAGGTACTCCCGAGGGGGCACCCCAGCCACGGGGCGGCGACCTCGCGGAAAACGGCTAGTTTTTCACATTTCATTGACATCATCATCATCTGTTAACTCAATTGTTTTTCTTGATGATTTTTTTTCGAGGATGTCGAATTGTATGAAAAGTGTTCATCATCATGGATAAAGAACTGGAAAACGTCCGACTGAATCTGAACCAGCTCGCGGCAATTACCGGTGCGCACAGGCAAACCATTGCAGCACGTCTAAAAAATGTCGAACCCGCACCCGGCAGTAATGCCAAATTGAAACTTTATACCCTACCGGATGTGTTATCGGAGTTGGTGAAGATTGCACCGGTGGCTGATGTTGATGAAATGCTGCCGCCCGATCGCAAAGCCTGGTTTCAGTCAGAACGTGAAAGGCTCAAATTTGAGCAGGAAACGAGCGACTTAATTCCGGCTGCAGAAGTCGCCCGCGAGTTTTCAGCAATGGCAAAAGCGATGGTGCAGGTGCTGGAAACATTACCGGATATCTTGGAGCGTGATTGCGCGTTGTCACCATCAGCTGTTTCTCGGGTGCAGTCCATCATTGACGATCTGCGTGATCAGATAGCGTTGAAAGTTATGCAAGCGAATACAGAGATCGAGGAGGAAATGCCCGAGGAGGATTAATGGTCGCACAGGCATCAGCTGCAGAAACCCGGCGGCACATGGCTGGTATTATTCAGGCACCGCGCCGAATGCCGGTTGCTGAAGCTGTTGAAAAATTTATGCGTGTGCCGATGGGGGCGGGCAACTCTGTCAAGTGGGACCCGAGTGTAGCACCTTATGTTATTGAGCCAATGAACTGCCTGGCATCGCGTGAATACGATGCGGTGATTTTCGTCGGTCCAGCCCGTACAGGTAAAACGATCGGCCTGATTGACGGCTGGATTGTTTACAACATCGTGTGCGACCCCGCCGATATGTTGGTGGTGCAAATCTCGGAAGAGAAAGCGCGTGAGCACTCTAAGAAGCGTCTGGCGCGGACATTTCGCGTGAGCCCTGAAGTAGCCAAACGACTCAGCCCGCGTCGTAATGATAATAACGTGCATGACCGTACATTTCTGGCTGGAAATTATCTAAAGCTGGGCTGGCCATCAGTCAATATCATGTCATCCTCAGACTATAAGTGCACCGCCCTGACTGATTATGACCGTATGCCTGAGGATATCGATGGCGAGGGTGACGGTTTCACGCTTGCGTCAAAACGTACCACAACGTTTATGAGCGCCGGTATGACTCTGGTAGAGAGTTCTCCGGGCCGCGATATCATTGATTCAAAATGGCGTCGCCGTTCTGAGCATGAGGCTCCGCCAACGACGGGCATTCTCTCCCTGTTTAACCGAGGGGACCGACGTAAGTGGTATTGGAAATGCCCGCATTGCAGTGAACATTTCCAGCCGATCATGGAGGTGATGACTGGTTACCGCGAAATCCCTGATCCAGTAAAGGCCAGTGAGTCAGCGTATATGTGTTGTCCTCATTGCAGCGGCACAATAACGGCAACCCAGAAGCGGACTTTGAACCAGACTGGTGTATGGCTGCGAGAGGGGGAAACGATTGACTCGGACGGTAAGCGAGCAGGGGAACCGCGCCGCTCTCGTATAGCGTCGTTCTGGATGGAAGGTCCTGCAGCGGCATATCAAACCTGGTCACAGCTCGTTTATAAGCTGCTCACCGCAGAACAAGATTATGAGGCTACAGGATCGGAAGAAACGCTCAAGGCGGTAATTAATACCGACTGGGGACGGCCGTACTTGCCGCAGTCGGCAACCGAACAGCGAAAATCGGATGCACTGATGGCGCGGGCGGAGGCTGTCACGAAGCGCGCGGTTCCCGAAGGGGTTCGCTTCCTGGTGGCTACGGTGGATGTTCAGGGCGGGAAAAATCGTCGGTTTGTCGTGCAGGTCATGGGATACGGCGCACATGGCGAGCGCTGGCTGGTGGATCGCTACAACATCAGGCAATCGATGCGGTTCGATAAGAACGGCGAAAGCCTGCCGGTTGATCCGGCCGCTTATCTTGAAGACTGGGATTTATTGCGTACGGATGTGCTGGATAAATGCTGGCCATTGGATAAAGACCCCAGCGTAAAAATGCCTGTACTTGCCATGGCCGTTGACTCCGGCGGTGAGGACGGTGTAACGGGCAATGCGTACGAATTCTGGCGCAAGTGTCGCCGGGATGGAGTGCAGAAGCGCGTTTATCTCTTCAAGGGCGACAGCCAAGCCCGCAGCAAGTTGATCAGTAAAACATTCCCCGATAATACAGAACGTTCAAACCGGCGCGCGCAAGCGCGTGGGGATGTACCGCTTTACCTTTTGCAAACCAACGCGTTGAAAGATCGGATTAATAACGCGCTGCTGCGCGGTACGCCGGGGGCTAACTATGTTCATTTCCCCCGACTGGATCGGTGAATGGTTTTATGACGAACTGACGTATGAAGAGCGCGGTCCAGATGGAAAGTGGAAAAAACCGGGCCGCGGCGCCAACGAAGCATTCGACTTGATGGTCTACGCCCAGGCACTGGTGATCTTGCGAGGTTACGAGAAGATTAAATGGGAGAAGCCACCACCATGGGCAGAACCATTTGAATATTCAGCCTCCCCGTTACCTGCAACAAAACCAGTATCCCGCCAAAAAACAATACGTGAAACCGAACAAAAAGACCCCGCCGGCGCTGAAGGAAAAACTTCGGCGTGGGCACCCATTAATTCTTCAGGAGGGTGGCTATGAATCAGGCCGATATCGAAAACATGATCCAGAGCTACGTGGCGGCGGAAAAGGCGGTTCTGGAGGGGAAGTCGATCACGTTTAACGGCCAATCGATGACGATGGAAAGCCTATCAGAAATCCGCAAAGGGCGGGCGTACTGGGAGCGAAGGCTAAGTGATCTGATCGCATCGCGTCGTGGGCGGCCGATGTACAAAGTGGCGAGGTTCCCATGAGTTTTATCGACGATGTGATCGGCATTCTCTCACCGGCATGGAAAGCTGGTCGGCTGCAAGCCCGCTATAAGATTGCTGCCTATGAGGCGGTAATGCCGACGCGAACCCATAAGGCGCGCAAGGAAAACCGCAACGCCAATCAGTTGACGCAGTTTGGTGGGCGCTCCTTGCGAGAACAGGCCCGATGGCTGGATAACAACCACGATCTGGTGATCGGCTTGCTGGACAAGATGGAGGAAAGGATTGTCGGTGCGCGCGGCATCATCGTTGAGCCCCAGCCACTCCTGCTAACGGGGGGCGGTGGCGGATGATCTGGCCAAGGAAATTCGAGCCGCATGGGCGGAGTGGTCCGTGGCGCCCGAAGTCACCGGGCAATATACCCGCCCGGTAATGGAGCGGTTGTTGGCACGTACCTGGCTGCGGGACGGCGAAGTGTTTTGTCAGATGGTTCAGGGAAAAGTCGCGGGCTTGACCCCGCAGGCCGGCGTGCCATTTTGGCTTGAAGCCCTGGAGCCTGATTTTGTGCCTTTGGACAGTAATGACAGCGGGAAAGGGCTCTGTCAGGGGATTTTCCTGAATGCCTGGGGCCGACCAACCAAGTACCAGGTCCATAAATCTCTGACCACCTCAGGGATAGCATTAGGTGATACCAAGGAGATCAGCGTCGAAAACATGCTGCACCTGAAATTTGTGCGTCGTCTACATCAGATCAGGGGTAACAGTTTGCTCTCCGGGATCCTTGTTCGCCTCAGTGCGCTGAAGGATTACGAAGATGCCGAATTGACCGCGGCACGTATTGCCGCCGCGCTTGGTATGTACGTGAAAAAAGGCGATGGCCAGTCGTACGATGGGGATAACACACCTGATGATGATCGAGAAATGGATATCGTCCCAGGCATGCTCTTTGATGGGCTTCAGCCGGGTGAAGAAATCGGCATGATCAAGTCGGATCGCCCCAATCCCAACCTTGAAAACTTCCGTAATGGGCAGCTGCGGGCCGTATCTGCCGGTAGTCGCGGCAGCTACTCCAGCATTGCGCGGGATTATAACGGCACCTATTCCTCCCAACGGCAAGAGCTGGTGGAGTCATTCGAAGGTTACAACATTCTGCAGGACTCATTCGTTGCCGCGATATCTCGGCCGAATTACCGAAACTGGCTACAGATGGCAATCACCTCTGGCGTGATAAAAACACCGGCCGATCTCGACATGAAATCACTGTTTAACGCCGTGTATAGCGGTCCGGTGATGCCGTGGATTGACCCGCTGAAAGAGGCCAATGGCTGGAAAGTGCAGGTGCGCGGTGGTGCAGCAACAGAAAGCGACTGGATCCGTTCTCGCGGTGCAAATCCATCTGAAGTTAAGCGCCGGCGAAAAGCAGAAATAGACGAAAACAACAAGCTGGGGCTGGTGTTTGATACCGATCCCGCCAACGACAAAGGAGGCACCAGTGCCGAAGCAACGAAACAGGGCGAGTCATCGTCCGAAAGCGAACGCCGGAAAAAATAACTCCTGGTTTCGCATGCAGGCCAAGGCCAACAGCTCCGCCGATATCTACATCTATGACGAGATCGGCTACTGGGGGATCACGGCCAAGCAGTTTGTTAAAGATTTGCAGGCACTGGGCGACATTACCCAAATTAACCTGCATATCAACTCCCCGGGTGGCGATGTATTTGACGGCATCGCCATTTTTAATGCTCTGAAAAATCATGGTGCCGCGATCACTGTACATATTGACGGCCTGGCGGCTTCCATGGCGTCAGTGATCGCGATGGTCGGCAACCCCGTCATCATGCCGGAAAACACCATGATGATGATCCACAAACCCTGGGGCTTCGCCGGCGGCGATGCTAACGACATGAGAAATTACGCCGACTTGCTGGATAAAGTCGAGAACGTGTTGATCCCGGCCTATGTCGCTAAAACAGGAAAGTCGGCAGATGAAGTCGCCGCCATGCTTGACGATGAAACCTGGATGGATGGCAAAGAATGCCTCGCTCTAGGTTTTGCTGATCAGGTCACTCCCTCTCTGCAGGCCATGGCCTGTATTCATTCCAAACGCATTGAGGATTTTGAAAAAATGCCAAATTCTATCCGTAACCTGATCACCCCGCCGCGTAACAGCACGATTCCAGCTCCGCAGCCTGCGCCACAACCAGCACCGTCCGCACCTGAAAATAGCGTGGATGCTGCCGCGATCCGTGCGCAGGTGGTGGCAGAACAAAAGGCCCGTGTGACCGATATCAATAACCTGTTTGCCATGTTTGGCGGCAAGCATCAGGAGCTGCAGGCGAGCTGCATCGCTGATATTGATTGCACCGTCTCCGCGGCAAAAGACAAATTGCTTGAAATGCTGGGTAAAGGGACAACCCCGTCAGACAAAATCGCGATCGGCGCCCAAGCGCATATCAGTAACGGGAACATTGTTGGCGATGGTGTCCGCCAGATGTTGATGGCCCGCGCCGGCTATGAAGAGCGTGACAACAGTAATGCCTATAACGGTATGACGCTGCGCGAGTTGGCGCGTATGTCGCTGACCGAGCGCGGGATTAGCGTTTCGACGTTAAACCCGGTTCAAATGGTCGGTTTGGCGCTGACACACAGCACCTCAGATTTTGGCAACATTCTGCTGGATGTGGCGAATAAGTCGATTCTGCAGGGGTGGGAAGAAGCTGCCGAAACGTTTGAACAGTGGACCAAAAAAGGCCAACTTTCAGACTTTAAAACCGCGACCCGCGTCGGCCTGGGTGGGTTCCCGTCGCTGCGGCAGGTACGTGAGGGGGCCGAGTACAAGTACGTTACCACCGGCGATCGCGGTGAAAAAATTGCACTGGCCACCTATGGGGAAATTTTCTCTATCACCCGCCAGGCCATTATCAACGACGATCTCAACCAACTGACGGATGTGCCGATGAAGATGGGCCGCGCGGCAAAAGCGACGATCGGCGATCTGGTTTACGCCGTATTGGTGGATAACAAAGTCATGTCGGACGGTAAAAAGCTGTTTAGCGCTGACCACAAAAACATGACCACCGGCGCCATTGACGTCGGTAACCTGGATAAAGCCCGTCAGCTGATGCGTACGCAGAAAGAACCGACCACCGGCCGCTCGTTGAACATTCGCCCGGCCTTCCTGCTGGTACCAACCGCTCTGGAAACGATTGCTAGCCAGACAATCAAGTCGGCCAGCGTGAAAGGGGCTGATATCAATGCCGGCATTATCAACCCGATCCAAAATTTTGCTTCGGTGATTGGTGAAGCGCGTCTTGACGACGCTGATCCGGCCGCCTGGTATCTGGCATCAGCCAAGGGCAGCGACACTATCGAGGTCGCATATCTCAACGGCGTTGACGTGCCATATATCGATCAGCAAGAGGGTTTCAATACTGACGGTATCGCGACCAAGGTTCGCATTGATGCGGGTGTTGCCCCGATCGATCACCGCGGCATGACTTACTCCTCCGGCAAATAAGCCAGCAGCGCAAACATGACGGCCCTGACGGGCTTTTTTTATACCTGAAATTCGGCCCCTGTGAGGGGCCGTATGGAGAGTTTCAAATGGCTAAGAATTTCGTGCAAGACGGCAACACCATCGCTATCACGGCCACAACGGATATCACCAGTGGATCCCCGGTCATTGTGGGGGACCTGGTCGCTGTGGCGATCACGGATATCGCCAGCGGTCGCACCGGTGATGGCTTTGTCTCAGGGGTATTTCAACTGCCTAAATTGGCGGCTGATGTAATCCCGGCCGGCAAAAAGGTGTTTATCAAGGATGACGTGGTGCAGTTGGTCGCGACTGACGCTGTGGCCGCCGGCTATGCCTGGGAAGCCGCGGCGAAAGACGTCACTGTGATTGCGGTAAAACTCAATGGCTAATCCGTTTGACAGGATGGCCGCCAGGATGGATAGCGTCACACTTTCCCGGCTCGGTAAGCCTGTCACGCTGGGTGGCGCTGATCACATTGCGGTGGAAGCCCATTTTATCCCTGAATTGCAGGCGATGAGTGGTGACGGTATTTCGTTGGTGATTTTCACTGCGGGGTATCGACCACACCGAAATGACGCGGTGATTTTCACTGGCAAAAACTACATCGTGACGCGTCACCAGCTTTTTAACGGTAAGCCACATATCTGGATTGAATAAGGGGATCGGCATGAAAGGCATAGAGCAGGCCATTCGTAATCTGAACACCCTCAGCAAGTCCATGGTGCCGCGCGCGACGGCGCAGTCATTGAACCGCGTTGCAGGACGAGCAATAAGTCGTAGCACCAAACTGGTGGCCGAAGATGTTCGGGTGCAGCAGAAATTGATCAGGCAGCGTGCCCGGTTGCGCCGGGCCAGTGCCGAACAAAACCCGCCGCGGGCAACGCTCTCGATCAACCGTGGTAATTTGCCGGCGATCAAGCTGGGGGCTGCAAGGTTACAACTATCCCGTCGTGCTGGATTTGTGGGTAAACAGGGCAGCGTCTTGAAGATTGGGCGCTACACCTTCCGCAATGCATTTATTCAGCAATTGAACAACGGCCGCTGGCATGTCATGCGACGTGTTGGTCGATCCCGTTATCCGATCGAAGTCGTCAAAATTCCGTTGGTAACACCTCTGACCAAAGCCTATCAGGAAGAAACGCGGCGTTTGCTGGAAACCGATATGGGCAAGGAAATGGGATATGCCCTGAAAAACCAGTTGCGGCTTTATCTTGCGAGGAAAATTGGATGATTAAGCATGCTGAGATCCGCAACGCGATACTGGACCGTTGTCGCGCAACAATCACGGATGATGTGACCTATTTCGACGGCAGGCCGGCGTTCGTTGATGAAAATGATTTGCCGGCCGTGGCCGTGTTTCTTGATGACGCACGTTATACGGGCGCATCGCTGGACGAGGATAGTTGGCACGCCATTTTGCACATTGTTGTGTATCTCAAGGCGACCCAGCCTGATGCGGCGCTGGATCAGTGGGTAGAAGAGAAAATCTATCCTGTTCTGAATGATATTCCTGATATGGCAAGTCTGGCTGAAACCATGATCCCCGTGGGTTACAACTACCAACGGGATGATGACATGGCCACCTGGGGTGCCGCCGATATTTCCTACCAACTGACCTACACCATGTAAGGAGCCAATAATGGCAAAAACTCCAAATCCTTTGGCGCCAGTAAAAGGCGCCGGGACAACCTTTTGGCTTTATACGGGTAATGGCGACCCGTACAGCAACCCGCTCAGTGATGATGGTTGGACACGGCTGGCGAAAATCAAGGAGCTGCAGCCGGGTGAAATCACTGCTGATTCCTATGACGACAGTTATCTCGATGATGAAGACGCTGACTGGAATGCGACGGCTCAAGGGGCGAAGTCCGCCGGTGAGGCTAACCTGACGTTAGCCTGGAAGCCCGGCGAAACTGGCCAGCAAGGTCTGGTAGCGTGGTTCCATTCCGGGGAGGTCCGTGGTTACAAGGTCAAATACCCGAATGGCGCCGTTGATGTGTTCAAAGGCTGGATAAGCAGCCTGGGGAAAACCGTGACCGCCAAAGAGGTGATCACCCGCTCCATCAAAGTGACCAATACTGGGCGTCCGTACATTGCTGAAGACGGTGATTCGCCAGTCGTGCCTGTCACGGATGTAACCGTCGCGCCGACCACCGCAAACGTTGCAGTCGGGGCAACCGTGGATTTGACCTTTAACGTTCTGCCGACCAATGCGACTGATGCCGGTTTGCGAGTGAGTACCTCTGCGCCGGCAACGGCAACGGTAACTCAAAATGGCAATGTGGCCAAAGTGAAAGGGGTAAAAGCCGGTAGCGTGGACATCATCGGGATGACAAACGATGGTCTGCTGGTGGCTATTGCCAAGATCACTGTGGCTTAATTTTAATATAGCGCCCCGTAAGGGGCGTTTTTTATTGGTGGATTTATGCTGAAAAAAGACACGTTTGACTATGCCGGTCAGAAAGTGGAAGTGAGTGAACTTTCTGGATTGCAACGTATTGATTATCTTTCATTTATTAAAAAATCAGCCGATCAGTTCGATGCACTGCCAGAAGATACCAGTGATTCTGACCGAAACATTGCTTTTACCACGATGCGCCTGCGCATTAACGCCTGGCTGGTGGCCGCATCGCTTTGGCATAGCGATAAAAAGCAAGATGTTGAAACACTGCAGCAGACTATTTTAGTGGAATGGTCTGGTGCGGCGATTGCCGGCTGTAGCCAGAAGGTCTTGGTGCTGAGCGATATGGTACCGGCCGAGGTTGAACACTCAGATACCGATGAACATGCCCTGCCAGATCCCAGGGAAGAGCTCACCCCGGAAAAGCCCTAGCCTCCGAAATCCATTTTGCCATGTGCCTGGCACGCGAGTTTAAGCGCCCGGACTGGCGGCGGATGCTTTCAGAGATCAGTTCGACGGAGCTGGGCGAGTGGGCAGGATATTACCGGGAAAACCGCTTTTCTGACGCCTTGCTCGATGCTGAGTTTTCATCACTCAAGGCAACCATGGTGGCTCTGTTTACTTCCGGTGATGAAGATATTTATCCCGGTGATTTCAGCATATTAACCCCGCCCGAGCCGGAAACAGAGCAAACAGACGATGAACTTATGTTGATCGGGGAGGGGATTTTCGGAGGGGTACGTTATGGCGGAGCAGATTGCTGATCTCGTCGTCAATCTGGATGCAAACACCGTTTCTTTTCAGGAGCAGATGGGGCGCGTTGAGCGTCAGTTGCTTGAGTCTAGCCGAAAAGCGGATGTGTCTACCGAACGGATGCGGCGACTGGCTGAACGCCAGGCTGCAACCATTAGTGGGATAGCGGAAAACAGCGCCGGCGCTACCACCAAGATGCAGGCAAGCCAGGCTATCGCCGTGGATGGCATGAAGGGGAAATGGTCTGAAGCATCAAGGGCCGTGGATGAAACCCATCAACGTATTGCGGAACTTAGCGCCCGTCTTTGTGAAGAGCAGCAGCAATCACAGGTTACCGGGGATGCGCAGGACCGTCTTACAGCATCATTTTTTCGCCAGATCGATGCGATAAGGGGTACGGAAAACAGCCTGCAGGAACTTCGTGTCATCCAGGAGCAAATCCGGGTAGCCAGGGCTGCCGGCAATATTACGCAGGGCGATTACCTCTCGCTGGTGACGGAAACGGTGACGAAAGAGCGTGCTTTGTCTCAAGCAGAACGCGAGGTTACGCAAACCAAAAATGCCTTTCTTCAAAAACTGCGTGATCAGAATGCGCTTTTCCGTTCGTCAGCATCTGAATCAGCAGCGTATCGTGCTTCTCAACTTGGGATCAGCCAAGAAGCCGCTCCTCTTATTGAATCATTACGCCAGCAAGAGGCTGCGACTCGCCGTGAGGCTGATCAAAAACGCGCAGCAGCAATAGCCGCACGTGGTTTGAAGGCAGCTCTTGCGGAACAGGAAGCAGCTGAACGTGCTGCCACGCGTGAGGCTGGGCGAGCACAACGGCAACGGGAAAATTATTTGTCCACGTTGCGTGAACAAGTTGAATTGCAGGGTAAAACAAACGCTCAAATCCAGGAGTATAAGGCTGCGCAATTAGGTATTTCCCAACAGGCAGCACCTCTGATTGCCAAAATCAGGGAACAGGAGAGCGCCTGGAAGGGAGGCACGATTTCGGCTGGTCAATATCGAATGGCTATGCGCCAATTACCGATGCAGATCACCGACATTACAACCTCTTTAGCATCGGGTGCGCCTGTATGGCTGGTTGCCATTCAGCAGGGGGGCCAGATCAAAGATAGCTTTGGTGGTGCCGGTAATGCACTAAAAGCAATGCTCAGTCTGTTAACGCCGGCACGGTTGCTTATCGGTGGCACCGCCGCGGTTATGGGGTTACTGGCTTATGATGCGTACGACAGCAGTAAAAGGATCGCCGATCTTAATCGTGAGCTGGTACGGACCAATGGTGTATCTGGGTTAACCAAACAAGGCCTGCAAGATTTGGTTTACCAAGGTACGGCGGCCGGGCGTTCATTTACTTCAGTGACTGACTCCCTCAAGGCACTGATTGCTGCCGGCGCCACATCGGGAACTAATTTTTCACAGATAAGCCAGGCGATTGCCGCCTATGCGAAAGAGAGCGGCGAAGGGCTGGACGTATTGGCCGGCAAATTTACTGCGATTGCCAAGGATCCAAGCCAGGGAATTTTAGCGCTGAATGAAAGCCTGCATTTCCTTACTGCTGAGCAGTACGCCAACATACGATCTCTGGAAGAGCAAGGTCGGCAGATGGATGCAGTAAAACTGGCCTCTGATCTTGCTGCCGAAGCGATGCATGGTACGGCAGTGAAAATGAAAGCCGAGCTTTCCTCGGTTGAGTCCTATATGCGTACGCTGAAGGATATGGCTGGCGGGATGTGGGATGCCATTACGGGGGTTTTCCGAGACAAGACGGCCGGTGAGGCTACTGCCGAATTGCAATCTCGTGCGGCAAGCATTCAACGGCAGATTGCCAATTCTGAACGCACTGGCTACAACCAGCGCAATGGTAAATTGCAGGCCTGGCGTGAAGAACTGGATTTATTGAATGCTCAACTTGATGCCATGAACCTGCGAAGTGGTGCAGAGAAAGGCATACAGACCGTAGGCCAGCAGCAAAAGGAAAATGAGCAGGAGCGTTTGCGCTTGGCGCAACAGCAAGATGCTCTGGCTACCACACTGCAGACCAAGGAAGAAAAGCGCGCGAAATTAATCAGGCAGACGAATGAGGCCTTCAACAACGGCATCATCAAGACTGCTGCAGAGCGTGATAAGCAGATTCAACGGATTAACGAACAGTTCAAGGATCCAAAATCCCCAAAAGCGCCTCAATACCGAACTCCTGCAGGCGATCGGGCGGCAGATAGTTCTCAATCTGATTTGTTGGCTCTGCAGTCTCAGTTGGAGGTTTTACGGCAACATACTGGCCTGAATGACACGATAAGCCAGCAGCGCAAGGATCTCTGGAAAGCGCAGGCGCAATTCACTGTGCTGGAAGAGGCCGCCAGTAAACGTCAGCTATCCGCACAGGAGAAATCCTTGTTATCCAGCAAGGATAAAGTACTGGCGCTGGCGGAGCAGAAGGCCGCGCTCGGCGATCAAATTGCCCAGCAGGAACGGCTCAACAAACTGCAGGACGCTTCGACCAAATATGTCACTCAAATGGCGGAGAAACAGCAGGCATTGCAGCGCAGTGCCGGTTTGGGGGATCGTGCTGGCCAGCGCGAAAGCACTTTTGCTCAGCTTAGCCAAGGGTGGTTGAACCAGGGCGGGAGCCTGGATGATGCTGGCTATAAGCGCCAGTTACAGGCCGCGAAGGATTATTACGCGGCGGAAGACAGGCTGCGAGGGGACTGGATGGCAGGTGCTTCTTCTGCCTGGAGTAACTATCAGGATCAGGCCGCCGATACAGCCGGTATGACTAAATCACTCTTCACGGGGGCATTCTCTGGTATGGAAGATGCGCTGACGTCTTTTGTGACGACGGGAAAAGCCGGGTTTAGGTCGTTTACTGTTTCAATCCTTTCAGACCTGGCCAAAATCGCGCTGCGAATGGCGATGTCTCAAGGTTTGCAAAGTCTCTTTGGCGCTTTCTCGGGCGGTGCTGGTAACAACCCCGGTTCTGTCCCAATGTTCGCTAATGCCAAGGGCGGCGCATACTCTTCACCTTCGCTGAGTGCTTACAGTGGGCAGGTTGTGAATCAGCCGACGTTCTTTGCGTTTGCCAAAGGTGCTGGCGTGATGGGTGAGGCTGGTTACGAGGGGATATTGCCATTGAAGCGTGGTCCAGATGGTCGTTTGGGCGTCAGTGCCTATAACACTGCCGCGGCAGGCCCGACCGGAGCGGCACCACAGGTGAATATCACCATCGACAGCAATGGGCAGGCATCACAACAGCAAACGGCACCAGGGTTGGAATCGTTTGGCGCTGATATTGGCAACTATGTAGCCAAGAAATACCGTGAGTTACGAGATAAGGATCTCAGTCAAAACGGTGTATTAAACCGCGCTATTCGTGGAGGGAGGGGCTAATGGCACAACTTAAAACGTTCAGCTTTCCACCCCGGTATGGTTCGGCGGGGGAATTTGAGCCGGTTGTCAGGGAAGTACAGTTCGGTGATGGCTACAAACAGGTAACCGGTGATGGCATCAACAGCGAAAAGGAAAGCTGGCCATTAACGTTTTCGGGCCCTTGGTCTTTTATTGAACCGATCGTGTCTTTTTTACGAGAGCATAACGGATACCGTTCATTTCAGTGGCGTAATCCGTTGTACCAGTTGGGGCTCTACGACGCTGGGGCTTTTACCATAACGCCGACCTTTGCCAATGCTCAGGGCCGTAATTATATCCTGACCGTAACATTCACCCGCGCATATCACCCGTAGGAAAAATTATGTCAATCAATGCTGATCTCCAACTGCTGCGGCCGGGGAGCAAGGTCTATTTGTTCCATGTTGACGGCAGCATGTTCGACGGTCCGGAGTTGTTTTTCCATAACTATCCGATCCCTTACACCGAAGATGAACTGATCGCCGGCGGCGGCGATCCTGATCAACTACCTGCGAAATCGATTTGGTGGCAGGGGCAAGAATACAAACCGTGGCCAGTTGAGGCTACGGGGTTTGAAGTGACCAATGATGGCAGTGCACCAACGCCAACATTGCGTGTGGCCAACCTGGACGGAACCATTTCTGCTATGTGTCTGGCATATCAGAACATGGCCCAGGCCAAGGTGACTCGACATTTTACCTTCACTCAATATCTTGACGTTCGTAATTTCCCTAATGGGAATGCAGAGGCTGATCCGACAAAGGAAAAGCTGGATGTATTCTATATCGAGAACAAGACCAGCGAAGATAATGAAGTTATTGAGTTCCAGCTTTCTTCACCGGCAGACCTGCAGGGTATTCAAATCCCCACGCGCCAAATCCATAGCCTGTGCACCTGGTGTATCCGTGGGCAGTACAGAGGCCCATCCTGCGGCTATACCGGCACAAACTATTTTGATCAGGACGGCAACCCGGTAGACGACCCGTCGAAGGATGACTGCGGCGGCCTGCTCAGTGATTGCAAAAAACGTTGGGGCGCGACAGAGCAACTGCCGTTCGGTGGTTTCCCAGGCTCGGCATTGCTGAAGAGGTAATGATGCGTAAACAGATAATCAGCGCCGTTCTGGCGCATGCTCAGGCTGAGTATCCGCGAGAGTGTTGTGGACTGGTGGTGCAAAATGGCCGCCGGCAGCGCTATGTACCGTGCCGCAATCTGTCTCCAGAGCCAACGGAACAATTCAGTTTGTCGCCGGAGGATTACGCTGCTGCTGAAGATGCCGGCACAATTGTTGCGATTGTCCACAGCCACCCTGATGCAACAACCCAACCCAGCCAACTCGATATCGCACAGTGTGACCTGTCACAGTTGCCGTGGATCATTGCCAGTTGGCCGGAAGGTGATATCAGGGAATTGATGCCCACTGTGGGCATCAAGCCGTTGCTTGGACGCCCGTTCGTGCATGGATTCTGGGACTGTTACGCAATTGTCCGGGATTGGTATCAGCTTGAGCGTGGCATCACGCTGCCGAATTTTAAACGGACAGATGGCTGGTGGGATAGAGGGGAAAACCTCTATATGAAACTCTACGCCGAGGCTGGCTTCGTACCGGCTTCGGGCGAGCTACAGGTCGGCGACGTAATCGTTATGCAAGTTCAGGCTCCGGAGCCGAATCACGCAGGCGTATACTTGGGCGATGGGGTAATGGTGCATCACATGTATGGACAGCTCAGTACGCGCGTTCCTTATGGCGGGTACTGGTCAGAAAGGACAATCACCGTTTTACGTTACAAAGGCTGATCTGCTGCTATGATGTTGTGATATTCAGCAAAGGGATATCACAATGAAAAAAATAGTGTTTGTGACTGTAGCAATAGCGACTCTATCAGGTTGTGCGACTCAAGCCGTTTTGCCAAACCAGGCAAAATTAGCCCCAAAGGAAAGAGTTTTTAAATATCAATCTCCACAAGTAAATAGCGCACAACTAATTGTAGTCAGGGATAACGGCTTTTTAGGTGGCGGTTGTTATTTTGGCGTATATGTTGACGGTGAGCGTTCCGCAAGCCTCAATCCAGGAGAGCGAGTGAATTTTTACCTCCCTGCAGGTGAACACAATATTGCGATGAAAGGCGAGGGAAAGGTTTGTATTGCAGACGAGGTTCCTGTTGGTAGGGATATAAATTTGAAACAGAGTCAAACGAAAGCAGTTAGGTTATTCTCCGACCCAAGTGGAAATCTTGATGTGAAGCCACTCCCATTAAATTGAAAATAAACCACCGAAAGGTGGTTTTTTATTGGATATGCGTATGCCTATTTTAATTCCGGAAATTAAAACCATCCGATTGTATGGTGTGCTGGGTGCCAGGTTCGGTCGTGAGCACCGTATTGCCGTGGATAGCCCCGTTGAGGCAATAAAAGCTTTATCAACTATTATCCCAGGGTTTCAACAGTTTTTACTTAAAAGTAAAGAACAAGGCCTCACATATGCGGTATTCGAAGGGAAGCGGAATCTCGTAAAAGAAGATTTGTTTTTAAACTCCAACGGAGCGGATATTAGAATCGCACCAGTTGTCATTGGCAGCAAAAAAGCTGGGGTATTTCAAACCATTTTAGGGGCTGTGATGGTAGTTGTTGGTGTTGCAATCAGCTATTTCAGCGCAGGGACAATGTCAGCCTTTGGTGCTCAGTTGGCATGGGCTGGCGGGGCAATGATGCTTGGTGGTGTGATTCAAATGCTTTCCCCTATGCAGGGTGGGCTCGCATCGCGGCAGGACCCAGATAACAAACCGTCCTACGCCTTTGGTGGCCCAGTAAACACCATTGCTCAGGGTAATCCAGTACCAATCCTATATGGGAAGCGTCGTATAGGTGGCGCTATCATCTCCGCTGGCATCTACGCAGAAGACCAGCAGTAATAAGCACGCTGATTAACAGAACCCGCTCCGGCGGGTTTTTTTACGCCTGGAGAAAAGAATGCACGTTATTGAAGGCCGCAAAGGGGGCAGTAGCAGCCCGAGCACCCCGACAGAATCACCTGATTCTTTGCAGTCCACCTCCTACGCAAAAATACTTCTGGCGCTAGGTGAGGGCGAGCTTGGCGGTTCTCTCGATGGAACACGAATTTTCCTCGACGGCACGCCAATTCTTTCCGCCGATGGGAACGAAAACTTCCCCGGCGTTCGCTGGGAGTTTCGACCTGGTACGCCGCATCAGGATTATATTCCCGGCATGCCGGACGTAGAGAATGAAATTACTGTCAGCACCGAACTAACCAGCGATAGAGATTGGGTTCGCTCGGTGACGAATACACAACTTTCAGCAGTACGGCTTCGCTTTTCTTGGGCCCAGTTGCAGCAGCAGCAAGATAACGGGGATGTAGTCGGGTACCGCATCGAGTATGCAATTGACGTTGCCACTGATGGTGGCGCTTATCAAGAGGTGTTGCGCACGGCTGTTGATGGCAAAACGACGACCAAATATGAGCGCAGTCACCGCATCGATCTGCCGGTGACCACAACAGGGTGGCAAGTGCGTGTCCGTCGCCTGACACCAAACAGCACCAGTAACCGGGTTGCCGATAAAATGGTTGTCGAAGCCATTACGGAGACGATCGACGCCAAGTTACGTTACCCGGAAACAGCGCTGCTGTTTATCCAGTTCGATGCGAAACAGTTTCCTAATATCCCGCAAGTTTCCTGTGAGCCAAAAGGCAGAGTTATCCGCGTGCCATCGAATTACAACCCGGAGACACGGGAATATACCGGGGTGTGGGACGGGACATTTAAAACGGCATGGACGAACAATCCCGCATGGATAACGTATGACCTGATGATAAATGATCGATTCTCGATCGGAACTCGGGTTAAGGCGGAAAATCTGTCGCTGACAAAATGGGACTTGTATCAGATCGGGCAGTACTGCGATCAGTTAGTGCCTGATGGCCGGGGCGGTGATGGGAAAGAGCCACGTTTTCTTTGTGATGTTTATATCCAGTCACAAGAGGATGCCTGGAATGTATTACGTGACATTGCGTCCATTTATCGCGGCTCTACCTTTTGGGCAAATAACGGTATGAATGCCCATGCTGACATGCCCGCAGATGTTAAATACATCTTCACCCGTGCCAACGTGAAAGATGGCAAGTTTACCTATGCCAGCGCCAGCGAGAAAACGCATTACAGCACCTGTATGGTGAGCTGGAGCGACCCGGCAAACGGTTATCAAGATGCGATAGAGCCAGTAGCAGAACAATCACTGATCCGCCGCTATGGCATCAAACAGGCCGATCTGACCGCTATTGGATGTATTCGAAAGTCTGAAGGTATCCGCCGTGGGAAATGGTTGCTTCATACCAACGACAAAGATCGTCTGGTGTCATTTACCGTGGGGCTTGATGGTAAAGTGCCGCTCCCTGGTTGGATTATCGCAGTTGCGGATGAAATGCTTGCAGGGCGCTCACTCGGTGGTCGTATCAGCTCCGTAGATGGTCGCAATATCATGCTTGACCGCGTCGCCTCAGCAGCTGTTGGCGAACGTTTGATTTTGAACCTGCCGAGCGGGAAAGCGGAGGGGCGAACGATTGCGGCGGTATCGGGTAAAACCGTAACTGTTACCACTGCGTATTCTGAGACGCCAGTTGCCGAGGCTGTGTGGGCGGTTGATGCTTCTGACTTGGCGCTGCAGCAGTACCGCGTAACAGGTATTAAAGAAAGCGATGATGGAGCATCGTTCGATATTACCGCCGTAGAACATGACCCGAATAAATACGCGAAAATTGATACTGGAGCACGTATCGAAGACCCACCAATCAGTGTTATTCCGCCGGGCGTGCAACCGCCGCCAAAGAATGTTGCTATTAGCAGTTTTTTTTCGGTGGATCAGGGGATCGCCATCACCACGCTGCGTGTTGTCTGGGAGCCGGCAGAAAGTGCCATTGCCTATGAGGCGGAGTGGCGGCGTGATAATGGCAACTGGATACCGGCGGCCAGAACGTCAACGCAGGGCTTTGAGGTGCCTGGGATTTATGCCGGTCGATATCAGGCTCGTGTACGTGCCATTAACGCGGCGGAGATTTCCAGCGTATGGGCAAACGCCCCTGAAACCGTACTGAAAGGGAAGGAGGGTAAGCCGCCGAAGCCTGTCGGGTTTACTGCCTCGCCGTTGTTGTGGGGCATTCAGCTTGATTGGGGATTCCCGGCCGGCGCAGAAGACACGCTGAAAACCGAAATCCAATACGCTATATCGCAAGATGGGCAGGATGCTTTATTGCTTGCTGATGTCCCTTATCCGCAACGCAGCTACATAATGACGGGGCTAAAAGCAGGACAAGTGTTTTGGTTCCGTGCCCGTCTACAAGACAAGACAGGCAACCAGGGCGACTGGATTGAGTGGGTGCAGGGACAGGCAAATGCGAATGCCGGGGATTACCTGGAGGGGATCGGCGATGGCTTCCTGACGGATAAGGACGGCGAGCGCCTTACGGGTGACATCGATACCAACATTGAAGCCATCATTCAGAATGCGCTGGCCAACAATGCAACCGTCGATCATCAGTGGGCGCAATACGGTGAGGTGCGTGCTGATATTCTTGTCGTGAAAACCACAATCGCTCAGGTCGATAATGCACTGGCTGAAATGTCTACGCAGGTGCAGGCACAGATTGGCGATATGGTTGCGGTTTTGGAAGACAAACTGACGGCAACAGTTGATGCCGACGGCGCGACAGCCATTCATACGTTGAAAGCCGGCGTGCGGGTGAATGGCGTGTTCTACAATGCGGGAATGTCGATCGCTGTGCTTGCCGAGGCCGGAAAGCCGGTGGTGACGCGCGTAGGATTCAATGCCAATCAGTTCGTGTTAATGAGCGGTAGCGGGGATCACCAATACTCACCGTTTGCCGTTATTGATGGGCAGGTATTTATTGACAGTGCTTTTATCAAAGACGGCACAATCGATAACGCAAAAATCGGCAATTATATTCAGTCCAATGATTATGCCGATAATGCCCGTGGCTGGCGCATTGATAAGTCGGGCGGGATTTCGATCAATGGTTCGGTCAGTGGGCAGGGGCGTATGAAAATAGATAATCTGGCGATACGCATTTTCGATGACGTTGGCACAGAGAGAATAACGCTGGGGTATTTAGGATGACATACGGTTTCCGATTAAACGCAGGAGGAAAGAAGCCGATTGATATAACGCAGGTCACCTACGGTTCTGCGTTATATTTTGGCAGGCCTGAACGGCCCGACCCGCTCAACCCGCGCCTATTTTGCCCTATCGACTGGTCAGGCTTTAACCCGAACACGGCAAAAATAGGCATTCATTCCGGGGCGGATCGCTTCGATTGGGGAGGGGATGTCAGCATTACAGCCGATGGCTTGTGGCTGGAGCAGCCCATCAACTACACAACTGATAGCGAAACGCCCACCGGTTTACCGTGGTGCAGCGTGATAGTGACCGCATTGCCTGCCGCTACGGGTGATGCCTATGGCTTGAGGATATCTAACCCGAACGGGGTTAGCCCCTTGCTGATACCCACGCGTGCCATTCAGGTTCTTTCGTATGCAACGGTGATTGCCGGGAATATCGGTAGTTTTGACATCCCCCGGCATCCAGACCAGCGACATTATTTTTGTTGGTGCAACTGTGCCAGGGCAGACCTTCAGCTGTATCCGTGGGATGTCCCGGTACAACCAGAACACGCTGAGCTTTGTGGGGGACACTAACGGGGTGCGGATATTGGCGTTTCGTAATGTGGGTGCGGCGCGTGTGGGCGGGTATGGGATCAGGATTGTTAATCTGGCCGGCAGCATATCGATTTCTGATGCGCAACCGCCGCTGATCCTCACGGATACATTCGGGGATTACACGCACAGCCTGCCGTATCGAGTGGGATTTACCCCAGTCATCACCGGTACGGCTGGTTGGTATTCCGGCGCTCGCTGGAGAAAGTCAACGTGGGGCATATCGTCAACGGCTGATAATTCGACGTCCGGAATTTGGGAGGCGGAGCACTGGCGAGAAGATGCTGTTTATGCTGACGGGAACTACCGCTGCCGCTCCGTTATTAACTGCATCGATATCGATATGTATCCAGAACATTTTGGCGGCGGTTGATAAACGACAAAGTTTGCAGGCACCCTCTCTATTTACCCTCTCTATAACCTCGCCGTTGCGAGGTTTTTTATTGCCAAAACAGGAGCATATGATGCCAGCAGGCACGATAACGTTAACGAATAATTCAGCGGTAGTCGCAGGCGCTGGCACGGCATTCGATAACGAGCTGAAAGCCGGTGACATGATTGTGAGCGTGGTCGGTGGTGTCACTTATACGCTGCCGGTCAAGTCTGTAGACAGTGCCACCAAAGCCACACTGATTAAAGCCTACGATGGCCCAACACAAGCCGGCGCGGCGTGGTCCGCCGTACCGCGTGAGACGCTTAATGCAATCACCGCACAACTAGCCGCAGAGACAGCGAAGGCGTTGCGCGGCATGAATTACGATAAACAGAACTGGCAGCAGATATTTAGCGCCCCCGGCGAGGCGACAATACGCCTCCCAGATGGCAGTGAGTTCACCGGCCCGACATGGAACAGTTTCACTACGGCATTAAATCTCAAAGCTGAACAGAAAACCGTTGATGATTTGTCGGCTGAGGTGGATAAAAAAGCCGATGCGGATAGCGTGGTGAAGCGGGGGGATTATGGCCTGGGGTTATCTTCTGGGGGCGAAAATATTCTCAACAAGCAGTCAGGATACGTTGCTGGGTAACATCGGTGCTACGACAGGGCTGATAGCCATGCGCAATAACGCGGCCATCCCGGCACCCTGGGACATTGCTGATAACTCGCCGGCACTGTTCTGGCGCACGGGGGATACGTTTGCGCTTTTCTGTGCTGGCTGGGACTCTGGCAACATTAAAATTCTGACGGGGAATTTAACCGGCGGCTGGCGTCAGTCAGTCACGCTCTGGAATTCACGAAACACGACAGTGGACGGAAACGGGTTTATCAAAAAAGCCTCTCCGATCGCCCGGTTGGCTGGCTCACCGGCAGACATGTCCGCTGATTATCTCGATGGATTTACGTTGGCCGGCAGCGTCGCCGTCAATGATGAAGCGACTGGCGTACAGGCTGAACGTATCTCAACCGGTGTTTATCGCATTACCGGCTCTCTGGGGTTGGCTAACGAGGGCTGGACTATTGAAGTGCCGCAGGACGTCAACGGCAACCGTCTTTGCTTTGTGGCCACGGACACGGCACCAGACGGCACAATCACTGTGACTGTGAGCCAGCGTCGGTTTGATATCGATAGCGCAATGATTGTGGCCGGCGCACCGATGGATATTCCTGTCGAACGGTGGATCGACTTTCGATTAGAAATGCCTGACAAAAAATAAGATTAATTTAGATGACCCGCCCTTGAGCGGGTTTTTTTATGCCTGGAGAAAATATGGCTGTATTAATCAGCGGTAAATTGATTGGTCCAAATGGCGATCCGCGCTCCGGTGTAACCATTATGCTGACAGCGGTCAAGACATCATCGGCAGTAGTTCATCTTGCGCCATCAAGCTCCACAACTGGCCCAGAAGCGTTTGTTCCGTCTAAGCCAGGCGGCCACCAGAACCCAAACGGGAGTCGTTGGTTAGGCCAGCAGATTGGCAAAGTTCTACATCATATTGCCGATCGTCGGCAGGACGGGTATGTGTTGCAAAAAAACTTTGGGCGTAACATGCTGAAAGTGGTGTATGGCGGGAGCGGGGTCGTTGTTCAGGCCAGCGATGATGCCAGTACGCTGTGGCCCGTTGGCGCCTCTGTGGCTGAAATCCCGACGGAGCAAATCCCGAAGGGGTTCAGCCTGCCGCTGAGGGGGGGGGTGACTGGCAATACAACGGTAAGCGCATCGTGCCACGGGTCTATACGACAGAGGAGCAGCAAAAGAGGGCGGAGCAGAAAAAACAGGCGCTGATGAAGGAGGCGGAGGCGATAATCGCGCCGCTGTCCAGGGCTGTGCGTCTCGGTATGGCCAGCGACAAGGAGAAAGGCAGGCTGGAGGCCTGGGAGCGCTATAGTGTGCTGCTGACCTAAAAGCCACAAGTGAAATATTGCTCGAAGTGAAATCTGCTGCCCCGTCGCTAGTATCCTGGGGTTTAGCATGGTTGGGATCGGTATGGGGCAGCTCTTTTATGGCTAGTGCTTCCCTCAGGAATGGGAAACGGTAATGATGAAGTCGTCGTCATCACGCTCAACAGATATGGCCTTTAAATTAAATGCGTCAATAATTCGCTTGGTTGATTTTCCATTGGCTGTGAATTTGAAAAAAACATCATACAACTCCTGTCCACGCAATCCTTCTGTTAAAGCAAGAGTGTTCTCGTTAGTCACGCTGTCACGAATTATTGTATCCGGCATACCATTAAAATGACATGCTTTGGAAACCCTATCGTATTGATATACAACAATATCACTCATATAGATGGGTTCGGCAGGATCTCTCTCATTATTCCTAAACTCCCAAGTCTTCGATTGGTACTTGTTTGTGAATACGGAATCAGAATTAACCCCGTAAGAGCTAATTATATTTCCAGCCATTTCGTGCTGGAAGTTATCATGAATATATTGCATCTTTTCTTCATGCGACATTGATTGTGTTTTTTGTTGTTGTTTTTTCTGTTGAGTGGGCTCACCAGAGTCTATATCAGTTTTTTGTGCCAGGGCGTATTTTGTTTTTAAAATATTATCTATCTTGACGCTTGGTTTAGTTAAGGGGGGTTGCTCAAAAGCTTCATCATCAGACTCCTTCCTGTTGATATTGGTGTGTGATTTTTTATCGGTCATCGTTAGTAACTTATTTGGCATGCTATTATCCTCTCTATTGATATTTCATATAACCAAGTCTTATTGGCTCATTAAATGTTGCAGTTTGTGTCTATTGATTATGGTTTTTCCATTTATAAACGTGGTTAACGATGATGTCTGCAAGATTACCAGTGAATGGTGGAAGCTGCTAATGGGCCATTTTTTAGCGTAATAGCTTTGGCTTGGTTATTTTTGTTGTTATTATTTCTCCTGACTTACCCCTAGTGGTTAAATCGTCATCACTAACAGATAATACTGCCCCTTGGATTCTAAGTATATCTTGGACTATGGTTTTATTTATTTTATCCTGCGATGTTGAATGGTAGTTTTCGGAGTTATGTAAGTAGTCTAATGTCAGGCGCGTCAACAGTGCATCTGGGCCCAAGACGCGGTTAGCTTTTGCTGCTACTTGCCCTGTTTTTAATCGTTCGAGTGATGTGTGTGGGGCTGATACGATTTTTGAAATGATTCCAGCAATCTGCTGCTGTTGGGTTTGCTGGGGGGGGGCATACTACTCATGTTAAAATGATGAGAGTTTTTATCAAGCTTACTTGCTTTCATACACATTCCTTTTTGAAATCATTTGGTTGCAAGAATTCTTGTTTGATTATTATCTTTAACATTGACGAATCTTAATATCTATCATCCGATAACTGTATCAGTAAATATAAACAAGAAGATGCGTAATTTCCACTGTGGTGGTGATTATGGTTGGTGGCTAAAATCTGCATTCCCAATGTCGGCCTCGTAATGTTCGTATGGGTTGAATATCGGCAGGGGCAGCGCCATTTTATGGCTGAAACCAGTCATCCGCACTTTCCCACGTTTCCTGCAAAATTTCCTCGATATCCTCTCTGTCCGCCGGCGTGCCGTTTCGGACTGATAAGCCATCCATACCAGCCGGGCGAACTGTGGCCTCGATATCAGAGAATTTGCGTTGTAGTCGTTTGTTCAACTCGATAGCCAGCGCCGAGGCTGCGCCTTTAGGTAGCGTCTTTTTGCGATCGATAGTCACTTCAACGTAAATCATACACGCCTCACATGATGATTGGGTGGTCTACGGATTCTTCAATGCCAGATTCGATGTAATCGATACGTTTTTGCAGTTCGTGCATAAGTCTCTTGGCTACGCTGAGCTTGATCATTACGTCTTGGTCAGCATAACGAGGCGCGTTTTCAACGCCAAGATATGTAAGGGTATCTACAAATGATGACCTTAGAATAATGAGGCTACCCTTGGCGCTATGGTCCATCTGGAATGTGGTTAATTCGCGCATACCGCCGATTTCGTCTTGAGGTTTCATGTCGCTGGCCCGATAGATAACGTACTGTTTATTTGTACAGGTTAATTATTTTGTGGTCAACTTCGATTTCTGCAACTGCTCGAATTTTTCGTGTAGCGATTTCGGGTAGAGCTCGGTGTACACCTGCCATAGAATATTAAGATTGCGGTGGCCAGTGACCTGAGCAACTTCCTCTATGCTAAATCCCGCCTCAAACAGCCGACTGGCTGCCTCCCTACGCATATCGTGATAGCGTAAGTCATGTATCCCTAACTGATCCCGTACTCGCTGGAATCCAGAACTGACGGACTTAGAGTTGTATGGGAATACCAGTTCGCCGGTTTTAGGCTGGCGTTGCACTATCTCCCAAGCATCACCGAGCAAAGGCACCATCATATGGTTGCCGACTTTTTTCCTCGGATCTTTCCTGTCTCTCACCATCACTGCTTTTTGCTTTTCGTCTATGTCCTCCCATCGAATACGGCACACCTCGCCGATCCTCATACAAGAAAGGATTGAGAAATTCAGCAAGTCTACGTAGGGGATGATCGCTTGCCTCTTGGCTGCTCGTTCGCGCAATCCTTCCAACAACTGATCTAATTCGTTGCTGGCGGGCCTGCGGTTTCTCCTTTTTGACTTACCAATGAGCCCCATATTTAACGCCAGCGGTCTGGCTTCAAGAGCTGGATTGCGGGTGTAGTCGATGCCGTAGATCGGTTTTGCGCTGGATAGTACGGATGATAGGTAGCTTAAATCGTGGGCTACTGTTGCTGGGCCAGCACCTGCAGCTGCTCGATCGCGGCAATGGTCTATGATGTGGTGATCCTGCAGGTCTGCCAGCTTTATAGAGGCTATATCACAATCGACAAGCATATTAAGGACGTAGGTTTTTGTCCTGCCAGCTTTGCCACCCAGGGCAGGGTCGTTGATGTATTTATTGAGTAGGCCGCCGACCGTTATGTCGTTTGACAGTCCAGTACCTGGCACCCCATCGGTTTCTATTTGGGTCACCCGGTTAGCACCCCACGTTTTAGCAAGCTGGTGGCGCCCAAATGTTTTACTTTCCCGATAGATGTATTTACCGCCTTGCTTGACGCCAACCGTGCAGCGGTAGCGCGTTGTGCCATCGGCGCGCTGTCGTTTTTCTATGCTATAGTATGCCATCTCGATCCCTTTGTCGGTTTCCGGGTCACCATGAAAATGGGGTGCTCCATGGGGTGCTGACAAAGAGAAAATATACTATTTGGTTACTGTATGCACCTAAATAAACCCAAACAAGAAGCAGGCTCGGCGGGCGCTACACCTGATGATAAGCGAAATTACCCGCTCTGCCGCTTCTCCATCGCGCCGATGCTTGACTGGACCGATCGTCATTGCCGCTATTTTCACCGCCTGCTGAGCAAGGAAACGCTGCTGTACACCGAAATGGTGACTACCGGCGCGATCGTGCATGGCAAAGGCGATTATCTGGCGTACAGCGAAGAAGAGCACCCGATCGCATTGCAACTGGGCGGCAGCGATCCGGCGGCGCTGGCGCACTGCGCCAAACTGGCGGAGCAGCGCGGCTATGACGAAATCAACCTTAACGTCGGTTGCCCGTCCGATCGGGTGCAGAATGGCATGTTCGGCGCCTGCCTGATGGGGCAGGCAACGTTAGTGGCGGATTGCATCAAGGCAATGCGCGACGTGGTGTCGATTCCGGTCACGGTGAAAACGCGGATTGGCATTGACGAGCAGGACAGCTACGCCTTTCTGTGCGATTTTATCGAAACCGTTGCTGGCCGCGGCGAATGCGAAATGTTCACCATCCATGCGCGCAAAGCCTGGCTTTCCGGTTTGAGTCCGAAGCAAAATCGCGAAGTGCCACCGCTGGATTACCCGCGGGTGTATCAGCTCAAGCGTGATTTTCCTGCGCTGACCATCGCCATTAACGGCGGCGTTAAAACGCTGGACGAAGCCAGGCAGCATTTGCAGCATCTGGATGGCGTAATGATGGGGCGCGAGGCCTACCAGAATCCGGGCATTTTGCTGCAGGTGGATCGCGAGCTGTTCGGTTCGCAGGCACCATTGCAAGACAGCGTGGCGGCGATCGAAGCGCTCTATCCATACATTGAACGCGAACTGGCCAACGGCACCTATCTGGGGCATATCACCCGTCATATTCTTGGTTTGTTCCAGGGCATTCCGGGGGCGCGCCAATGGCGTCGCCACCTGAGCGAAAACGCCCACAAGCCGGGAGCCGACGTGCGTGTCGTCGAGCAGGCGCTGAGCCTGGTACGTCAACCGCATTGCGAAATGGCGTAATTGATTAAATATTTCCCTAAAAGTTAGTGTATTTCACCAAGCACGTTGCGGCCTGCAACGTGCTACCTACGCGATTTCAGCAACTTGGCGCGTTTGCCGACTTGGCATGCTTCTTGTAAGACTCTCCGCAGTCTATTTCTGTCAAAACAACCTGCAGAAACCCGTTTTGCCGAGGAGCAATCATGTTGGAACTTTTCTTTTTTGTCGGCTTTGTGTTGATGTTGCTGGTCACCGGCGTTTCGCTGTTGGGGGTCTTTGCTGCCTTGCTGGTTGCGGCGGCCTTCATGCTGATTGGCGGCCTGTTCGCCATGGTGATCAAGCTGTTGCCGTGGCTGATTCTGGCGGTGGTGGGGGTGTGGATCTACCGTTCACTACAGAAGCCGCAGATTCGCCGTTATTGATTTTCTGCTGATTAATCAAACTGTCAGCATGAAAATTGAGTAACGGCTTGGCGTTTGAATGCGGCAGCGATCACAGCTTGGAGCATTAATCGCAATTAGGGACCATTTCGCATTTTTTTTGCTTTTAGGGGCTGTTAGGATGTCCGACCAAGCAGTGATGCCCGGTTTTCATCACCGCACGAGGCCAGTCATAAAATAACAGTGTTGCATCAGCGACCAGCTGTCTCGGGCGGACTCTGCTCTACCCCTACAAAACGCAGTACCAGAAAGGGCTCCTTATGGAGCCCTTTTCTATTGCCTAACGACCGGGGATCAGCAGGCTTGAGCCGCTGGTTTTGCGGCTCTCGAGGACCTGGTGCGCGCGCTGCGCGTCACCCAGGGCGAAAATCTGCTCATCATGCACCTCAACCTTGATCGCGCCGCTGCCAATCAGCGAAAACAGCTCATTGCTGGCGTACTGTAATTCTTCGCGATTGGTGATGTAGCCGTTGAGCGAAGGGCGAGTGACGTACAACGAACCTTTCTGGTTGAGTACCGCCAGATCGATACCGGTTACCGGGCCGGAGGCGTTGCCGAAGCTGACCATCAGGCCTCGCCGTTTCAAGCTGTTAAGTGAATCCAGCCAGGTATTCTTGCCGACCGAATCATACACCACGCCCACTTTTTTGCCGTCGGTCAGTTCTGCCACGCGTTCGGCGATGTTTTCCTTACGGTAGTTAATGGTGGCCCAGGCGCCGGCCTGTTTGGCGCGTTCGGCCTTTTCGTCGGAGCCGACGCTGCCAATCAGTCGGGCTCCCAGCGCTTTGGCCCATTGGCAGGCTATCAGCCCTACGCCACCAGCCGCGGCATGAAACAGAAAGATTTCCCCCGGCTGTACGTCATAGGTCTGACGCAGTAGGTAATGTACCGTCAGACCTTTGAGGAAGGAGGCCGCGCCCTGTTCGAAACTGAGGTTGGGCGGCAGCAGCGCCACCTTTTGCAACGGCACGTTATGCACCTCGCTGTAGGCGCCGAGCGCCGCCTGCGCATACACCACGCGGTCGCCCGGTTTCACCGCATCGACGCCGGCACCGACCTTGGTGACCACACCCGCCGCTTCGGTTCCCAGCCCGCTTGGCAGCGAGGCTGGGGCATACAACCCGCTGCGTACGTAGGTATCGATATAGTTGATGCCGATGGCCCGGTTTTCGATCTGCACCTCGCCGGCAGCTGGATCGAGCGGTGTGAAATCAACGTATTGCAGCACTTCTGGCCCGCCGGTGGCGGAAAATTGAATGCGTTTGGCCATGACTCCTCCTCGTTTACGGTGTTCCGCGCTTGCCCTAATTTTAGGACATTGGTATTTATCATTATGTATACTGACGCGTCGTCACTTCATAACAGGTATTGCATCCCCACTATGGCAGGAAAGAAACCCACCAACAAATCTAACGAAGCTCAGGCACCGCGCGATCGCCAGATGGAAGGGCTGAAAATGCCGCCGCATTCGCTGGAGGCGGAGCAGTCCGTGTTGGGCGGTTTAATGCTGGATAACGAGCGCTGGGACAACGTGGCGGAACGCGTGGTCGCCAATGATTTCTTTAGCCGTCCGCACCGCCTGATCTTTACCGAGATGCAGCGCCTGCTGGAAATGAGTAAACCGATCGACCTGATCACCCTGTCCGAATCGTTGGAGCAGAAGGGTGAGCTGGACTCCGTCGGCGGTTTTGCCTATCTGGCCGAACTGTCCAAAAATACCCCTAGCGCCGCCAACATCAGCGCCTATGCCGATATCGTGCGTGAGCGCGCGGTGGTGCGTGAAATGATCTCGGTAGCGAACGAGATCGCCGACGCCGGTTACGATCCGCAAGGGCGTAGCAGCGAGGATCTGCTCGATCTGGCGGAATCACGGGTGTTCCAGATTGCAGAAAACCGAGCCAATAAAGACGAAGGGCCAAAAAGCATCGACCAGATCCTTGAAGCCACCGTTTCGCGCATCGAATCGTTGTACCAAACGCCGCATGACGGCGTGACCGGCGTGGATACCGGCTATCAGGATCTGAACAAGAAAACCGCGGGTCTGCAAAAGTCGGATCTGATCATCGTGGCGGCGCGTCCGTCGATGGGCAAAACCACCTTTGCCATGAACCTGTGTGAAAACGCCGCGATGCTGCAAGAAAAACCGGTGTTGATCTTCAGCCTCGAAATGCCCGGCGAACAGATCATGATGCGTATGCTGGCTTCGCTATCACGCGTTGACCAGACGCGTATCCGTACCGGTCAGCTCGATGACGAGGATTGGGCGCGTATTTCCAGCACCATGGGCATTCTGCTGGAAAAGCGCAACATGTACATCGACGACTCCTCGGGTCTGACGCCAACCGAAGTGCGTTCGCGCGCGCGCCGCATCTTCCGCGAGCATAACGGCCTTAGCCTGATCATGATCGACTACCTGCAATTGATGCGCGTGCCTGCGCTATCCGATAACCGTACGCTGGAAATCGCCGAAATTTCACGCTCGCTGAAGGCATTGGCGAAAGAACTGCAGGTGCCGGTAGTGGCGCTGTCGCAGTTGAACCGCTCACTGGAACAGCGCGCCGACAAACGCCCGGTCAACTCCGACCTGCGTGAGTCTGGCTCGATTGAGCAGGATGCCGACTTGATCATGTTTATCTATCGTGACGAGGTCTATCACGAGAACAGCGACCTGAAGGGCGTGGCGGAAATCATTCTCGGCAAGCAGCGTAACGGCCCGATCGGTACGGTACGCTTGACCTTTAACGGCCAATGGTCGCGTTTCGACAATTACGCCGGCCCGCAATATGATGACGAATAACCCGGTCTGAGCGACTGGCGGTATTATTTCCAGTCAGCGTACCTCCGTCGCCCAGCCTCTCTATGGTTCCAGTGGGTGCGCTGCGAGTTCACGCCGCGCAACCCCACGCTTCTTGGCATTGGTCTTATTAAGGAATTGAAATGAAAGCGGCAACCGCTGTAATCGACCGCCGCGCTCTGCGACACAACCTGCAACAGGTACGCCGTCAGGCGCCACAAAGCCGCCTGATCGCGGTAGTGAAAGCAAACGCTTATGGGCATGGCCTGCTGGAAACGGCCCACACCTTGCAAGATGCCGACTGCTACGGCGTGGCGCGCATCGGCGAGGCGCTGATGCTGCGTTCCGGCGGTATCGTCAAACCGATTTTACTGCTGGAAGGCTTCTTTGCCGCCGAGGATCTGCCGGTTCTGGTCGCCAACAACATTGAAACCGCAGTACACAGCATTGAACAGCTCGAGGCGCTGGAGCAGGCCGAGCTGGCGCGGCCGGTGCCGGTATGGATGAAGATCGACACCGGCATGCACCGTCTGGGAGTGCGGCCTGAACAGGCAGAGGCGTTTTACCAGCGCCTGTGCGCCTGCCGCAACGTGGCGCAGCCGGTGAATATCATGAGCCACTTCAGCCGCGCCGACGAGCCGAACAGTGACGCGACGCAGCAGCAGATCGCCTGTTTTAGCGCCTTCGCCCACGGCAAACCGGGGCAGCGTTCTATTGCCGCTTCCGGCGGTACGCTGCTGTGGCCGGATGCGCACAACGAGTGGGTGCGGCCGGGCATTATTCTCTATGGCGTTTCACCGATTGAACAGCGCCACGGCGGGCAGTTTGATCTGCAACCGGCGATGACGCTGAAGTCATGCCTGATTGCGGTTCGCGAACATAAAGCCGGTGAAGCGGTGGGCTATGGCGGCACCTGGGTCAGCCCACGGGATACGCGCCTGGGGGTGGTGGCGATGGGCTACGGCGATGGCTACCCGCGCAGTGCGCCAACCGGTACGCCGATATGGCTTAACGGACGCGAGGTGCCGATTGTCGGCCGGGTTTCCATGGACATGATTTCGGTCGATCTCGGACCGGACGCCAGCGATCGGGTCGGTGATGAGGTGGTGCTATGGGGTGCGCCGCTGCCGGTGGAACGCATAGCCGAGGTGACCGGCATCGGTGCCTACGAGCTGATCACCAAACTGACCCAACGGGTGGCAATGGAATATATCGGCGAATGATGGCTCCGTTCCCTGGCCCGGCAGTTTATGACCGGACCGGGGAATGTCGATCACTTCTTCACGGCCAGCCAGCTGTCGATAATCGTCTGATATTCACCGGTGGCCTTCGCCAGATGCAACCATTGGTCGACATACAGTTTCCAGCTCAGATCGTCACGCGGCAGCATGTAGGCTTTTTCGCCGTACTGCATGGGTTTTTTCGGGTTCACCGCGCACAGTTTCGGATAGCGTTTTTGCTGATACAGCGCTTCTGACGCGTCGGTAATCATCACGTCCGCCTTGCGATCGACCAACTGCTGGAAAATCGCCATATTGTCATGCGACAGGGTCAGGTTGACCTTTGGCAAGTGAGCGCGGACAAAGGCTTCATTGGTGCCGCCAGCCGGTTCTATCACGCGCACCGACGGTTTGTTAATCTGTGCGATAGTGCGGTATTTCTTCACGTCGGTGCAGCGCACCAGCGGGATCTTGCCGTCGGTATCCAGCTTGTCAGCGAAGAACGCCTGTTTTTGCCGCTCCAGGGTGACGGAAATACCGCCCATGGCGATATCGCATTTACCGGCGTTGAAATCCTGCATCAGGGTTTTCCAACTGGTTTTCACCCATTTCACTTCCGCACCCAGGCTTTTCGCCAGCGACTGCGCCATAGCGATATCGATCCCCTCGTAATTGCCTTCCTGCGTCAGGAAGGTGTACGGCTTGTAGTCGCCGGTGGTGCACACTTCGAGTTTTTTCTGTTGGCTAACCTTATCCAGGTGAGATTGGGCGCTGGCGCTGCCGGCAGCGATCAGCAAGGCAAGAGGCAGTAATTTATTCATCGTTTCCCTTGGTATCAATAGAGGTTTGCATACGCCGGATGGCAATTTTTGTTGTTGGTCGGGTTAAATTACCCGTTTTTTATGTCGCAGATAAATGCTTATGTGTCAATTTGCTGGCTGCTCTGCAGCGGATCGATGCGTTAAAGACGGGTGTGCAGGGGGGGAGCAGGAAGCCTCACAAGGAGATTCTGCGCCGTGCGCAGCGTCGACAGAGTGAGGGCAGCACAACCTGAGAGACAGGTGCGTTGCCCGATGCTGGAGGGCGTCAGTCGCTTTAAATCACCCCTTTCTGGCGAAAGGTGACCCGCGTCGCCTCGTTTAAGTCGAGATTCTTTATCGCCGCCGGCGGTAGCCAGATGATTTCCTGAAACTCTTGATTGAAGGTAATCGTACGATTGGCACTGACACAGTCAAAGATAAGATAAATCATGTAAATTTCTTCGCTAGTGCCATCCGGATAGGTTTTTGTGCGGATATCATCACGAAACGCCCACGGCTTAATCTCGGCGATCTGCAGTTGCTCGCCTAATTCCTCCCTGATCTCGCGCCTTAGCGCGCTCTCCATCGTTTCACCGGGTTCCATTCCGCCACCAGGCAGCGCCCATTGTCCGGGGAAAACCCCGCGATCGGCAGCCATTTTACACAGCAGAAACTCGCCGTCATTCTGTATAACAGGACATACGATCGTTCTGTGGCGCATTTCATCTCCTCGAAATCATTTGCAGTAAATCGCAAATTTCGGCGCTTTCGCTACAGATCACCATAACAACGGCAAAAAAGCTGATAGTCTGTAGCGTCAACATTTCTTAACACAGTTTACAGGTGGCTATGTACAACATTGACGATTTTGATATGAAAATCCTGACGCTGTTACAGGCCAACGGCCGCTTGACCAACCAGGAGCTGAGCGACCTGGTGGGGCTTTCCGCCTCCCAGTGTTCGCGGCGGCGCATCAGTCTGGAACAGGCGCAGTTGATCCGCGGCTACCACGCGCGATTGGCGCCGGAGGCGGTGGGCCTTGGGCTGGTGGGGCTGATCGAAGTCAGTCTGGTGACCCATGCCCAGCAGCATATCGACAGCTTTCACCAGATGCTGGAGGAGGTGGACGCGATCATTGACGCTTATAAAACCACCGGTGACGCGGATTATCTGCTGAAAGTCGCGGTGGCGGATCTGCCGGCGCTTAGCGACTTTATCAGCCAGACGCTGTCGAGCCACCAAAGCGTGGCGCATATCAAAACCGCCGTGGTGCTGAACCGCATCAAGGAAAATGGCCTGTTGCCGGTTGCGCGTTAAGAAAAGTTGCCAGACTGACACGGCGAGCAGCAGCGCGCGCGAGGCGGGCGTTTCCCCGTTGAATGCGTCTATAGTAGATAGGCTTGCCGTACCCCACATAACAAAATCAAGGAGAACACCTGTGTTCCAGAATGTTGATGCCTATGCCGGTGACCCGATCCTGTCGCTGATGGAAAAATTCAAAAAAGATCCGCGTGCGCACAAGGTCAACCTGAGCATCGGCCTTTATTACAACGAGCAGGGTATTATTCCGCAGCTGCGGGCGGTTAGCGCCGCAGAGGCGCAGTTGAACAGCCTCGAGCAGAGCGCTTCGGTCTACCTGCCGATGGAAGGGCTGCAACCTTACCGTCATGCCATTCAGCAGTTGCTGTTTGGTGCCGAGCATCCGATGCTGCAACAGCAGCGCATCGCCACGGTACAAACCGTTGGTGGCTCTGGCGCCTTGAAGGTAGGCGCCGACTTCCTGCACGACTACTTCCCGGAATCCCAGGTCTGGGTCAGCGATCCGACCTGGGAAAACCACGTCGCCATCTTCAGCGGTGCCGGTTTCAAGGTGAATACCTATCCGTACTTTGACGGCGATAGCCTGGGCGTGAAGTTCGACGCCATGCTGACGACGCTGCAACAGTTGCCGGCCAGGAGCATTGTGCTGCTGCATCCCTGCTGCCATAACCCGACCGGTTCCGATCTGGGCAATGAGCAGTGGGACGAGGTAGTGAAGGTGCTGGCCGAACGTGAGCTGATCCCGTTCCTCGATATTGCCTATCAGGGCTTTGGCGACGGTATGGAACAGGATGCCTACGCCATTCGTGCGATTGCCGCCGCCGGTCTGCCGTGCCTGGTCAGTAATTCGTTCTCGAAAATTTTCTCGTTGTACGGCGAGCGGGTAGGTGGGCTTTCCGTGGTGTGCGAAAGCAGCGAGGCGGCCGAGCGGGTGTTGGGGCAGTTGAAAGCAACGGTGCGCCGCAACTACTCCAGCCCGCCGAACTTCGGTGCGCAGGTGGTGGCCAAAGTACTGAACGACGCGCAGCTGAAGCAGCAATGGCTGGACGAGGTAGAAACCATGCGCACCCGCATCCTCGAGATGCGCCACACGCTGGTGGCTGCGCTGAAAATCGCGTTGCCGCAGCGTAATTTCGACTACCTGCTCAAGCAGCGCGGCATGTTCAGCTACACCGGTTTTAGCGCGGCGCAGGTTGATCGGCTGCGCGAGGAGTTTGGCGTATACCTGATTCACAGCGGCCGCATGTGCGTCGCCGGTTTGAACCACCGCAATGTGCAGCAGGTCGCCGAGGCATTTGCGGCGGTGCAGTAATTGCTGTTAGGGTAAAACCACGTTCAGGTTATCGGGGCGATGCGATTATCGCCCCTTTTTGTTGTCGGTTTGTCGCTCGAGTTGCCGCCAACCGGATAAAGAATATACTCAATGAGGGGCGCTCACGTATGTGGCATCAGCAAACGCTTATCCTCAGCGCAAAAGCGCGTGGTTTCCACCTGGTTACTGAAGAAATTACCGATCAGCTAACCGATTTGCACCGTCTGCAAACTGGCCTGCTGCACCTGTTGTTGCAGCATACCTCTGCCTCGCTGACGCTTAACGAGAATTGCGATCCCACGGTGCGATCCGATATGGAGCAGCATTTTCTGCGGCAGGTGCCGGAAAGTGCGCCTTATCAGCATGACTATGAAGGGCCGGACGATATGCCGGCGCACATCAAATCCTCGTTGCTGGGCGTGTCGTTGTCGCTACCGGTCAGCCATGGGCGACTGATGTTGGGCACATGGCAGGGAATTTGGCTGGGAGAGCACCGCATTGACGGCGGTTCACGCCGTATTGTGGCCACCTTACAGGGGGAGTAACTCAATGAATCAGTCGGCATTACTGCAATACTGCATGGCCAAGCCGGGCGCGGAACAGAGCGATCGGAACCAGTGGCAGGCCAGTCAGGTCAAAGTGGGCGAGGTGATGTTCGCCATGGTACTGGATCTCGATGGTCGTCCGGCGCTGGCGGTCAAGTCCAGCCCCGAGCAGGCCGAAAGCCTGCGTGAAAAACACCCTGAAATTGTCCCGTGCGAACATTTGAACAAAGCGCATTGGAATGCGGTGTTCCTTGACGGCAAGCTGCCGGATTCCCAGTTCTACACGTTGATCGACGGTTCTTACCAGTTGGCGCTGGAAGGGCTGTCCGACCAGGTACGACAGGAACTGCGTGCCTGACTGCTACGGCAGGCGTTGACGCTCTGCCTCTCACTCAATACCCAATGTTCGCATGTTGTGATCGTCGTCGCGAGATGGGAACGTTCCCTTTTTATTGTGCGGCGGAAACCATTAGGCTGTCCGCCTGATACTTTTTTGCCAGAAAAGGATGCTGCCCATGGCCATGAGTGAAGAGAAACGCAAGATGATCGCCGGCGAGCTGTATGATGCCGGGGACGAACTGCTACGCAGCGAGCGTAAACGCGCGCGTCAGTTGATCCACCATTATAACCATTCGTCACCTGACGAGGGTGCGCTGCGCAAGCAATGGCTGTCGACGCTGCTGGGTCAATACCAGGGTGGCACCATCGAACCCAGTTTCCGCTGTGACTACGGTTATAATATCTATCTGGGCAAGAATTTTTACGCCAATTTCGACTGCGTCATACTCGACGTGTGCGAAGTGCGCATCGGCGATAACTGCATGCTGGCCCCAGGGGTACACATCTATACCGCAACCCATCCGCTGGACGCGGCGACCCGAGTCGGCGGCGACGAATTCGGCAAGCCGGTGACCATTGGCCACAACGTGTGGATCGGCGGGCGAGCGGTGATCAATCCCGGCGTAACGCTGGGCGATAACGTGGTGGTGGCATCCGGTGCGGTGGTGACCAAAGACGTGCCGGACAATGCGGTGGTGGGCGGCAATCCGGCGCGCATCCTGAAAATGCTGTAGCGGAAAAATGCGGGCACCGCCAGGGTGCCCGGAGTGATTATTTCTTGGCCAGCAACGGCTGCAAGAAGCGTGCGGTGTGCGATGCCTTGCATTTGGCCACGGTGTCTGGCGTGCCGGACACCAGGATCTCGCCGCCGCCGCTACCGCCTTCTGGTCCCAGGTCGACAATCCAGTCCGCGGTTTTTATCACGTCGAGGTTGTGCTCAATCACCACGATGGTGTTGCCCTGATCGCGCAATTGGTGCAGTACCGCCAGCAGTTGCTGGATATCGGCGAAATGCAGCCCGGTGGTCGGTTCATCGAGAATATACAGCGTCTGGCCGGTGCCGCGTTTCGACAGTTCACGTGCCAGCTTGACGCGCTGCGCTTCGCCACCGGACAGCGTGGTGGCCGACTGGCCGAGACGAATGTAAGACAGGCCGACGTCCATCAGGGTTTGCAGCTTGCGCGCCAGCGCCGGCACCGCGTCGAAGAAGTCACGCGCTTCTTCGATGGTCATTTCCAGCACTTCGTGGATGCTTTTGCCTTTGTATTTGATCTCCAGCGTTTCGCGGTTATAGCGTTTGCCTTTGCACTGATCGCACGGCACGTAGATATCCGGCAGGAAGTGCATTTCCACCTTGATCACGCCGTCGCCCTGACAGGCTTCGCAGCGCCCGCCCTTGACATTAAAGCTGAAACGGCCAGGGTTATAGCCGCGGCTGCGCGATTCCGGCACGCCGGCGAACAGCTCGCGCACCGGGGTAAAAATACCGGTGTAGGTCGCCGGGTTGGAGCGCGGGGTTCGGCCGATCGGACTTTGATCGATGTCGATCACCTTGTCGAAATGCTCCAGACCGCTGACGTCGCGGTAAGGCGCCGGTTCGGCAATGGTCGCGCCATTCAACTGGCGTTGGGCGATCGGGAACAGCGTGTCGTTGATCAGCGTCGACTTACCCGAACCGGATACGCCGGTAATACAGGTGAACAGTCCCACCGGCAGCGTCAGCGTCACGTCTTTCAGGTTGTTGCCGCGTGCACCGCTCAGTTTCAGCACCTTGGCCGGATCGGCTGGCACGCGCTGTTGCGGGATGGCAATTTCGCGCTTGCCGCTGAGGAACTGGCCGGTAAGCGACTCCGGCTGCGCCATGATGTCGTCGACGGTGCCTTCCGCCACCACCTGACCGCCGTGTACGCCGGCACCGGGGCCGATGTCGATCACATGATCGGCGGCGCGGATTGCGTCTTCGTCATGCTCAACCACGATCACCGTGTTGCCGAGATTGCGCAGATGGATCAGCGTTTCCAGCAGCCGTTCGTTATCGCGCTGGTGCAAACCGATCGACGGTTCGTCCAGCACGTACATCACGCCCACCAGCCCGGCGCCAATCTGGCTGGCCAGACGAATGCGCTGGGCTTCGCCGCCTGACAGGGTTTCGGCCGAGCGTGACAGGGATAGATAATTCAAGCCGACGTTGACCAGGAATTTCAGGCGATCGCCGATTTCCTTCAGCACCTTTTCGGCAATTTTGGCGCGTTGGCCGCTCAGCTTCATGTTCTGGAAGAAATCCATCGCATGACCAATGCTCAGCTCGGAGATCTCCGGCAACGTGGTGTCTTCGACGAACACGTTGCGGGCTTCTTCACGCAGGCGGGTACCGCTGCACGAGGCGCACGGACGGTTGCTGATGAACTTCGCCAGTTCTTCACGCACCGCGCTGGACTCGGTTTCCTTGTAGCGGCGTTCCATATTATGTAGCACGCCTTCGAACGGATGCCGGCGCACGGTAGTGTCGCCGCGGTCGTTGATGTATTTGAATTCGATCGATTCTTTGCCTGAGCCGCCAAGCACCGCTTTCTGCACCTCGGCGCTCAGGGTATTGAACGGCGCTTCCACGTCGAACTGATAATGCTCCGCCAGCGAACGCAGCATCTGGAAATAGTAGAAGTTACGGCGATCCCAGCCACGGATCGCGCCGCCAGCCAGCGACAGTTCCGGGTTCTGCACCACGCGATCGGGGTCGAAGAACTGTTGTACGCCCAGACCGTCGCAGGTCGGGCAGGCACCGGCCGGGTTATTGAAGGAAAACAGCCGGGGTTCCAGCTCACGCATGCTATAGCCGCAGATCGGGCAGGCGAAGTTGGCCGAAAACAGCAGCTCATCGGCTTTCGGGTCATCCATATCGGCCACGACTGCGGTGCCGCCGGACAGCTCCAGCGCGGTTTCGAACGACTCGGCCAGGCGTTGGGCCAGATCTTCTCGTACCTTGAAGCGATCGACCACCACTTCAATAGTGTGTTTCTTTTGCAGTTCGAGTTTCGGAGGATCGGAAAGATCGCACACTTCGCCGTCGATGCGGGCGCGGATGTACCCCTGCGACGCCAGGTTTTCCAGCGTTTTGGTGTGCTCGCCTTTACGATCCTTGATCACCGGCGCCAGCAGCATCAGGCGTTTGCCTTCCGGCTGGCTGAGCACGTTATCCACCATCTGACTGACGGTTTGCGCCGCCAGCGGCACATGGTGATCCGGACAGCGCGGCTCGCCGACGCGGGCGAACAGCAGACGCAGATAGTCATGAATTTCGGTAATGGTGCCGACGGTGGATCGCGGGTTGTGCGAGGTCGATTTCTGCTCGATGGAAATCGCCGGCGATAACCCTTCGATATGGTCGACGTCCGGTTTTTCCATCAGCGACAGGAACTGACGGGCGTAGGCGGAAAGCGATTCGACGTAGCGTCGCTGCCCTTCGGCATACAGCGTATCAAAAGCCAGAGAGGACTTGCCTGAACCGGACAAACCGGTGACAACAATCAGTTTGTCGCGCGGGATAATCAGGTTGATGTTTTTGAGATTATGGGTTCGAGCACCACGAACTTCGATATTGTCCATTTACACTTCCCGTCTAGATGATACACCGTGTCCGTTTGAACGTTTTGCGGCGCTTTTGTGATCAATTGCGCAAAAAAACGGCATGGCCAGGTCGAAACGCATAATTATGACACAAAAAAACCTGAATGAATATCCAGTATATGAATGCAACAAGGTCGATCGCCGAGACAATTTTGGAATACACTATGCAGTTATCAACGCGGGTGTGGTTTCAGCCTTAGCGTGTTAAACTTACTCGTTTATACTGTGTAAAAATCATTCATCAGGAGAGAGCTCATGGCCAGCAGAGGCGTAAACAAAGTAATTCTGGTCGGGAATCTGGGCCAAGACCCGGAAGTCCGTTACATGCCGAATGGTGGCGCCGTTGCCAACATTACCCTGGCTACCTCCGAAAGCTGGCGCGACAAGGCGACCGGCGAGCAGAAAGAAAAAACCGAATGGCACCGTGTGGTGCTGTTTGGCAAGCTGGCGGAAGTGGCGGGCGAATACCTGCGTAAGGGTTCTCAGGTGTATATCGAAGGCGCCTTGCAGACGCGCAAATGGACCGATCAGGCCGGCGTTGAAAAATACACCACGGAAGTGGTCGTAAACGTGGGCGGCACCATGCAGATGCTGGGCGGCCGTCAAGGCGGCGGCGCTCCGGCAGGCGGCGGTCAGGCTGCTGGCGGTCAGGGCAACTGGGGTCAGCCTCAGCAGCCGCAGGGCGGCAACCAGTTCAGCGGTGGCCAGCAGTCGCGTCCGGCGCAGAACAGCAACGCACCGGCGGCCAGCAGCAACGAACCGCCAATGGACTTTGGACGACGATATTCCGTTCTAAAAAACGCCACGGCATTTTTTGGTCAGGTCCTATGCGACAAGCCCCCGATATTCGGGGCTTTTTTTCGCCGCCATGGTCAGTCTTGGCCGCGGCGATCGCCGGTCGCGGCTAGGGTGAAACAGTCGCGATCCCGCGCTTTAGTCCGGTGAGGGACCACGCTCAATAAATGTCGAAAGTGCAATATAACTGCGTACCGAGCGAACCCCTTCGACGTTCTGAATTTCCATCAGGAAGTTTTCCAGTGATTCGGTATCGGCAGCCCGTACCTTGATCAGTACACAGCCGTCTCCTGCCACGGTATGCAGCTCTTCGACTTCTCGTCGACTGGTAAACTGAAGCAGGGCGCGTGTCGCGTTATAGCTGCTGGTATTAATGATCAGGAAGGTTAATAGCGTCCGGCCCAGCTTGCAGCCATCAAGTCTTGCAACGGTTCCCTTTATGACCCCATCACGCTTCAGTTTCTTTACGCGGTCATGTACCGCAGGTGCTGAAAGGTTGACGATTTCGCCCAGTTCGCTGTAACTGCGCCCAGCATCTTCGGCCAGCGCGCCTAATATTTTTCGGTCAATCGCATCGAGTTCTGCCGGTTTGTGCCTCGCCTGCCTAATATCCTCTTTTTCTTTATCAAAGTCGGTCATGTAGCTTCACTTGCAGAATGAAAGTATGGATATAATTGATTTTACCTAATGATATTAATTCAGCAAGTCTGTACTGGAGTTTCAATGCCCATCGCTCTGTTCGCGCTCGCCATCGGCGCATTCGGCATCGGTCTTACCGAGTTCGTCATCGCCGGAATCCTCCCTCAAATCGCTGCGGATTTTAGCGTCACTATCCCGACCGCCGGGCTGTTGGCCACGACCTACGCACTGGGGGTTTTTGTTGGTGCTCCGCTTTTAACGGTGCTGGGTACCCATGTTCCCCGTAAAACCATGCTGATGGCACTGGCAGGCATTTTCACGCTTGGCAATATCATTACCGCGGTTGCGCCCACGCTGTCGCTGGCGATTGCCGGGCGTATTATCACCTCCTTCAATCACGGAGCCTTTTTTGGCCTCGGCTCGATCATTGCCGCTTCGCTTGTTGCGCCGGGTCGCCAGGCAAGCGCCATTGCCTTTATGTTTTCTGGGCTGACGTTGGCAAACCTGCTTGGTGTTCCGGTTGGTACCTGGCTGGCTCAGACCTTTAGCTGGCGGCTGGTTTTCTGGCTGATCGCAGGCATCGGTGTGCTTACTATTGTCAGTATCGCGCTGTTTGTTCCGCGCATCGAAAAAGGAAAGGCCATCGCCTTGAGAACGGAACTGCGCGCCTTTGCCGATCCCCAGGTTCTGCTGGTCATGGGGATTACCGTATTTGGTCCGGCGGCGTTCTTTACTTCCATTACCTATATCGCGCCGATGATGATTGAGGAAGCCGGTTTTTCGGCCGGTGGCGTGGCTTGGATAATGGTACTTTTTGGTTTCGGACTGGCGGTAGGAAACTGGCTTGGCGGCCGTTTCGCCGATCGCTCGCTGTTTGGCACGCTGTTGGTCACGCTGGCGGCCCAAGGGTTGGTACTGCTGGTTTTCTGGGGTGGCGTCGACAACCCGCTGATTGCCAGTGCCTCGGTATTCCTGATGGCTGCGTTTGGGTTCGCCACGGTTTCACCGATTCAGAAATTAGTCATGGACCGCGCAAGCCACGCCGGAGCGCCCACCATGGCGGCATCGGTTAACATCGGCATGTTCAATCTGGGAAATGCGCTTGGCGCGTGGGTAGGGGGAGCGACCATTGCTGCCGGTTTGGGTCTGGCTTCACCGAACTGGGCCGGTGCCATTCTATCCTTTATCGGATTGGGTCTTGCCTTGCTGGCATGGCAAAGCGCCCGCAAAAATTATGCACTGCAGGCGCAGGCTGAATGAGTGGTTGCTTCAGGCTAACGCGGCCGTTAAGCAAAAACAGCTGCGTTACCGATGCTGCGCCCTTTGCGCTCGGGCTCTGTCAGGGGCGGACCAATGCCGGTCGTTTGGCATTGTATTGCCAGTTATCAATCAAGAACTGCATGCCCAGCGCGTCATTGCGATTTTTATCCGGCAGTGATTGATACAGCGCATGCGCGGCTTCAACCCGCGTCATATCCAGTTCGATGCCGAGCCCCGGCCCTGCCGGCAGTTCCAGATAACCGTCGCGGATCTGCGGCGGTTGGTGGGTCAGATGCTGACCGTCCTGCCAGATCCAATGGGTATCAAAGGCGGTGATGCGATCGCCCGGCGCAGCCGCTCCCAGATGAGCAACCATTGCCAGTGACACGTCAAAATGATTATTGGAATGGCAGCCGGTGGTCAGCCCCCATTCATGGCAGAGCTGCGCCACGGTATGCGCATTGCGCAGCGTCCAGAAATGCGGGTCGGCCAGCGGAATGTCAATGGCGTTCAGTTGTAACGCGTGCTGGAGCTGGCGCCAGTCATTGGCAATCATGTTGGTGGCAACGGGAATACCGGTTGCACGCCTGAATTCCGCCAGCGTCTCTCGCCCGGAGAACCCCTGTTCTGCGCCACAGGGATCTTCCAGATAGGGAACGCGCCCTGCAAGCTGTTTGCCAAAACCAATGGCCTCGTCCAGCGACCAACTGGCATTGGGGTCGACGGTGATGCGTGCCGTTGGGAAACGTGCCAGCAAGGCTTCAACGGTTTCCACTTCGTACTCGCCCGGATGTACGCCGCCTTTGAGTTTGAAGTCGCGGAATCCGTAGTGCTCCTGCGCCGCTTCTGCCAGCCTGACCACCGCTTGATGATCCATCGCAGGTTGATGACGCAGCCAAAACCAGGGGGCGCGCTGCTGCTCACCGCTCTGATAGTTCATCGTGGTCAGCTTGCGATCGGCGATATAAAACAGATAACCCAACACCGGTATGCGGTCTCGCTGTCGCCCGCTGGCCAGCAAATCGGCCACCGGCAGCTCAAGATGCTTGCCGAGCAGATCCAGCAGCGCCGCCTCAATCGCCGCCGCCGCATTGTAGAATTTTTCGGGATTCATCTGCGGAATATGCACGCGATCGGTCTGCTCGCTGGTTTGCTGCCGGGCATCGCTGGCGAAAAGCCGACTGACGGTGGCGTTCATTTGGCGTAATGAACTGCCGACCACCTGTGGCGTAAATTTTTCAAGCAGCGACAGGGTTGAGGCATGACATGGACATTCTCCCACCCCGCTATTGCCCGCCGAGTCGCCAATAATCACCAGGATGCGAGTGAAATGGCAGTTATGGGCACCGCCAATATTCAGCAGCATACTGTCGTAACCGGCAACCGGTACTACCCGCATGCTGTTAATGACTGGACTGTCGGGCATGTTCATTCTCCATCGAGTTGATTGCAGGGGGCGCTGGTTGGCGACGCAGCAACAGCCACAGGCCGGTGACCACCGAGACGCAGGTCAGGGCATACAGCCCGCCGGTAGTAGAACCGGTTGTGAGTTCCAGATAGCCGAACACCGTAGGCGCGAAGAATCCTCCCAGATTGCCTACCGAATTGATCAGCGCAATCCCCGGCGCCACGATACTGGCCGGCAGCTCGGCCTGGGGCATGGGCCAGAACAGCGTTGCGCTGACTTTTGAACCGATGCAGGCCACGATCATCGCCAGGAAACCGAACCAGGGGCCGCCGAGGGTAGCCATAAAGGTGCCACAGGCGGCGACCAGCATCGCCAGTCCCAGCCATTTGCTTAATTTGTTACGGTGTCTATCGCCAAGTCGCCCGACAATATTGAGCGCGACAATGGCGCACAACCATGGAAATGCGGTGAGCAAGCCGGTGCCAAAGCTGTTGAAACCTTGAATACGTTGAATGATTTGCGGTAGCCAGAAAACCAGCGTGTAACCGGTCATGGTCATGGTGAAAAAAAGCAGGCAGTAAACCAGGACATGGCGATCGGTCAACAGGTTCAGCTTACCCGGCGCGGTATACTGCGCGTCACGCTCGCTGTCTTCCTGCGCCAGCTGTTGTTGCAGGGCCTGCTTTTCCGCCGGCGTCAGCCAGCGGGCATCGTTCGGTCGTGAAACCAGAACCAGCATGGCAAGCAGCCCGACCAGCACCGAACCGCCTCCTTCCAGGAACATCACCCATTTCCAGCCGGCCAAACCAAGAAAATCATGCATCAGCAGGATCGAGCCGGTAATCGGGCCGGAAAACAGGAAAGCCCCGGCGGTGGCACTTAATACCATGGCGGTGGCGCGTCCCCGATAGGCATTGGGTACCCACTGGCGGAAATAAAACAGCACCCCGGGGAAGAAACCGGCTTCCGCCACGCCGAGCAGAAAGCGCAGCACATAAAAATGGACCGGTGAGCTGACGAATCCGGTCATCACCACCACTATTCCCCAACTAATCATGATGCGGGTTAACCAGACGCGGGCTCCGTACTTTTTCATCATCAGATTACTGGGGACTTCGAACAGCGCGTAGCCAATAAAGAATAGCCCGGCACCGAGTCCGAAGGCAGCGGCGCTGATGCCGGCGTCGAGCTGCAATTCCGCCTTGATAAAGCCGATATTGGAGCGATCTATCTGATTAATGATGAGCATTATCGCCAGCATGGGAATGATGCGTTTAAAAAACTTTCCGATGGCACTGGTGAGATGCGTCTCGTGCTGCTGGGATAAAAGCGGAGGCTGGATGGCAGGCATTCGTAACCCTCTTCTTTTTTATATAATTAGCGAAGAGACTATTCGCCGACATCGGGCAGAGATATGTGTAAATGCACTAATAATCTTGTGCATTATTTTAATGAGTTATGTATCAACGGCATAAATATGACTACCGCACGGGTGTTTAGTGGAATTGTGCGCTTATTCACAATTAATGGATGAAAAATTATGCGATTGCATTAGCGGCCGCCTGGCGAGTTGGGAGCGAACGGCCTGCAAAACGTGGCGTGGCGGAGGGTTGACGTATCTTGCTTATCGACCCGATGCGTTTGACACTGGCTGGCCTGCAAGGCCGAGGTATCAAAAACATCGCATAATGATAAGCTATGCGCACGTTAGATGTAGCGCCCGTCACTATGGCTCATGCCATAATAGCGCATCGCCGAGCCAACGCTCGGCTGATGTTCTTATCGCCCAGATTCAGCAGACGGGCCAATTTTTAGGAGTTCCCATGTCAAGTCACTTCCCGCAGGTTCGCCCGCGTCGTCTCAGAAAATCCGAGTCGCTGCGCACGTTATTCCAGGAAACCGAATTCAGCGTTAACGATCTGGTACTGCCGATCTTCGTCGAAGAAGAGGTGGATGATTACGCCGTCATCGAGACCATGCCTGGCGTGTTGCGCATTCCGGAGTCCAAGCTGGCTTATGAGATCGAGCGCTATGCCAAAGCCGGTATTCGTTCGGTGATGACGTTCGGCATTTCTCACCATATGGATGCCACCGGCAGTGATACCTGGAAGGAAGACGGACTGGTGGCGCGTATGGCGCGTATCTGTAAAGACACGGTGCCAGAAATGATCGTCATGTCGGATACCTGCTTCTGTGAATATACCTCGCATGGGCATTGTGGTGTCTTGCACGACCACGGCGTCGATAACGATGCTACGCTGGTCAATCTCGGCAGGCAGGCGGTTATTGCTGCCGCTGCGGGGGCAGATTTTATCGCGCCGTCGGCGGCGATGGACGGCCAGGTGCAGGCAATCCGCAGCGCGCTGGATGAAGCCGGCTTTATCGACACCTCGATCATGGCCTACTCAACCAAGTTTGCCTCCTCGCTGTATGGACCGTTCCGTGAAGCCGGCGGCAGCGTATTGCAGGGCAACCGCAAAAATTATCAGATGAACCCGATGAACCGTCGCGAAGCGATCCGCGAGTCGCTGATGGACGAACAGGAAGGCGCAGATGCGTTGATGGTGAAACCGGCCGGCGCTTATCTGGACGTGATCAGTGACATTCGAGCCGCATCGCGTCTGCCGTTGGCGGCCTATCAGGTCAGCGGAGAATACGCGATGATCAAGTTTGCCGCACAGGCCGGCGCGATTGACGAGCGTAAAGTGGTGCGTGAAACGCTGGGCGCCATCAAGCGCGCCGGTGCAGATATTATCCTTTCGTACTTTGCGATGGATATTGCCGAAAACGGCATCGATTACTGATCGTTTTCTCCGCAATAAAAAGCCCCGAAAGGGGCTTTTTGCCGTCTGGCATTCCTGATGCTAGGCGGAAAAACCGCCGTCGATGCTCAGGCTGGCGCCGGTGATGTAACCGGCTTCCGGACCGGCCAGATAGGCGACAAAGCTGGCAATTTCATCGTCTTTGCCGTAACGGCCGATCGCCATCATGGCCTTCAGCTGCTCGGCGAATTCGCCGCTGTCAGGATTCATGTCGGTATCCACCGGGCCAGGCTGTACGTTGTTGACCGTGATGCCGCGTGGGCCAAGATCGCGCGCCATGCCCTTGGTCAAACCGACCAGCGCCGACTTGCTCATGGCATATATCGCACCGCCGGCAAACGGCATGCGTTCAGCATTGGTACTGCCGATGTTGATGATGCGGCCATGATCGTTCATATGGCGTGCCGCTTCCTGGCTGGCGATAAAGACGCTGCGGACGTTAACAGCCAGCGTGCGGTCCAGATCTTCCAGTGGCAGCTCTTCGGTGTTGCCCAGTGCCAGGACGCCGGCGTTGTTCACCAGAATGTCCAGTTTGCCAAAGTGATTTACCGCCTGGCGAATCGCCTGTTGCAGTGCGGCAGCATTGGCGCTGTCGGCCTGAATGGCCAACGCCTTGCCGCCAGCGGCGGTAATCGCGCTGACGACGGCATCGGCCTTGTCGGCCGATGCGACATAGGTTAACGCCACGGCGGCACCTTCGCGCGCCAGACGTTTGGCCACTGCTGCGCCGATGCCGCGAGAACCACCTTGAACGAAGGCGACTTTTCCTGATAGTGAAAGCGTTGCTGACATGATGTATCTCCAAATTGGCGAGGGTCAGGATGACGTGGTCAGTATCAAAGAAATCAACCTCGGCCACTAGCCATAAAGAGCTATAATCAGCTTAAACCATTGGTTTGAAATCGGCCTGAAAGGAAAACGCATGTTGGGACATCTTGAATGTTTTGTCAGCAGCGCTGAGCTGGGCAGTTTTTCTGCTGCCGGCCGCAAATTAGGCATCAGCCCGGCCGCTGTGGGCAAAAATATCACCAAACTCGAAGCTCAGGTCAGGGTTCGCCTGTTCCAGCGCAATACGCGTAAATTGATCCTCACTGAAGAAGGAGAGCGTTTCCTTCAGGAGGTCAAAGGCGGTTTGCTATCGATTCAGTGTGCGCTGAAAGGGCTGAGCAGCGCCGGCGGCGTAGCGGCCGGTACGCTCAAGGTCAGTATGGGAACCGCTTTTGGCCTGCATTTTATGTTGCCGATGCTGCCGGGGTTTCTTGCCAGGTATCCAGCCATCATACCTGACTGGCATTTTGACAACCGCCAGGTCGATATCATCGGCGAGCAGTTTGACGCCGCGCTTGGCGGCGGTTTCGAACTGGCGCAGGGCATGATCGCCCGCGAACTGGCCCCGGCGCATGGCGTGTTGGTCGCTTCGGCCGACTATCTGCGGCGACAGCCAGCGCTGCAGCATCCGGAGCAGTTGGCTGAGCATGCGGGTATCTTCCATTCGCTCCCCGCAAACCGGGCGTATCAGAAACCTGCCGTTGCGCAATCCAGACAATGAACAGCGCCCGGCCGCCATGCAGGTAGCCATGACGGTGAACGAACCTGCGGCGGCGGCGCAGGCGGCGGAAATGGGCATGGGGATCGCGCTGATTGCCATGCCGAATGCCTTGCCCTATCTGGAAAGTGGCCACCTGGTCAGGGTGTTGCCGGAATGGTATGTCGATCGTGGCAGCGTACGTCTCTATTTTCCCAGCCTTAAATTTTTGCCGACCAAAACCCGGGTCTTTGTCGATTACATCATCGAGCAGTTTCGCACGCAGCAACTGGCGGCGCGTTTCGATGCGCGCAGAAAATAATGACGGCAGCCGATAGCTGCGCTGGCGGGGGGCGGGATTCGCCACTACCTTTAAACAAGGCTGAGTGGGGAGAAAAGATTATGGTTACGCATGCATTTATCGGCAGCTGGTCACTGGTATCTTCGGTGTTCAAGAATGAAGAAGGTACGGTGAGCCATCCGCTTGGCGAACAGGTGTTGGGGCGGATCAACTACGAAGCCAACGGCACCATGGCGGCACAGTTGTACAGCGCCGTACGACCGAAGTTTACCTCGAGCGATCCGGCGCAGGGTACGGACAGCGAGCTGCGATCGGCATTTATCAACATGATCTGCTATTACGGCCGTTATCAGATTGACGAGCCGGATCAGCGGGTGATCCATCAGGTTGAGGGCTGCTCGTTCCCCAACTGGATCGGCAGCCGGCAAGTGCGTTTTTATACCTTTACCGACGACAAACTGACGCTGCGCACCGTGCCGCTGCAAATCGGCAACGGCGTGCAGATTGGTGAGCTGGTATGGCAACGGATCGGGGACGCTCCATGATCATTGTTCACCACCTGAATAATTCCCGCTCTCAGCGTATTCTCTGGTTGTTGGAAGAGCTGGAGGTGCCGTACCAGGTGCAACGTTATCAACGCGATAGCGTTACCTTGCTGGCGCCTGCCGAACTCAAAAAGATCCATCCGCTGGGCAAGTCGCCGGTGATTGTCGATGGCGACCTGACGCTGGCGGAATCCGGTGCGATTATTGAATATCTGCAAGAGGCCTACGACGCGCAGGGCAGTTCATGCCCACCGATTACCATGCGCGCCAGCAGTATCGTTACTGGCTGCATTATGCCGAAGGTTCGTTGATGCCGTTGCTGGTGATGAAGCTGGTGTTTGGCCGGCTCGATCATCCGCCGATGCCGTGGCTGATGCGGCCGATCGCTGGAGCGATAGGCAAGGGGTCCAGCGCGAATACCTGGATAAACAGATAGCAACGCATCGTGATTATCTGGAGCAGCATTTGGCGGCCAACGTCTGGTTTGTCGGCAATGATTTCAGCGCGGCGGATATTCAGATGAGTTTCCCGCTGGAAGCGTTGGCCGCGCGTTACCGGCTGGACGATTGCCCGAAGCTGCGTGACTTCCTGCAACGCATACGTGCACGTCCGGCTTATCAACGGGCGTTGCAACAGGGCGGGCCCTATGACCTGCTGAGTTGACAAGCTGGACTATACTCGATGGGTCAAGGTTTATGGAGATAGCCGATGGCTACGCAAATCTTTATTAATCTGCCGGTCAATGACCTGCCTGCGGCAATGACGTTTTTTGACCGGCTTGGTTTTACCTTCAATCAGCAATTTAGCGACGACACCGCTGCCTGCATGGTGGTGAGTGACACTATTTATGTGATGTTGCTGACACACGACAAATTCAAAATGTTTACCCCCAACCCAATCAGCGATGCCAGGAAGGCCAGCGAAGTGCTGCTCTGTCTGTCACAACCCAGTCGCGCCGCGGTGGACGACCTGGTGCGCAAGGCGGTAGCGGCCGGCGGCAATACCTATCATCAACCGCAGGATCACGGCTTTATGTACGGCCATGGTTTTCAGGATCTGGACGGCCATATCTGGGAGCTGATGTATATGGATCCGCAGGCAATGGCGTCACAGAACCCTGCGTAACCTCTTTTCAGCGGCAGTCGGTTTACCGCCTGCTTATTTATGTGACAAAAGTCGCAATTTCCGTAATGATGGCGTCACACGCTTTTCGGCCGGTTGTGTTGCGATCTTTAGTTGATCACACGGCCTGGAAGGCGGATAATCGTTTGCCTACACCAAAACATCATAAATTCACCGGTACCGTGCAATGAGAGTTAATCGTTTGCCTTGAATTGCGGCGCCTATTGGCTGCGATTGGGAAGGATAAATAAGCAAACGTGACGGAAACGATTCCGTTATTGCCTTGCATGGGCAGGTGAGCCGCTTTTGCGAAAAACACAGGGGACAGCAGCATGTCGGATTCTCAAGCAAACAACGCCGTTAAATCAAAAGGCGGGCTTGACGGGTATTTCAAGATTTCAGCGCGTGGCAGCAATGTGCGTCAGGAAGTGGTGGCCGGTCTGACGACCTTCCTGGCCATGGTCTATTCGGTGATCGTGGTGCCGAGCATGCTCGGCAAGGCCGGTTTCCCACCGACTGCGGTATTTGTCGCGACCTGTCTGGTGGCCGGCTTGGGGTCGTTGCTGATGGGGCTGTGGGCCAACCTGCCGATGGCGATTGGCTGCGCGATTTCACTGACCGCCTTCACCGCATTCAGCCTGGTGCTGGGCCAGCATATCAGCATTCCGGTCGCGCTGGGTGCGGTGTTCTTGATGGGCGTATTGTTTACCGTGATTTCGGTTACCGGTATTCGCTCCTGGATCTTGCGCAATTTGCCGATGGGCGTGGCGCACGGCACCGGTATCGGTATCGGCCTGTTCCTGCTGCTGATTGCCGCCAACGGCGTTGGTCTGGTGGTGAAGAACCCACTGGACGGGTTGCCGGTAGCGCTGGGCGCCTTTACCTCGTTTCCGGTGGTGATGACGCTGCTCGGTCTGGCGGTGATTTTCGGCCTGGAAAAACTGCGAGTGCCGGGGGGCATTCTGCTGGTGATTATCGCCATTTCGGTCATTGGCCTGATTTTTGACCCGGCGGTGAAGTACCAGGGACTGTTCGCCATGCCAAGCCTGGCTGACGAAAATGGCAACTCGTTGATTTTCAGCCTGGATATCATGGGTGCATTGCAGCCGGTGGTGTTGCCGAGCGTGCTGGCGTTGGTGATGACCGCGGTGTTTGACGCCACCGGCACCATCCGCGCAGTGGCCGGGCAAGCCAACCTGCTGGATAAGGACGGCCAGATCATCAACGGCGGCAAAGCATTAACCTCCGACTCGGTGAGCAGCATTTTCTCCGGTCTGGTCGGCGCCGCGCCGGCTGCGGTCTACATCGAGTCGGCTGCGGGCACCGCCGCCGGTGGCAAGACCGGCCTGACGGCCACCGTGGTCGGTTTGCTGTTTCTGCTGATCCTGTTCCTGTCGCCGTTGTCGTATCTGGTTCCGGTATACGCGACCGCGCCGGCGCTGATGTACGTTGGCCTGCTGATGCTCAGCAACGTGACCAAACTGGATTTCAACGACTTTGTCGATGCGATGTCCGGCCTGCTGTGCGCGGTGTTTATCGTACTGACCTGCAACATCGTTACCGGCATCATGCTGGGCTTTAGCGCGCTGGTGATTGGCCGTATTTTCTCCGGCGAATGGCGCAAGTTGAACATCGGCACCGTGCTGATTGCCGTTGCGCTGGTCGCCTTCTATGCAGGCGGCTGGGCTATCTAAGCGTATCTTTAGCGGGGACGCCGTCGCTGCGTCCCCGTTTCATCGCTTCCATTCAGATAAGTCTCCTTCTTTATTTCGCCGTTTTTGAAAGGCACAACAAGCTTTCATCGCCATAAAAAAGTGTTCTACTATCACAGATACTCTGGCAACGAGCCTTTGTGGTCTGAACCGTAGAGTCTAAGGAAAGCATGGAAATCTTTTTTACTATTCTTATTTTAATCCTGGTGGTTTCACTGTCTGGGGTGGTGACACGAATGTTGCCGTTCCAGGTGCCGTTACCGTTAATGCAAATTGCCATCGGTGCGATGTTGGCCTGGCCGCATTTCGGGCTGCACGTTGATTTTGATCCTGAACTGTTTTTAGTGCTGTTTATTCCGCCGTTGCTGTTTGCTGACGGTTGGAAAACCCCAACGCGCGAATTTATCCATCACGGTCGCGAAATTCTCGGGCTGGCGCTGGTGCTGGTGTTGATCACCGTGGTCGGGGTCGGCTATCTGATCTACCTGATGGTGCCTGGCATTCCGCTGGTAGCGGCATTTGCGCTGGCGGCGGTGCTGTCGCCAACCGATGCGGTGGCGCTGGGCGGCATCGTCGGCAAGGGGCGCATTCCCAAATCCATTATGGGCGTACTGGAAGGTGAAGCGTTGATGAACGACGCTTCCGGCCTGGTATCGCTTAAATTCGCCATTGCGGTGGCGATGGGCACCATGGTGTTTACCGTCGGCGGCGCGACGCTGGAGTTCCTCAAGGTGGCGATCGGTGGCCTGCTGGCAGGGGTGGCGGTGACCTGGCTGTACAGTAAGTCGCTGCGCATCATGAGCCGCTGGAGCGGTGACGACCCGGCGACGCAAATCGTCTTGCTGCTGTTACTGCCGTTCGCTTCTTACCTGATTGCCGAACACATCGGCGTTTCCGGCATTCTGGCGGCGGTGGCGGCCGGCATGACCATCAGCCAGTCTGGTGTGATCCGCAATGCGCCACTGGCCATGCGACTGCGAGCCAACAGCGTCTGGGCGATGCTGGAGTTTGTCTTCAACGGCATGGTGTTCATCATGTTGGGTCTGCAACTGCCGGGGATATTGGAAACCTCTATCCTGCAGGCTGAACTGGATCCTACCATTGAGACCTGGTACCTGTTCGTTGACGTGGCGATCATTTATGCCGCGCTGCTGATCCTGCGTTTTACCTGGCTGTGGCTGATGAAAGGCGCCAGCAAACGCTTCCTGAAAAAGCGCCCGTTGCTGTTTGGCGATTACACCACGCGTGAACTGTGGGTGGCGTCGTTCGCTGGGGTACGTGGGGCGATTACGTTGGCCGGTGTGTTGTCGATTCCGCTGTTGTTGAGCGATGGCAGCGCGTTCCCGGCGCGTTACCAACTGGTGTTTATCGCCGCCGGTGTGATCCTGCTGTCGTTGCTGGTCGGGGTGCTGGCATTGCCGCTGTTGCTGCGCGGCGTGCAGGTGGCGGACAAGAGCGCCAGCAAAAGCGAGGAGCGCATGGCAATTGCCATGGCAGCGGAAGTGGCGATCGAAAGCATCAATAAAATGGAAGAACGCCTGGCGGCAGATACCGAAGAAAACCTCGATCCACAGGTGTTGAAGGAAATCAGTTCGCGGGTGGTGGGAACGCTGCGGCGGCGGATCGCCAGCGAAGACGATATTGAAAACGCGCTGGAGCTGGAAAACCTGGAACGGCGTTTCCGCCTGACGGCATTGCGCGCCGAACGTGGGGAGTTGTATCACCTGCGCGCCACGCAGAAAATCAGCAACGAGACGCTGCAAAAATTGCTGCATGACCTCGACCTGCTGGAAGCGTTGCTGGTGGAACGCGAAGGATAATGCCACAGGGCCGCGTTTGCGGCCCTGATTATTTCAGCGTCGGCCAGAAGTCGCGACAGCAGGCAATCCAGGCCTGTGCGCTATGGGAAAGATAACTGCCCTGGCGCCAGATCAAGCCGACCTTCCATTCCATTACCGGTTCCAGTGGCAGCCAGATCAAACTGCTTTTATCCAGCCACTGGCACACCGGTTCCGGCAGCATGGCTATCCCGACGCCGGCCTGGACCATCGAAGCCAGAAAATCCCACTGTCCGCTGCGTACCGCGATTTTTGGGGCGATATCGGCCTGGCGGAATGCGGTCATCAGCATTTTGTACAGCGCGAAATCCTCGTTGTAAATCAGGATTGGCCAGTCAGCCAATTCGCTGATAGCCACGCTGGTGCGGGTTTGCCAGTGCGCATTGCGCGGGGCGACCACGCACATGGGATGGCGTAGCAACGGCAGGAAGGTGAGCGGTTGTTCGACATCGGGCGAATATACCGTCATGGCGAGATCCAGTTCGCCGGCCAGCACCGCCTGTTCGCCGGACAGTCCCCCCAGTTCGGAAATCTTCAGTTCTACGCCAGGATAGGTTTGGCGAAAGGTACGGATCAGTTCGGCGATCTGCCGGCCCACCATCGGCGGTATGCCCAGTCGCAGCACCCCTTTACGTACCGAGCCGATGTCTTCCAGCTCCGCCTCAAGCTGGCGGAATTCATCCAGAATGGCCAGGCCGCGCTGATAAACCGCCTGACCGCTGTCGGTCAGATGCAGCTTTCGCCCCTCGCGGATTAGTAGCGTGCATTCCAGTTCCTCTTCCAGGTGACGCAGCATTTTGCTGATGGTTGGCTGGGTGACAAACAGTTTTTCCGCGGCGCGGGTAAAACTTTGCTGACGCACCACTTCAACGAAGTAGCGCAGGGTGCGAACATCCACAGTTTTTCTCCAGATGAGCGATACCGGCGGTAAACTATTCCCTTACGGCATGATGTTGATAATTTTAATTCATTTCAGTGGATGTTTCTCGGCTGCGTATACTGAAACTCGGAATTTTTTGCTCGAGGTTAGATGCCATGTCTATGGCGTTACGCGCGGCGGCGCCATCGCTGCTCAACCGCTTACAGGTACCGATCCAGGTCATTTTGTATGTGGTGCTATTTCTGATTGCCGATCGGCTGGTACAGCAGTTTCATCTGCCGCTGCCGGCCAATATCGTCGGCATGTTGATGCTGCTGTCGTTGATTGTGCTGCGGGTGTTGCCGCTGCGCTGGGTGAAGGCCGGTTCACGCTGGTTACTGGCCGAAATGCTGCTGTTCTTTGTCCCGGCGGTGGTGGCGGTGGTGAACTACGCCCAGTTACTGATGGTGGAGGGGTGGAAGATCTTTCTGGTGATCGCCATCAGCACCACGTTGACACTGGGTGCGACCGGAGTGGTGGTCGATCGCGCCTACCGTTTCGAACTTTGGCTGCAACGGCGTAAAGCACGATGAATGACTTTTTTATCAGTGCGGTGTGTTTTGCCGCGACGCTGGCGCTGTATTACGTCAATAAGAAACTGTATCGCCGGCGGCGTACGCTGTTGCTGATGCCGCTGGTGTTAACGCCGATGGTTCTGGTACTGCTGCTGGTGGTAACGCACGTTTCCTATCAGGATTATATCGGTGAAACCCATTGGCTGCTGTGGCTGCTTGGCCCGGCGACCATCGCGTTTGCCGTGCCGGTTTACGAGAATCTGCATATTATTCGCCGCCACTGGCTGTCGCTCGGCGTTGGGGTCGTCACCGCGGTGCTGGTAGCGGTGTACAGCTCGGTGTGGCTGGCGCAGCTGCTGACGTTGCCGGAAGAAGTACAACGTAGCCTGGCGGTACGTTCGATTACCACGCCATTTGCCTTGGAGGCCGCCAGACAAATGGGCGGCCAGCCGGATTTGGTTGCGCTGTTTGTGGTGATCACCGGGGTGTTTGGCATGGCGATTGGGGAGATCCTGTTTCTGCGGTTAGCAGTGCGCAGTCGTCTGGCGAAGGGGGCCGGGCTTGGCGCCTCGTCACACGGCGCCGGCACCGCCCGCGCCTATGAAATGGGTGAAGAGGAAGGGGTGGTTTCAAGTTTGGTGATGATGCTGGCTGGCATCATCACCGTCGTGGCCGCGCCGCTGATTGGCCAACTGATGTGGTAAATGCAGACCTCTGCGCCGGTGAAGGCCGGCGCCGAAGCTGTTAGCGTCGTGCGGCGTCGATCAGCGCAACCACCAGCGGTGATAGCTGTTCATGCAACGCGGCGCGTTCAGACTGGAACAGCGTTGCCATGAAAAAACGGTGCTCGGGCAGTTCGATGGAGCGCACATCGCCCTTGCGATCGTGGCCGCTGATAATCAGCGGATATGGCTGGAGTTCGGCGACAAAATCCGGATTTACACCAAAGTTACAGTGATACCCCTCATGCGTTTCCAATCGGCCATAGATTTCAGCAATGCGCGTTTGCGGCAGAAAGACGACGGTGTCGGTTTTTTCCACCAGCGAGCAGGTTAACGGGGTAATGACCTGGCGGCCATCGCTGTCGGTTTCCGCGTGGCTGGCATTGTGCCAGCCCATGACGTTACGGGCATACTCCACTACCGCATACTGGAACCCACCGCAGGAGCCGAGGAATGGCACGTTCTGCTCGCGTGCGTGGCGGATAGCGATAAATGCGCCGTCATCGTTTTGATACGGGCTACCGGGGACGAGCCAGATGGCGTCGTAGCCTGCCAGTACTTCAGCATGGTTGACGGTTTCAGTCGGCAACCAGCAGGGGTCGATGTCGACATCCAGGTGAGCGGCGGCAAGGGACAGAGCAATGGGAATGGCCTGGTGGGCAACGGCCTGGGGACGAAAGTCTCCGACCAAGGCAATGCGGACTCGGGTTTTCATTACTGTTTCCTGTGTAGGGAAAGTATGAAGGTTACAACAATGTTAACTATAGTGCCGCTGGAATCTGGCAATATGGCACGAAATGCCGGGGAGATAACAGCGGGCGCAGCAGGCGCTACGCCCGGCATGGCAGGGGATCAGTACAGGGACGGCGCACCGGTCGGGCGCGTTTTGAACCGGCGATGCAGCCACATATATTGCTCTGGCGCTCGCATAATCTCTTTTTCTACCACTTTGTTCATATAGGCCGCTGCGGCCATTTCATCGGCGATTGGGTAATCTTCCAACGCCGGCTGGATCAGCAGATCGTAACCGCTGCCGTTTTCACGGCGAATCAGCACTACCGGCACCAACGCCGGTTTAGCCATGCGTGCCAGCATAAAGGTGCCGCTGGTGGTGGCGGCCTGGTCAACGGCAAACAACGGTGCGAAAACGCTGCCGCGTGGGCCGTAATCCTGATCCGGTGCGAACCACACCGCTTCGCCGCGCTTCAGCGCATGTACCATGCCGCGCAGATCCTTACGATCGAGCATCGCCTTGTTGGAGCGCATGCGACCTTTGGTCTGCGCCCATTCCATGGCCCTTATTGTTGTGCGGGCGATACATCGCCATCATCGGCTGGCACAGGCCCATCGCGCGGCCGCCGAGTTCCAGTGACATGAAATGCACGCCAATCACCAGCACGCCGCGCTGGTTTTGCTGCGCCATTTTGAGGTGGTTGATGCCGGACACGTTAAACCAGCGTTTTACACGTTTGTCGGACCAGAACCAGGCCATGCCGGTTTCCAGCAGACCCATGCCGAGGGATTCGAAATTGCCGATCACCTTGCGCTCACGCTGTGCTTCGTCCATATCCGGGAAACACAGTTCCAGGTTGCGGCGGGTGATCGAGACGCGGCGCTTCAAAAAGCGCATCGAGGTACGGCCCATCCATACCCCCAGTCGGTGTAATACGGGGTAGGGCAGTTGAACCAGCAGGAACAGCACCGCGAGGCCAAACCAGGTCAGCCAGTAGCGGGGGTGCAACAAGGCACGTTTGAATTTTTGCGGACGCTTCATATCAACTCATTTTGCGTTAAGGGGTAGAAACCTGTAACGCATAAAGAAGCCACTCGATAGCGATACAATTACTCAGACACCCAGACCAGATTATCGTTTAGTCATTGACTAAATCTTTACATTCGAAGGGCGGTTCGCGTGCTAATCAGGCGGAAGAAGAACGGCTGTTGGCAAGCCGACGTGGCTCTAAGAATGTACAGTATACCACAGCCTACGGCAGTGAATGTAAGAGGGATATGTGATTATTCTCATTCCGCCGCCGTGAGGATACGGTGAGTCACTGCCGTGCTGGTAAGGCCTGGCTACGCTGCAAAGCGATTAAGCGACGGCATGAGCGGTGTGCCCGTCGTTTTTCGTCGGCGCCCGTCTGGGCAAATAAAAAGGCGCCGCCTCTTGCGAGGTTGCGCCTTTTCAACATGCAACTGACTAGTATCAGTTCATGCCGTATTTTTTCAATTTCTTACGCAGGGTACCGCGGTTGATGCCCATCATCAGGGCTGCACGGGTCTGGTTGCCACGGGTGTATTGCATCACCATGTCCAACAGTGGCTGTTCAACTTCAGCCAATACCAGCTCATACAGGTCGTTCACATCCTGACCATTCAGTTGAGCAAAATAGTTCTTCAGTGCTTGTTTAACCGAGTCGCGCAGAGGCTTTTGGGTCACTTGATCCTGTGAGTTCACGGTTGAAACGGTCAGTACGTCAGAATTTACGCGTTGTTCGAACATAGTTCTGTCAGCTCTTTTTTGTTACGCAAGATTTTCGAAATATGCCTCCAACGCCTCCAGCTGTTCGCTGGCATCCTCTATGGCGTTGAATGTGCGCCGAAACTGGTCATTCGGGGCGTGTTCCTGTAGGTACCAGGATACGTGCTTACGAGCAATCCGGAATCCCTTGCCTTGGCCGTAAAAGCCGTGCAATTCCCGAATGTGCCCTATCAACAAGCGCTTTACCTCGCCAAGTGGCAGCGGTGGCAGCAACTCCCCAGTGTCCAGATAATGCTGGATTTCCCGGAAGATCCAGGGTCTCCCCTGAGCAGCACGGCCTATCATCAGAGCGTCAGCCCCGGTGTAGTCGAGCACTGCCCTGGCTTTATGCGGGTCAGTAATGTCGCCATTCGCGATAATCGGAATGGAAACGTTCTGCTTAACTGCCCGAATGCTGTCGTATTCCGCGTCGCCGTTAAACAGGCAGGCACGGGTTCGGCCATGAATCGTCAAGGCCTGAATACCACAGTCTTCGGCCAATTGGGCAATCTCTACACAGTTACGGTGTTCTGGTGCCCAGCCGGTACGGATTTTCAGCGTTACCGGTACATCCACCGCATTAACTACCGCGAGGAGGATCTGTTTAACCAGATCCGGGTACTGCAACAAGGCAGACCCTGCAAGTTTCCGGTTCACCTTCTTGGCCGGGCAACCCATATTGATGTCGATGATCTGCGCGCCGCTGGCCACGTTAATCTGGGCGGCGGCGGCCATATCATCCGGATCGCAACCGGCAATTTGCACGGAGCGAATCCCAGGTTCATCGCTATGAACCATGCGCAGACGTGACTTATCCGTTCGCCACACCTCCGGATTGGAGGAGAGCATTTCGGATACAGCCATCCCAGCACCCATTGCATGACACAAGGTTCTGAACGGGCGATCGGTGATCCCGGCCATCGGGGCCGCAATCAGGCAATTTGTTAACTGGTGGTGTCCAATGCGCATAGACAAAGAGTGACCATACTGTGTCCGCAAGGGCGCGTATATTACGCATTTTTTCGTCGAGATGAAAGGCCAAACTTTGACCAATTTACTGCAATCGATCAATGAAAATGCGCTTCACAGCGCGGCTATAAAATATTATATATATTTAACAACAACTTGATTGATTGTGCTCATTTTGTGTTCAGCAAAATAATCGCCAAACAACAGGATTTTATCTGTCGTTGACGGCTTTTTAGCAACTAAACAGCAGGAAGCGGCGGGAGTTATCAGGGTAAAACATTGATGTTGGAGCAATATCGTGGGGGGGTTCTCGGCGATGCAGAGGCGGCGACGCTGAAAAGGGCGAGAGTGGCTCAGTCGATGATGATAAGTCCATTCAGCGGCTGTATGGGGCGTCTATTGGCATACGGGAACACCAGTGTGGCCGGAAATGGCGTCAGCGCTGAGCCATCACCGCCGAGGGGGAAGCAGAGCAACTCGCTCCCACCGTATTTTACCGCGGCGGTGGGGGCGAGCAAACGCGGATGCTTAGCGGCGTTGACCGGTAATGCGGCACCAGTCTTCTCTTTCGGCGACCGGGTCGAGCGCAAAGCTATCCTGGTAGGCTTCTGCCACGCTGCTTGCCTGGGTCGCCAGCACGCCGGACAGGCCAAGATAACCGCCGGACTTTGGCAGGCAGCCAATCAACGGTGCCAATTCGCGCAGTGGCCCAGCCAGAATGTTCGCCACCACCACGTCAGCCTGTAAATCGGCCGGCTGGTCTTTAGGCAGATACAGCTCCAGCCGCTCTGAAACGCCGTTACGCTGGGCGTTGTCACGACTGGCCTGAATCGCCTGCGGGTCGATATCAATGCCGATGGCGCGTGCGGCACCGAGTTTCAGCGCCGCAATCGCCAGAATGCCGGAGCCGCAGCCGAAATCGATCACGGTTTTACCTGCCAGATCGAGGCCGTCGAGCCATTGCAGGCACAGCGCGGTGGTCGGGTGCGTGCCGGTACCGAATGCCAGGCCCGGATCCAGCATCACGTTGACGGCGTCCGGATCTGGCACGTCGCGCCAGCTCGGGCAGATCCACAGACGTTCGCCGAAGCGCATCGGGTGGAAGTTATCCATCCATTCGCGCTCCCAGTCCTTGTCTTCCAACTGTTCGATTTTATGGCGGAAGCCGGCACCCAGTAGCGGGTGTTGCTCCAGGATCGCCACCACTTCGGCCATATCGGTTTCAGCGTCGTAAAGACCGATCACATCGGTATCACCCCACAGCAGGGTTTCTCCCGGCAGCGGTTCAAATACCGGATTATCGTGGGTGTCCTGAAAGGTCACCGAGACCGCGCCGCTTTCGACCAGCGCATCGCTCAGGGCTTCCGCCTGGCTGCCGGTGGTGTTCAGTTTAAGTTGGATCCAAGGCATAACAATTCTCTTCAAGAAGATAAGGATGATGCCGCCCGGCGCTTGTCGCCGAAGGCATTACCGATATAAAACGCCAGCAGGCTCAACAGCAGCGCAGGCACGATAGGATGCAACCCGGCTAACTGCAGTTTCAGGCTGGCCAATAGCGTATAGCATACCGCACCTGTCACCATTGAGCTAAGGGCGCCCTGGGCATTGGCGCGCTCCCAGTACAGACCGAGCACCAGCGGCCACAGGAACACCGCCTCCAGGCCACCAAACGCCAGCAGGTTCAGCCAGATGATCATCTCGGGCGGACGCCATGCGGCCAGCAGCACCAGCAGCCCGAGGATGAGCGTGGTCAGGCTGGAGAAGCGCTTGATCATTTTTTCGTTACCCACCTGCTGCGGCCGCACGCCAAGGTACAGGTCTTTTATGATGGTGGCGGAAGATTGCAGCAGTTGAGCATTGATGGTCGACATGATCGCCGCCATTGGCGCGGCGAGGAAAATACCGGCGGCATAGGGTGGTAGCACGGTGATCATCAGCGTCGGGATCACCTGATCGGGGATCTTCAAGTCGGGGAGTACCGCACGGCCCAGCGCGCCGGCCAGGTGCATGCCAAACATCAACAGCGCCACCACCACGGTGCCAAGAATAATGCCGCGGTGTACCGCTTTACTGTCTTTGTATGAAATGCAGCGCACTGCGGTATGCGGCAGGCCAATTACCCCGAAGCACACCAGGATCCAGAACGAGGCCATAAACGGCAGGCTGAGGATCTGCTCTCCACCCTGCGGCGATACCAGCGCTGGATCGATCTGTTGCAGTTTGTCCACCGCGCTGTGCAAGCCGCCGGCAGCGTGGATCACCGCCGTCAGCAGCAATACGGTGCCCAACAGCATCACCAGTCCCTGCATGGCGTCGTTGAGCACGCTGGCGCGGAATCCGCCGAATGCGGTATACAGCGCGATGCTGAGGCCGAAAATCAGCAAGCCGGTGTCATAAGGGATACCCGCTGCGGTTTCCAGCAGGCGGGCGCCGCCGATAAACTGTACCGTCATGGCGCCGAGAAATGCCACCAGCAGGCTCAGGCTGGCCAGCCACACCAGCAACCGGCTGTGATAACGGGCGAACAGCATATCGTTAAGGGTGATAGCGTTATAGCGCCGTGCCAAAATAGCGAACTTCTTGCCCAGTACGCCAAGCGACAGCCACACCGCCGGCAGTTGGATCATTGCCAGCAGCACCCAGCCAAGACCATATTTATACGCCGCGCCCGGCCCGCCAATAAACGAACTGGCGCTGATGTAAGTGGCCGTCAGCGTCATCGCCAGCACAAAACCGCCCATCGAGCGGCTGCCGAGAAAATATTCATTGAGAAAATTGCCGCTCTGCCGACGGCTGTAGGCATAGGCTGAAAGCCCGAATACCAGCAACAGGTAGGCGATCAACGGGATGATGATTTCAGTTTGCATCGTTGTCCTCCAGCGGGATATCGCGGAATACGCTGCGAACCATCAGCCAGCACAATACGATAAACAACAGCGGCACCAGCAGGCAGGCCATTTCGAACCAGTGCGGCAGGCCGGTGACGCCTATTTCGCTGTCCGGCAGATAGGCTGCCAGCGCCCAGGCGAGCACATACAACAGCGTGAGGCCAAGCGCCCAGCGCGCTTCACGATGAGCCTGTATAAAACGTTTTTCCATCCGTAGCTCCAAGCGGTTTACGGTCTCCCCGTTGTTTTGCGCCGTAGCGGCAATGCCAGGGGGAAGATGGATTTACCAGAGGAAAGGGATTTTACGTCAAGGTCGGCATTTGCCAAGTGATTAAGCTACCGGAAGCCGCAAAGAAAAGGGCCGGTGATATACCGGCCCTGGTCATATGAGATCAGGCGACAACTCAGGTTTCTTGCAGACCCAGTTTCTTCTCCAGATAGTGGATATTGGTACCACCGTGCTGGAAGTTTTCGTCGTTCATGATCTTGAGTTGCAGCTCAACGTTGGTTTTGATGCCGTCGATGATCAGTTCAGCCAGCGCATTTTTCATACGCGCGATCGCCACGTCACGGTTTTCACCGTAAGTGATCAGCTTGCCGATCATGGAGTCATAATATGGCGGCACGGTATAACCGGAATAAATATGAGACTCCCAACGCACACCAAAGCCGCCTGGCGCATGGAAACGGGTGATCTTGCCCGGGCTTGGCAGGAAGGTGTTAGGATCTTCGGCGTTGATACGGCATTCCACCGCATGGCCCTGTACCTTCACTTCTTCCTGTTTGATCGACAGCGGTTGACCGGCAGCGATGCGCAGCTGCTCTTTGATCAGATCCACGCCGGTGATCATTTCGGTAACCGGGTGTTCTACCTGGATACGGGTGTTCATTTCGATGAAATAGAACTCGCCGTTTTCATACAGGAACTCGAAGGTGCCTGCACCACGGTAGCCGATTTCCACACAGGCCTTCGAGCAGCGCTCGCCAATGTAGCGACGCATTTCGTTGGTGATGCCGGGTGCCGGTGCTTCTTCGACCACTTTCTGGTGGCGACGCTGCATCGAACAGTCACGCTCGGCCAGATAGATGGCGTTACCCTGGCCGTCCGCCAACACCTGAATTTCGATGTGGCGTGGGTTTTCCAGGTATTTTTCCATATAAACCATGTCGTTGTTGAAAGCCGCTTTGGCTTCCGCCTTGGTCATGGAAATGGATTGTTCAAGATCTTTGTCGCTGCGTACAACGCGCATACCGCGACCGCCGCCGCCGCCGGACGCCTTGATAATCACCGGATAGCCGATGCGTTTGGCAAAGGCGCGGTTTTTATCCATGTCGTCGGTCAACGGGCCGTCAGAACCGGGTACGCAGGGTACGCCGGCTTTCTTCATCGCGTTGATGGCGGAAACCTTGTCGCCCATCAGGCGGATGGTTTCGGCTTTCGGGCCGATGAAGATGAAGCCGGAACGCTCGACCTGCTCGGCAAAGTCGGCGTTTTCGGACAGGAAACCGTAGCCCGGGTGGATCGCCACTGCGCCGGTGATTTCAGCGGCAGAGATGATGGCCGGGATATTCAGGTAACTTTTTACCGATGGTGCCGGACCGATGCACACGGTCTCGTCAGCCAGCAGTACGTGTTTCAGATCGCGATCGGCTGCGGAGTGTACCGCAACGGTCTTGATGCCCAGCTCTTTGCAGGCACGCAGGATACGAAGCGCGATCTCGCCACGGTTGGCGATAACAATTTTATCAAGCATGTGGTGCGCCTCGTTATTCGATGACGACCAGTGGCTCGTCATATTCTACCGGTTGGCCGTTCTCAACCAGGATGGCTTTTACCGTACCGGATTTGTCGGCTTCGATCTGGTTCATCATTTTCATCGCTTCAACGATGCACAGGGTATCGCCGGCGTTGACTTTCTGACCCACTTCCACGAAGGCTTTCGCATCCGGGCTTGGGGTACGGTAGAAGGTACCTACCATTGGGGAACGAACGATGTGGCCACTCATGGCCGCTGGTGCTGCAGGGGTTTCTGCGGCAGGCGCAGTGGCAACGGCGGTAGCCAGCGCAGGTTGCTGCTGGGCCGGCATTGCATAGGCCTGTTGCATCATTGGGTAAGCCTGCGCCGGTGCGGCACGGCTGATACGAACCGACTCTTCGCCTTCAGAGATTTCCAGTTCAGAAATACCTGATTCTTCAACCAGTTCGATCAGTTTCTTGATTTTACGAATATCCATGAGTGTGATTCCGTACTCTTTTTGCGTAAACCCTTGCTACCTGGCGTTGCAGACGCGATGGCGTGGCTGCGACACTCGGTATTGGGGGTATTTAGTTGGATTTTGACAAGCGGTTAGCCGCTGCCTGTAAAGCAAAGCTGTAGCCATCCGCGCCGAGACCGCAAATCACGCCTACCGCAATATCGGACAGGTAAGAGTGATGGCGGAAAGGCTCACGGGCGTGCACGTTGGACAGGTGAATCTCGATAAACGGGATTTGCACCGCCAGCAGCGCATCGCGCAGCGCCACGCTGGTATGCGTGAATGCCGCAGGGTTGATCAGAATGAAATCCGTATTGCCGCGTGCCTGATGGATACGATCGATCAGCGCATGTTCGGCGTTGGATTGCAGATGGCTCAGAGTGATGTCCAGCGCGAGCGCCTGGTTTTCCAATCCGTTAACAATCTCGGTTAACGTCATGCTGCCGTACTTGTCCGGCTCACGCGTCCCCAGCAGATTAAGATTGGGGCCGTTCAGAAGCAAAATGTGAGACTTGTCTTGCATTGTGCTGGCATCTCCGGCAATAAAACCATCATCGTTCAAAATAACCCGATGTTAGCGATTTGTCACCTTTTTCGGGGAAAAAACGCGCGCCCCTTACGGGTAAGGTCGGGCATTATAACGATATCGTAGCAATTCGCAGCTAAATACTGGTCTTATCAGCGAAGATATTCAAGCTCAATCTGGCAGGGATGCGGTTCCCCAGCCGGCAAAAGTCGCGCCGTTGGCATGTGCCAGCGCCGCGTGCCGCGTGAAAAAAGCCGATGTGCAGGGTATCTGAGAATGGCAAACGGAAAAAGTTCCGCCAGCGTCAGCGCCACCAGGCGCGGAATTTCTTGTAACGCAGAGCCAGCAGTACCGCCGCCAGCAGCGCATAGATCACCGGCTGTGGTGAGAGGGTCTTCACCGACCAGAGATAGTGGATCGGTGCCAGGATGGCTGCCAGATAGACGAAGTTATGCAATTTCTGCCATTTGCTGCCCAACTTGCGCATGGCCCATTGGGTCGAGGTTGCCGCCAGCGCCAGCAGCACCAGCCAACTGATAATGCCGAGCGTCAGATAAGGGCGCGATACCAGTTCGCTGCCCAACAGGCCCAGGTTGTTCAACCCCAGTTCAAGGGTCGAGTAGCTGATCAGGTGCAAACTTCCCCAGGCAAAGCACCACAGACCAACCAGGCGACGGCAGCGCATCAGCAACGCCTGGTGGCTATAGCGCGCCAGCGGGGCAATCAACAGCGTGGCCAGCAGCAGTTTGAGCGTCATGCGGCCGGTAAAATGCTGAATGTCCTTGGCCGGATCGGCGCTGAGCCAGCCTTGGTTTACCGCCAGTATCAGCCACAGCAGCGGCAACAAGGCGGCCAGATGGATCAGCACCTTTAGCGCCGTAATATGTACCGGTTTCAGCCGCACTTAGAAGTTCTCCCGCAAATCCATACCGCGGTAGAGCGAAGCCACCCGATCGCCATAACCGTTGAACAGCAACGTCGGCTGTCGCTTGACGTCCAGGATGCCGCCTGAGCCGATGACCCGCTCGCTGGCCTGTGACCAACGTGGGTGATTGACCTGCGGATTGACGTTGGCGTAAAAACCGTACTCGTTCGGCGCAGAAAGGTTCCAGGTGGTCGGCGGCTGGTCTTTGGTCAAACGAATGTGCACGATGGACTTGATGCCCTTGAAGCCGTATTTCCACGGGGTAATCAGGCGCAGCGGTGCGCCGTTTTGCGGCGGCAGCGTTTTGCCGTACACGCCGACCGTTAACAATGCCAGCGGGTGCATCGCTTCATCCAGCCGCAGTCCTTCTACATAAGGGTATTTCAGGCCACCGCCGATAAAGCGATCTTTCTGCCCCGGCATCTGCTCGGGATCGTACAGGGTCTGGAACGCCACAAAGCGCGCATTGCCGTTTGGCTCGGCCAGCTTCAGCAGCTTGCCCAGTTCGAAGCCGATCCACGGCACCACCATCGACCAGGCTTCCACGCAGCGCATGCGATAAATACGCTGTTCCAGCGGGAAGCGTTTCATCAGATCATCGATATCAAGGGTGATCGGCTTGGCGACTTCGCCGTCGATGCGCACTTTCCAGTCTGCGGTTTTCAAACCGCCGGCGTTGGCCGCCGGATCGGCCTTGTCCAGACCAAATTCATAGAAGTTGTTATAGCCGGTCACTTTGTCTTCCGGCGTCAGATCCAGCTTGGCCTGCCACTGCGACGGCTGGCTGAATTCCAGCGCTTTGCCCGGCGGTGCCTTGGGACGATCGTTGCCCTTGAACCATGACAGCAGATCGGCCTGCGCATTAAGCGGCAGAGCCAGTGACGCAGCGCTGAGACCCAACGCCTGCAATACCTTGCGCCGCTGATGGAACACGCTTTCCGGCGTGACATCGGCTTCAGTCAGTTTACGCGGTTTGCTCATGGTCATGTCCTCCGTGGTGATGAATCAAGCATGGCGCGAAACGACGTCAGAAGCGAGCAGCCACCAGAAAATATGAAATTTCGCAGAAGGGGTGTGGGGGGCGATCGGGGCAGGAAAGTCAGGCGCGGCTGGCCGCGCCCGGCATGAATGCTAACGGATTTTCACCAGCGTACGGCCGGTCACCTGGTTGCCCAGCAACGCAGCCGCGGTAGCGGGCGCCTGCTCGAGCGTGATTTCATGCGTCGCCTGCTGGTAGAAGCTGTCCGGCAGGATACCGGCCAGGCGTTCCCAGGCGGTTTGCCGGCGGTGCAGCGGTGTATGCACCGAATCGACCCCTTGCAGGCGCACGTTGCGCAGGATAAACGGCATCACGGTGGTGGGCAGCTGATAGCCGCCGGCCAGCCCGCAGGCGGCGACGGTGCCGTTGTAATTCATCTGTGCCAGTACGCGCGACAACAGCTTGTCGCCAACGGTATCCACCGCCCCGGCCCACAGCTGTTTTTCCAGCGGCCTTGGCGTTTCGATATAACCGCTGCGTGACAGCACCTCTTTGGCGCCGAGCGCTTTCAAATAATCGGTATTGCTGTCGCGGCCACTCAGCGCGGTTACCTGGTAGCCCAGAGCGGACAAAATGGCGATGGCGGTGCTGCCGACGCCGCCGCTGGCCCCGGTGACCAGCACGTTGCCATCATCCGGCCGCACGCCGCCGTCCTCCAGCGCCATGACGCACAGCATGGCGGTGAAGCCGGCGGTGCCAAGGATCATTGCCTTACGCTCATCCAGTCCCTGCGGCAACGGCACCAGCCATTCGCCGGACACGCGTGCGCGTTCCGCCAGTCCACCCCAGTGGTTTTCCCCGACGCCCCAGCCGGTGAGTACCACGCTCTGGCCCTCCTTGAAGCGCTGATCCTTGCTGCTGACCACCGTGCCGGCGAAATCGATGCCGGGCACCATGGGGAAGTTGCGCACGATCTTGCCTTTACCGGTGATGGCCAATGCGTCTTTATAGTTCAGACTTGACCAGTTGACCTCGACCGTGACATCACCGTCGGGTAAACGATCGTTGTCGATATCCTGCACCTGGGCGATGGTGTGTTCGTCTTGCTGTTCCAATAACAGTGCGCGCATGTCACTCTCCCTCTCATATAATTCGTGATGCGAATGGCTGAGTTTGCTTTCTTTGACTATATGCATAATAGGCAAGTTATGTCCTGATAAAGCACAAATTAATGTGGTTAAAAGGTTTCTTTCATTAGTTATGCTTGGTAGGTTGATGCGCAGCCCTGACGGCGAAACGCCACGCCATGCGCCGCTAAAAAACGGCGATTATCGCTTAAAAATCAGGATGCACGTTGGTGTCAGATAGACAGGATCGGTGCCTTCTCTCTCGAAAGGCGCGGAGTTACTTAACCATAGCGAACAAGGCACAGGGATGCGATTTACCACCAAACTCTCTGCATTGATTACCCTGCTCGTCGCACTGGCTATGTTTTTAATGCTGATGGGCTGTTCCTACAGCTTCTTCTATGTCACTCAGGAGCGCATGGATCGCCGTTTTGACGCGCTGGTCACCTCGATCGATCAGGCGCTGCTGCTGGACTCGCCGCAGGATCAGGAAAAGTGGTTGCCGCTGCTGACGCGGCCATTGGGCATCGTTGCGATCAGCGTGGATACAGCACGCCATAACGTATTACGTTATCAGTCGCCTACGGTAAAACAGCCGTGGGACGCTCTGGCAGGCTACCGTCAGGTTGCTTTGCCGCTGCTGCATCACCCCGAAAGTACGCTGCACATTACCTATCAGGATCCCTTTGCCGGGGACGTGCGATCGCTGCAGTCCACCATGGCGGTGACGCTGGCGATTGTCGTCATGGTGATCGTGCTGCTGCTCAGCCTGCGCTGGCTACGTGAACAGGCGGAAGGCGAGGATCTGCTCGAACGCCGTGCGCGGCGCATTCTCAACGGCGAGCGCGAAGAGGTGATGAAAGGTGAGGTGCGCGAATGGCCCGCCAGCGTCAGCGGGGCGCTCGATCGGTTGTTGGCAGACTTGGCCGAAGCGCGTGAAGAGCGCAGCCGGGTTGATTCTCTCATCCGGGCATTTGCCGCGCAGGATGCGAAAACCGGCCTTAACAACCGACTGTTTTTTGATAACCAACTGACGACCCAACTGGAAGAGGACGGCTCGCACGGCATTGTGATGATGGTGCGTTTCCCGGACTTCGACACCCTGCGTGAAACCTACGGCAACGCCGCTGTGCAGGAGCTGATGTATTCGCTGGTCAATCTGTTGTCCACCTTCGTCATGCGCTATCCAGCCGCGCTGTTGGCGCGCTATTTCCACAGCGATTTTACCGTGTTGCTACCGCATCGTAGCTTGAAGGAGGCGGATGGCATCGCCTCACAATTGGTCAACGCCATCGATTCGTTACCCTCGAAGGCGCTTATCGAGCGCGAAGCGTTTCTGCATATTGGCATCGTGGCCTATCGCAGCGGACAAACCACCGAACAGATTATCGATTATGCCGAGCAGGCGACGCGCCACGCCGCATTGCAGGGCGAAAACGGCTGGCACGTCTATGACAGCCTGGTGCCGGAAAAAGGCCGCGGCAGCGTGAAGTGGCGTACCCTGCTGGAGCAGGTGCTGGCGCGTGGCGGCCCGCGCCTGTATCAGAAGCCGGCGATTGACGTCGACGGTGAGGTGCATCACCGGGAAATCATGAGCCGAATTTACGACGGTACGCAGGAATTGCTGCCGGCAGAATACATGCCGCTGGTGCAGCAGTTCGGGTTGGCGGAAAGTTACGATCGCCAGTTGATGGGGCGCATTATTCCGTTGTTGCGGTTATGGCCCGAAGAGACGCTGGCATTTCCGCTGTGCGTTGACTCATTATTACAGCGGCCGTTCCAGCGTTGGTTGCGCGATACGTTGTTACAATGCGAAAAAACGCATCGGCGGCGGATTCTGATTGAACTTGCAGAGGCAGATGTGTGTCAACATATCGACCGCTTACGCCCGGTGTTGCGTTTGCTTGCAGGACTGGGCTGTCGTCTGGCGGTTTCCCAAGCGGGTTTAACCGTGGTCAGCACTTCCTATATCAAGTCATTGCAGGTGGAAATCGTCAAGCTCCACCCGGGTTTGGTGCGGAGTATTGATAGGCGCGATGAAAATCAACTGTTCGTTCAGAGTCTGTCCAGTGCCTGCGAAGGGACCAGCGCACGGCTGTTTGCCGCCAGTGTGCGTACGCGCAATGAGTGGCAGACCTTGAAGGAACGTGGTATTCACGGTGGTCAGGGTGACTTTTTCGCATCGCCGGAACCGATCGATGTCGGGCGCAAAAAATATTCGCGCCGTTATCGTGTTTAAGCTGAATATTTGAGTGATTTTTAACGTAGAATGGCCCGTCCTTTCCTGTCGAACGTTGGTAGGTGCTTACCACCAGTGGCAATCAGGGAATATGTTAGATTTTATGAGCTGTGTTACGCCGTTTTTGTGCGTTGACAGGGTGGTAAGCTGAGCCTTTGTTCAGGGAATTCAGGCCTCATCCAATTTCCGCGCATTCGAGCAGAAACAATACAGACTATTTTTCACCGAAGTAGAACGTTTTTGCGCCTTGTCGCTGCTTCGTGTGGTTGGTAAAGTAGGCGGATTTTATTTTCCGCCCCCAGCTTGCAGGATTATCCTTTAGTTATGTTTAAGAAATTTCGTGGCATGTTTTCCAATGACTTGTCCATCGACTTGGGTACCGCCAATACCCTGATTTATGTTAAAGGGCAAGGCATTGTACTGAATGAACCGTCGGTGGTTGCCATTCGCCAGGATCGTGCCGGTTCACCGAAGAGCGTTGCGGCCGTGGGTCATGACGCCAAACAGATGCTGGGGCGCACGCCTGGCAATATCGCTGCTATTCGTCCAATGAAAGACGGCGTCATTGCTGATTTCTTTGTGACCGAAAAGATGCTGCAGCACTTTATCAAGCAGGTTCACAGCAACAGCTTCATGCGCCCAAGCCCACGAGTGCTGGTGTGTGTGCCGGTGGGGGCCACTCAGGTTGAGCGTCGCGCCATTCGTGAATCTGCTCAGGGCGCTGGCGCCCGCGAAGTGTTCTTGATTGAAGAACCGATGGCTGCCGCAATCGGCGCCGGTCTGCCGGTGTCTGAAGCGACCGGCTCGATGGTGGTTGATATCGGCGGCGGTACCACAGAAGTAGCGGTGATCTCGCTTAACGGCGTGGTCTACTCCTCTTCCGTGCGCATCGGCGGCGATCGCTTCGATGAAGCAATCATTAATTATGTGCGCCGTAACTATGGCTCACTGATCGGCGAAGCTACCGCAGAACGCATCAAGCACGAGATCGGTTCGGCATACCCGGGCGACGAAGTGCGCGAGATCGAAGTTCGCGGCCGTAACCTGGCCGAAGGCGTGCCGCGCGGCTTTACCCTGAACTCCAATGAAATCCTCGAAGCCCTGCAAGAGCCGCTGACCGGTATTGTCAGCGCGGTGATGGTGGCGCTGGAACAGTGTCCGCCGGAGCTGGCTTCCGACATTTCCGAACGCGGCATGGTGCTGACCGGCGGTGGCGCGTTGCTGCGCAACCTGGATCGCCTGCTGATGGAAGAAACCGGCATTCCGGTGGTGGTGGCGGAAGATCCGCTCACCTGCGTTGCACGTGGCGGCGGTAAGGCGTTGGAAATGATCGACATGCACGGCGGCGATTTGTTCAGCGAAGAATAATCAGCCCCAGGAAGGAGGTATCATATTGGATGAATGCTATGGCGAACGTCTTGTATGGTGCCTCCTTCTGTTGTCGAGGAACTCGCATAATTTATGAAGCCGATTTTTAGCAGGGGGCCTTCCCTGCAACTACGACTTTTTTTGGCGGTGATCGCGGCTATAGCCCTGATTGTCGCTGACAGCCGGCTCGGTACGTTCGTTAAAATACGCAACTACATGGATACCGCAGTCAGTCCCTTCTATTTTCTGGCCAATGGGCCACGTAAAGTTCTGGACAGCGTTTCGGATACGCTGGCTACCCGCCAACAGTTGGAGCTGGAAAACCGCGCTCTGCGGCAGGAACTGCTGCTGAAAAACAGCGATGTTCTTCTTCTTGGCCAGTTCAAGCAGGAAAACGCCCGCTTGCGCGAGCTGCTGGGCTCGCCGCTGCGCCAGGACGAACACAAAATGGTGACCCAGGTGATCTCAACCGGGTCGGATCCGTATAGCGATCAGGTGGTGATCGACAAGGGGTCTGACAATGGCGTGTACGAAGGCCAGCCGGTGATCAGCGACAAGGGCGTGGTCGGCCAGGTGGTAGCGGTGGCGAAGGTCACCAGCCGCGTACTGTTGATTTGCGATGCGTCGCACGCGCTGCCGATCCAGGTTCTGCGTAACGACATCCGCGTCATTGCTGCCGGCAGCGGCTGCGCCGACGATCTGCAACTGGAGCATTTGCCGGGCAACACCGACATTCGCGTTGGCGATGTGCTGGTCACCTCCGGTCTGGGCGGGCGTTTCCCGGAAGGCTATCCGGTAGCGGTGGTTTCGTCGGTGAAGGTGGATAACCAACGCGCGTATACGGTGATCCAGGCTCGGCCAACCGCCGGCCTGCAGCGCCTGCGCTACCTGCTGCTGCTGTGGGGCGCCGACCGTAACGGTGATATGCCGTTACCGCCAGACGAAGTTCATCGCGTGGCCAACGAACGCCTGATGCAGATGATGCCACAGGTGCTGCCGCCGGCCGATGCCATGGGACCACCGGCTCCGCTGCCGGCCCCTGCCACCGGCGCGGTTGCTCCGCCTCAGGCGGCCTCGGCCGTTAAACCTGCCGCAGGAACGCTACAATGAATCGCTATCGCAGTCATGGGCGTTGGATCATCTGGCTCTCGTTCCTGATAGCGCTGGTGCTGCAAATCATGCCGTGGCCGGAACAGCTGTATATGTTCCGGCCGTCGTGGCTGGCGTTGATCCTGATTTACTGGGTGATGGCGCTGCCGCACCGGGTCAACGTCGGCACCGGTTTTGTCCTGGGGCTGATCCTGGATCTGATTCTTGGCTCGACGCTGGGCGTGCGTGCGCTGGGATTGGGTATCATCGCCTATCTGGTGGCATTCAAATTCCAGCTGTTTCGCAATATGGCGCTGTGGCAACAGGCGCTGATCGTGGTGCTGTTGTCGCTGGCGATGGACGTGGTGGTGTTCTGGGCTGAGTTTTTAGTGATCAACGTCTCTTTCCGCCCGGAGGTGTTCTGGAGTAGTGTGGTTAACGGCATCTTGTGGCCGTGGCTATTCCTGTTGATGCGCAAAATCCGCCGTCAGTTTGCCGTACAATAAGGGTAAATCATGATTTCGCTTTATCTGGCCTCCGGCTCGCCTCGGCGGCGCGAACTGCTGACCCTGCTGGGCGTGCCGTTTGAGATAGTCCTGACCAACACCGAAGAACAACGGCAAAGCGGCGAGGCGGCACAGGACTATGTGCGCCGTCTGGCACAGGACAAGGCCAGGGCTGGCGTGGCGCAGGCGGTGGAAGATCGCCCGGTGCTGGGTGCCGATACCATCGTGGTGCTCAATGGCCGGGTATTGGAAAAGCCACGTGATGCGGCGCATGCGGCAGAGATGCTGGCGCTGTTGTCTGGCCGGCAACATCAGGTGATGACCGCGGTGGCGATTGCCGATCGGCAGGACGTACTGTGCCAACTGGTGATCACCGATGTCACGTTCCGCAATCTGTCACAGCAGGATATTCACGACTATATTGCTACTGGCGAGCCGATGGATAAAGCGGGGGCCTATGGTATTCAAGGAAAGGGTGGTTGTTTCGTCAGAACGATAACCGGCAGTTATCACGCAGTCGTGGGACTGCCGTTGGTCGAGACACATGAGCTGCTCAGTAATTTTGTCGCATTACGTGATGTAAGAACGGGTTGATGGACGTTGCGATGATCTGTCAACCGGCTCTGAGGAGAAGACATGACAGCTGAGCTATTGGTAAATATCACACCGTCTGAAACGCGGGTCGCCTATATTGACGGCGGAATTCTGCAAGAGATCCATATCGAACGCGAATCCAAGCGCGGCATTGTCGGCAATATCTATAAGGGGCGCGTCAGTCGGGTGCTGCCGGGGATGCAGGCGGCCTTCGTGGATATCGGTCTGGACAAAGCGGCCTTTTTGCATGCCTCGGACATTATGCCGCACACCGAATGCGTTGCCGGCGACGAACAAAAAAACTTCCACGTGCGTGACATTGCGGAGCTGGTGCGGCAGGGGCAGGATCTGATGGTGCAGGTGGTGAAAGATCCACTCGGCACCAAGGGGGCGCGCCTGACCACCGACATCACGCTGCCTTCGCGTTATCTGGTGTTCATGCCCGGCGCGGCGCACGTTGGGGTTTCACAACGTATTGAAAGCGAAGCGGAACGTGACCGGCTGAAGAAAATCGTCGGCGCCTATTGCGACGATCTGGGCGGTTTTATCATCCGTACCGCAGCGGAAGGCATCGGCGATGAAGAATTGGCGCAGGATGCCGCGTTCCTCAAGCGGCTGTGGACCAAGGTGATGGAGCGTAAAAAGCGCAACCAGACCAAATACATGCTGTACGGCGAACTGGCATTGGCGCAACGTATTCTGCGCGACTTCGCCGGTGCTGCTCTGGATCGTATCCGCGTGGACTCGCGCCTGACGCACGATCTGCTGGTGGAGTTTACCGCCGAATACATCCCGGACATGAGTAGCAAACTGGAGCTGTATACCGGTAGCCAGCCGATCTTTGATTTGTACGATGTCGAAAACGAAGTCCAGCGCGCGCTGGAACGCAAAGTGGAGCTCAAGTCGGGCGGTTATCTGATCATCGATCAGACCGAAGCCATGACCACCATCGACATCAATACCGGTGCTTTTGTCGGCCACCGCAATCTTGATGAAACCATCTTCAATACCAATATCGAAGCCACGCAGGCGATTGCCCGGCAGCTGCGGCTGCGCAATCTGGGTGGCATCATCATTATTGACTTCATCGACATGAACAATGAAGAACACCGCCGCCGGGTGCTGCATTCATTGGAACAGGCGTTGAGCAAGGATCGGGTTAAAACCACCATCAACGGCTTCTCGCAGTTGGGACTGGTGGAAATGACCCGCAAGCGAACGCGCGAAAGCATTGAACATGTGCTCTGTCATGATTGTCCTACCTGCAATGGTCGCGGTACGGTCAAGACGGTCGAAACCGTGTGCTATGAAATTCTGCGTGAAATTGTACGAGTGCATCACGCCTATGACTCCGATCGCTTCCTGGTCTATGCTTCAGCAGCGGTAGGCGAAGCGCTGAAGAGCGAAGAGTCACATGCATTGGCAGAAGTGGAAATCTTTGTCGGTAAGCAGGTAAAGGTGCAAATCGAACCGCTGTACAGTCAGGAACAGTTCGACGTAGTGATGATGTAAGCTGTCGATCGATAAGGGTTCAGCCGGCTGAACCCGTTAATTCCCGTTGCCGGGCAGCGGAAGCAAGGAGATATTGTGAGGCGACTGCCTGGGATTTTGTTAGCAACAGGCGCCACGCTCATCGTAGTTGTGGCGTTGCTGATCAGTGGGCTGCGCCTGGCGTTGCCGGAACTGAACAGCTACCGCCCACAATTGCTGGAAAAGATCGCAGCCTTGTCCGGCGTGCCGGTGCAGGCCGATTTCGTGCAGGGCAGTTGGGAAAACTTCGGCCCGACGCTTGAAGTGCGCAACATCCGCGCACAACTGCCAAAAAGCAACCTGCATATCGAACGTGTCACGCTGGCGCTGGATGTATGGCAATCCTTGCTGCACTGGCGTTGGCAGTTTCGCGATCTCACCTTCTATCAATTTCAGCTCGATCTGAACACCACGCTGGGCGGGGATGAACACCAGGGCAGCATTATCGAGCCGGGTACCGTCAGCGATCTGCTGCTCTATCAGTTCGACCATTTCGATTTGCGCGACAGCCGCATTTCCTTCCTCACGCCGTCTGGCCCGCGGGCCGAGTTCGATATTCCGCAGCTCACCTGGCTTAACAGCCACCAACGCCATCGCGCGGAAGGGCAAATCAGCCTGTCGACCCTCAACGGTCAGCATGGACTGGTGCGGGTACGTATGGACCTGCGTGATAACAAAGGCCTGCTGAACACCGGGACGGTGTAATATGCAGGCCGATGATATCGATCTGAAGCCATGGTTCAGCCGTTGGCTGAAGTCCAATACCGGCCTGGAAAGCGCGGATTTCAGTCTGGCGGCCTGGCTGCAAATACAGAACGGTGAAATATACGGCGGTAACGCCTTGCTCAAGCAAGGGGCGGCCAACTGGACGGTAGCAAAACAGCCGCACCGGCTGGATGTCGATAACCTGTCGCTGGCGTTGAACCGCAAGGGTAATGGCTGGCAGGTGGATGTACCGCAGCTGAACCTGAAAACTGATGGCCAGGCCTGGCCGCAAGGTTCTCTGTCCGGCCTGTGGCTACCGGAAAACGATCGTTTCCTCGGGCCGGAGCAGAGCGAGGAACTGCGTATTCGCGCCAGCGATATTCAACTGGAACGGTTGGCGGCGCTGTTGCCGACCTTCTCGTTCCTCAGCCCCGACGTGCTCGAGCGTTGGAATGATTTACAGCCACAGGGCAAGGTCAACGCGCTGGCGCTGGACATACCGCTCAAACAGCCGGAAAAAACCCGCTTCCAGGCGCGCTGGCACGGCGTCAGTTGGCAGCCCTGGAAGCTGCTGCCGGGGGTTAACCATTTTTTCCGGCGCGCTCAGCGGCGGGGTGGAAAATGGCCGCCTGACGCTGGATATGCAGGATAGCGTACTGCCTTACGGCGATATGTTCCGCGCACCGCTGGAGATCAAGCGTGCGACGGGGGCAGTGACCTGGCGCAACAATGCTCAGGGTTGGGAACTGGCGAGCCACAAACTGGACGTCAAAGCCAAATCGCTATGGGTAAACGGCGATTTCCGTTATCAGCAACCAACCACCGGTGAGCCGTGGCTGAGCATTCTGGCGGGCATCCGGCTGTATGACGGCGCGGACGCCTGGCGCTATTTCCCGGAACCGCTGATGGGTACCCATCTGGTGAATTACCTGAGCGGAGCGATTCAGGGCGGTCAGGTGGACAATGCGTCGCTGATTTTTTCCGGCAATCCGCATCATTTCCCCTTTGAGAAGAATGAGGGGCAGTTCGAAGTCTACGTCCCGCTACGTCAGGCGACCTTCCCAGTTCCAGCCGGGCTGGCCGGCGTTGACCGATTTGGCAATTGACCTCGACTTCCTGAATAACGGTTTGTGGATGAATGCTCCGGCCGCCAAACTGGGCAAGGTCAGCGGCAAGAATATCAGCGCCATCATCCCGGACTATCTGAAAGAGCGGCTGTTGATCGATGCAGAAGTGGCTGGCGCCGGCCCGGACGTGCATGACTATTTCATGCAGACACCGCTGCACGATTCGGTCGGTACGGCATTGGAGGAGCTGCAGATTGGTGGTGATGTCAGTGGGCGCTTACATCTAGATATCCCCTTGAATGGTCAGCAGGTTGCCGCCAAGGGTGAAGTGACGTTGAACAACAATTCGCTGCTGGTGAAACCGCTGGGCAGCACGCTTGACAAGCTCAACGGTAAATTCCGCTTCGACAACGGCAATCTGTCCAGCGATACCCTGACGGCGAATTGGTTCGGCCAACCGGTGGCGGTGAACTTCACCACCGAAGAAGGCGCACAGGCGTATAAAGTCAACGTTGGCCTGAAGGGCGACTGGCAGCCGAGCAAGTTCCCCGGTATGCCGCCAGAGGTTGCCGAGGCGCTCGGCGGTAGCGCGCCGTGGAACGGCAAGGTGGCGATTAACCTGCCGCACGGCGGGGCGGCGAGTTACGATATCGGCGTTAACGCCGAGCTGAAGAATGTGAGCAGTCACTTACCTTCTCCGCTCGACAAACCGGCGGGTGAGTCGCTGCCGCTGAGCGTAAAAGTCAACGGCGGGCTGAACGGGTTCAACCTGACGGGTAGCGCCGGCAAGCAGAATCACTTCAACAGCGAATGGTCGTTTGCCAAACAGCAGGTCACCCTGGCGCGCGCCGCATGGCGTAACGGGCCGGGCACGCCGCCGCTGCCACCAAGCAAATCGCTGACGCTGAACCTACCGCCGCTGGACGGCGAAAAATGGCTGGGGCTGTTGGCGCCGGCGATGAAACAGGGCGGCAGCAGCGGCAAAGTGGGCAGTTTCAATTTCCCGACTACCGTGGCGCTGACGACTCCGCAACTGCTGTTGGGGGGACAGGCGTGGCATAAGTTGCAATTGGCGGTACAGCAACAGCTTGGCGGCGTCACCGTTGACGTCAAGGGCGAGGAGATTGACGGCGCGCTGCGGGTGGCCGACAGCGGCCCGTGGCGGGCGAATATCAAATACCTTTACTACAACCCGCAGTTTGGTGATGAGCACAGTACGCCGACGGCCACCAACCCACTGGCCGCGGCGGACCGGGTGTCGTTCCGTGGTTGGCCTTCGTTGATGCTGCGCTGCCAGTCCTGCTGGATTATGGGGCAGAATCTCGGCAAGGTAGAGGCGGATGTGACCTCGGCGGGCGACACGCTTACGTTGCAACACGGGCTGATCGATACCGGCAAGGGGCGGATGACCGCCACCGGCCTGTGGAAGCAGAATGATACGGAAGAACGTACGGCACTGAAGGGCAAATTGTTGGGCAGCAAGATTGATGAGACCGCCAGCTTCTTTGGCCTCACCACACCCTTGAAAAATGCCCCTTACGATGTGGATTTCGATCTGCACTGGCGTGGCCAGCCGTGGAAGCCGGAGGTCAATAGCTTCAATGGCACCATGAAAATCGACATCGGCAAGGGCGAGATCGACAGTCTGGGCGGCGGGCGTGCCGGGCAGTTACTGCGTCTGGTCAGCTTCGATGCCTTGCTGCGCAAGTTGCAGTTCGACTTTAGCGATACCTTCGGCAAGGGTTTTTACTTCGATTCCATTCGCAGCACGGTATGGTCGAAAGATGGCATAATGCATACGGATAATCTATTGGTTGACGGCCTGGCGGCGGATATCGCCATGAGCGGTCAGGTCGATCTGGTAAAACGCCAGCTCGACATGGAAGCGGTTGTCGCGCCAGAGATTTCCGCCACGGTGGGCGTTGCCACCGCATTCGTGATTAACCCGATCGTGGGCGCCGCGGTGTTTGCCGCATCGAAGGTGCTGGCACCGCTATGGAACAAGATTTCGCTGATTCGCTATCACATCAGCGGCAGTATGGATCAGCCGAAAATCAACGAGGTTTTGCGCAAGCCAAAAGAGGATAAGGCGTCATGAGAAATGCGAACGTTGCGTTGTTACAACTGTGCAGTGGCGATCAGGTACGGGATAACCTGGCGCAGATTGAGCAGCAAATCAAGCAGCTCAATGCGGGAGTAAAACTGGTCATGACGCCGGAGAATGCGCTGCTGTTCGCCAACGCCGAGGCGTATCGCCACCATGCGGAAAGCGAAGGTGACGGCCCACTGCAACAGGCGGTGCGCGAAATGGCCCGCCGCTATGGCGTGTGGCTGCTGGTGGGCTCGATGCCATTAATCAGCCGCGAAAACCCGCAGCGTATTACCACCAGCAGCCTGCTGTTTGACGATCGGGGCGACATTCGCGCCCGTTACGACAAATTGCACATGTTTGACGTTGATATCAACGATATGCACGCGCATTATCGCGAATCGGATACCTACCAGCATGGACAGCAGCTGACGGTGGTGGATACGCCGGTAGGGCGTCTGGGCATGACGGTATGCTACGATCTGCGTTTCCCCGCGCTGTATCAGGCGCTGCGCGATCAAGGGGCGGAACTGATTTCCGTGCCGGCGGCGTTTACCCGCGTTACCGGTGAAGCCCACTGGGAAATCCTGCTGCGCGCGCGGGCAATTGAAAACCAGTGCATCCTGCTGGCGCCGGCGCAGGTGGGCCGGCATGGTCTGACGCGCCGTACCTGGGGCCACACGATGGCGGTGGACGGCTGGGGCAAGATCCTGGCCGAGAACCCGGACGCGGTTTCTGCGCTGAAAGTCCGTGTCGACACCGGCGTGCTGAAAACCCTGCGCGCCCAGATGCCGGTGCAGCAGCACAACAGATTCCAGACGTCGCTGACGGCGCCGTTTGAAAACACATCCTCCAATAAAGAGTGAAGAAATTATGAGTTTGACGCTTGTCAGTGAACACTTACTTGCTGCGAATAAGCTGAGTCATCAGGACCTGTTCGCCGTATTAGGGCAACTGGCCGAGCGCCGCATCGACTATGCCGATCTGTATTTTCAGTCCAGCTATCACGAAGCGTGGGTGATTGAAGACGGTATCATTAAAGATGGCTCTTACAATATCGATCAGGGCGTCGGCGTGCGTGCGGTCAGCGGTGAAAAGACCGGATTTGCCTATGCCGACCAGATCACCCTCAATGCGTTGCAGCAAAGCGCGCAAGCGGCGCGCAGCATTGTACGCGAGCAGGGCGACGGCAAAGCCCGTACCCTGGGTGAAATCAGCCACCCGGCAATGTACTCGCTGCTCGATCCGCTGCAAAGTCTGCCGCGCGAAGAGAAAATCGCGTTGTTGCATCGGGTGGATAAAGTGGCCCGCGCCGCCGACAAGCGGGTGCAGGAAGTGAGTGCCAGCATTACCGGCGTGTATGAGCAGGTGCTGGTTGCCGCTACCGACGGCACGCTGGCGGCAGACGTTCGTCCCTTGGTGCGTCTTTCGGTCAGCGTGCTGGTCGAGGAAGACGGCAAGCGCGAGCGCGGCTCCAGCGGTGGCGGCGGTCGTTTTGGCTATGACTACTTCCTGGAAGTGGTCGGCGGTGAAACGCGTGCCGACGCCTTTGCCAAAGAGGCGGTGCGCATGGCGTTGGTGAACCTTTCCGCCATTGCCGCGCCGGCGGGCGGCATGCCGGTGGTGCTGGGCGCCGGTTGGCCTGGCGTGCTGCTGCACGAAGCGGTAGGACACGGGCTGGAAGGCGATTTTAACCGTCGCGGTACGTCGGTGTTCAGCGGTCAAATGGGGCAACTGGTGGCATCCGAGCTCTGTACCGTGGTGGATGACGGCACGCTGCAAGGGCGTCGCGGCTCACTGGCTATCGACGATGAAGGCGTGCCGGGTCAATATAATGTGTTGATCGAAAACGGCATTCTGAAAGGCTACATGCAGGACAAACTCAACGCGCGTCTGATGGGCGTTGCGCCGACCGGCAATGGTCGGCGGGAATCTTACGCCCATCTGCCGATGCCGCGCATGACCAACACCTATATGCTGGCCGGCAAGTCGACACCGGAAGAGATCGTCGCCAGCGTAGAATATGGCCTGTATGCACCGAACTTCGGCGGCGGCCAGGTGGATATCACCTCAGGTAAGTTCGTGTTCTCCACGTCGGAAGCCTATCTGATCGAAAACGGCCGCATCACCAAACCGGTGAAGGGGGCAACGCTGATCGGTTCGGGGATCGAAGCGATGCAGCAGATATCGATGGTCGGCAACGATCTGGCGCTGGACAAGGGCGTCGGCGTTTGCGGCAAAGAGGGGCAAAGCCTGCCGGTCGGCGTGGGTCAACCAACGCTGAAGCTGGATAATCTGACCGTGGGCGGTACCGCGTAACCCTCTGTCATTGCAATAATAAAGGGCGCACAGGCGCTCTTTATTGTTGATGTCGAGGTCTCAGCCAATCCTTTCCAGCGCGTCCACCACCAGACCCCAGAACTTGTCTTGATCCAGCGTCATGGCTACCTGGGTATGGCAATCCTGCGGCGCAGGAAAACGGAAGTCCGCCACCGTCATGCCCAGCGTCAGGGTGCCGGTCAGTTCAATATCTATCGGTACCTTGCGTACCGTCATCACGCTCGGATCGATAACATAGGCGACCGCGCACGGGTCGTGAACCGGCGGTGCGTCAAACCCCTGCGCCTGTCGATACATCTGGCCGAAAAATTGCAGCAGTTCACCGACAAAGGTCGCCGGCGCGCTATCAATGGCGGCAATGCGCTGGCAGACCTGCGGCGTAGCGAGCGCCTGGTGGGTCAGATCCAGCCCCACCATGGTCAGCGGCCAACGTTCATTGAACACGATATGTGCGGCTTCCGGATCGATCTTGATATTGAACTCCGCCACCGCGCTCCAGTTGCCGACGTGATAGCCACCGCCCATCAGCACCACCTCCTTCACCCGCTCGGCGATGCGTGGCTCTTTGCGTACCGCCATGGCGATATTGGTCAGGCCACCGGTGGGTACCAGCGTCACGCTGCCTGGCGGATGAGCCATCACCGTGTCGATGATTACATCGATGGCATGTCGCGCATCCAGCGTCAGCGTGGGATCGGGCAACCGTGGGCCGTCCAGCCCCGACTCGCCATGAATATCCGCCGCGACTTCGATATTGCGCACCAGCGGCCGCGAACAGCCGGCGGCAAACGGCACACCGGTAATATTGGCGATGCGCGCCACCGCCAGCGCGTTGCGCGTGACCTTATCCAGCGTCTGGTTGCCGACCACCGTGGTTACCGCCAGCAGCTCAATCTCCGGGTTGCCCCAGGCGAGCAGCAGGGCGATGGCGTCATCATGTCCGGGATCGCAGTCCAATATGATTTTTTTCATTTTTATTCCCATTGCACACAGCGGCAGCGCGGTTGGCGTTAACGATATTCTTGATAGACTTCGCTCACTTTTTTGAAGTATTCAGTTAAGTAATTAATGCAGACTTCCACCTTGAGCGGCAGCTTGTCCTTTTCGGTATACAGCGCGTACACCGGCCGTGGATCCGAATGGTAGCGTTTGAACAGGATCTCGATCTCGCCGCGCTTGATCTCTTCGATCACCCACATCAGCGGCGCATAGGCGATGCCGGCGCCGGCTTTCAGCCAGCGGATCATGGTCTGCGAGTCGTTGGTGACGAAGCGTCCCTGCGGCGAAATGCGCGTACTGATGCCCTCGGGGGCAATCAGTTCAAACTCGCTGTCTGGCCGCACGCTGTATTCCAGCCAGGAAAAATTGACCATATCGTTAGGTTTTTGCGGCGTGCCGTGCTGCGCCAGATAGCTTTTGGCGGCGCATATCACCATCGGCATCGAACCGAGGCGTTTTGAAAACAGGCTCGAATCCTGTAACGCACCAACGCGGATCACCACGTCCAACCCATCGGCGATCAGATCCGGTGCCGGAATGCCGGTGACCAGATTGACCGTCAGACCAGGATACTCCTTCAGCATGTCGGCGGTCATGGTTGCCAGCACGTTTTGCGCCATGGTGGACGAACTGCCAATGCGCAACGTTCCGGTTGGCGTATTGTTAAAAGCGTACAGCTGCTCGTGCACCTCGCTCACTTCCTGTAGCATGCGCCGGCAGCCCTGATAGTAAATCTTGCCGGCTTCGGTCAGACCAATGCTGCGCGTGCTGCGGTTAAGCAGCTTCACCTGTAACTCATTTTCCAGTTTGGACACTGTCTGGCTGATGGATGAAACGCTCATGTCAAGTTGACGTGCTGCGGCGGTAAACGACCCGCACTCAACGACTTTGGCGTACACCGACATCCGTTTAAGTCTTTCCATTGTTCACTCTGGCTTAAAAGTGATTTAGATCACAGATTGTTGATGCCTTGATAGTAAGCAGGCTAATATAACGCGGTCAAAGATGCTTTAGCGGCGTCACCGCCCCCCGGTTACCCTCGCATTCCCATTCGCGGACGCAGTTCTGAGTTTAACCCTTTTTCAGGTTCGTGACCTGGACAACCCGTCTGGTCATCACCTTGTGGCGTGCTTCCGCTAGAATGTAAAGAGAATGTGAATGAGTAGGGTGTTTGTTCTCCGGTGTAGTGAACAATAAGGATAAAGTAATGAGTTTGCTTCCGGTTATGGTCATCTTCGGATTGTCGTTTCCACCGGTATTTTTTTGAGTTGATCGTCTCGCTGGCGCTGTTCTTTGTGCTACGTCGGTTGTTGCAACCGACCGGCATCTACGACTTTGTCTGGCATCCGGCGCTGTTCAATACCGCGCTGTATTGCTGCCTGTTTTATCTGATTTCGTGTCTTTTCGTTTGAGGTCGCTGTGAAAACTTTTTCAATAAAAATAGCCAGAATCGCGATCACTTTGATTCTTGTCCTGCTGGGGATTGTCGCGGTGTTCAAGGCCTGGGTGTTCTACACCGAATCCCCCTGGACGCGGGATGCCAAATTCACCGCCGATGTGGTGGCGATCGCGCCTGACGTCAGCGGCCTGCTGACCAGCGTACCGGTAGTGGATAACCAACTGGTGAAACAGGGGCAGGTGCTGTTTGTCATCGATCAGCCGCGTTATCAGCAGGCGCTGGCGGAAGCCAACGCTGACGTCGCCTATTACCAGACGCTGGCAGCGGAGAAAAAACGCGAAGCCGGTCGCCGGGTGAAACTGGGTATCCAGGCGATGTCGCAGGAAGAGATCGATCAGGCCAACAACGTACTGCAAACCGTGCAGCATCAGTTGGCGAAGTCGATTGCGGTGCGCGACCTGGCCAAGCTGGATCTGGAACGTACCACGGTGCGTGCGCCGGCCGACGGCTGGATCACCAATCTTAACGTGCACGCCGGTGAATTCATCACCCGTGGCTCGACCGCCGTTGCGCTGGTCAAAAAGAATACCTTCTACGTACTGGCTTATCTGGAAGAAACCAAACTGCACGGTCTGAGCAAAGGCGATCGGGTAGAAATCACCCCATTGGGCAGCAACCGTATCATGCACGGTACGGTAGACAGCGTGGCAGCCGGGGTGAACAACAGCAGCAGCACCAATGACAGCAAAGGGCTGGCGGCCATCGACAGCAACCTGGAATGGGTGCGTCTGGCGCAACGTGTGCCGGTAAAAATCATTCTCGACGCCGAGGATCAGCAACATCCGTATCCGGCCGGTACCACCGCGACGGTAGTGGTTACCGGCAAGGGCGATCGCGACCGGGATGGCAGTTCACCTTTTGTACGCCTGATGCATCGGCTGCGTGAGTTCGGTTAATGAATAGTCCGACGTTCATACGCCTGCGGTTTGCCTTCAAACTGAGCTTTGCCATCGTCTTTGCGCTGTTTGTCGGCTTTCACCTCAATCTGGAAACGCCGCGCTGGTCTGCCATGACCGCCGCCATCGTCGCAGCCGGACCGGCGTTTGCCGCCGGCGGTGAGCCGTTTCCGGCGCCATCCGCCACCGCGGCTGGCTGCGCATCATCGGCACCTTCATCGGCTGTTTCGTCGGCCTGATTATTATCGTCACTACCGCGCGTGCGCCGGTGGTGATGCTGATGCTGTGCTGCGTCTGGGCCGGTTTTTGCACCTGGGTTTCCTCGCTGATTAAAGTGGAAAACTCCTACGCCTGGGGATTGGCCGGTTATACCGCGCTGATTATCATCGTGACCGTCGCCACCAGCGAGTCACACTTGCTGGAAGCCCCGCAGTTTGCGGTCGAGCGCTGTAGCGAAATCGTGCTGGGCATCGTCAGCGCGGTGCTGGCGGATCTGATTTTTTCTCCGCGCTCGATCAAACAGGATATTGATCGTGCGGTGGACAAACTGCTGGTGGAACAGTACCAACTGATGCAGATGTGCGTCAGCAATGCTGACAAAGAAGATATCGACCGTGCCTGGAGCAATCTGGTGAAGGGCACCACGGCGCTGAACGGTATGCGCAGCAGTCTGATGATGGAGTCCTCACGCTGGCAGAAGGTTGACCGGCGGGTGCGCGTGCTACATACCCTCTCGCTGACATTGATAACCCAGGCTTGCGAAACCTATCTGATCCTGCTCAACCACCCGGATGCGGTGAAAGAGAACATCCGCGAACTATTGCTGGTGCCGGCGGAAACGCCGCAGGAGATCCATAAACGGATGAAGCTGCTGCGCCAGATGCTGACCACCAACCGTACCGATGAAACATTACTTACCATTTCCAGTTGGGTAGGGGCGGCGACCCGTTACCTGCTGCTGGCCAAGGGCATTCACACCAACAGCAGCGTCAGCGCGGTGGAAGAAGACGTGCTGCGCAGCGAAGTGGTGGTCAAGCCGACGTCGGCGGAAGGCCACCATGCGATGATTAACGGCTTGCGTACCTTTACCGCCACGGCACTCGGCTGTCTGCTGTGGTTGTGGACCGGTTGGACCTCCGGCAGCGGGTTTATGGTGATTATCGCGGTGATTACCTCACTGGCGATGCGCACGCCAAACCCGCGCATGGTGGCGATGGATTTTGTGCTCGGCATGCTGGTGGCTATCCCGCTCGGCGCGCTGTATTTCATGGTGATTATCCCGGCGACGCAGCAGAGCATCCTGCTGTTGTGCCTCAGTCTGGGACTGTTGGCGTTCTTTATCGGCATCGAAGTGCAAAAACGGCGGCTGGGGTCGCTGGGGACGCTGGCCGGCACCATCAACATTCTGGTGCTGAGCAACCCGATGGAGTTTAACGTCACCCAGTTTCTGGATGCCTCGATCGGCCAGTTCCTCGGTAGCTGCGTCGGGCTGATGGTGCTGTTGCTGATCCGTGACAACTCGCGCGAACGTACCGGTCGCACCCTGCTGAACCAGTTTGTCGGCAGTGCGGTATCGGCGCTGACCACCAAGGCCGCCAAACGGCGGGAAAACCACCTGCCGGCGCTGTATCAACAGCTGAACCAACTGTTGATGATGTTCCCCAACGATATTGCCAAATACCGTCTGGCGTTGAATCTGATCATTGCGCACCAGCGCATGCAGCGCGCCGAAATCCCTGCCAGCGAAGAACTGTCGGCCTTCCACCGGCAAATCCGCAAAACGGCCGATCGGGTGGTAAGCGCCAAGAATGACGTCAAGCGCGCCTACTATTACGATCGCTTGCTAAGCGAAATGAACGACTACCAGCAGAAACTGATGGATAATCAGGCTCCCCTTAGCGTCACCGGACCGGTGAGGCGGCTGGCGGATATGCTGCACCGTTATCGCCATGCCTTGATCGATTGATGCCCTCCGCTCGGACGCTGCCGCAGTAGGCCGTGTCCGCAGCTATACTGAGAGAATATTGTTATCTCGCGGATGCGGGAAGATTCATGCACTCAGGAGGGCTGCAAGCATGTCTGTAGAACAACTGACCGAGAGTGAATACTTCAATACCGGCTATTTCGTCGCCGGCCAGTGGCATACCGCCAGCACGACGTTCGAGGTGCTGAACCCCGCCAATGGCGAACGGGTGGCGCAGGTGGCGAAAGCCGGCCAACGCGAAACGCAGGCGGCGATCCGCGCCGCCAGCCAGGCATTCCCGGCCTGGCGCGATACTCCAGCCAAAACCCGCAGTGAAATCCTGCACCGTTGGTATCTGCTGATACTGGAACAGAAGGATTTTCTGGCGGCGCTGATGACCACCGAGCAGGGTAAGCCGTTCAAGGAAGCGCAGGGTGAAGTCGACTACGCCGCCAGCTTTATTCAGTGGTTCAGCGAACAGGCCAAACGCGCCAACGGGGAAATCATCCCACCCGCCAAGCCGGGCGCGCGCATTCTGGCGACCCGTGAGCCGGTTGGCGTGGTGGCGGCGATTACGCCGTGGAACTTCCCGCTGGCGATGCTGACGCGCAAACTGGGCCCGGCGCTGGCCGCCGGCTGCACCGCACTGATCAAGCCAGCCAGCAACACGCCGCTGTGTGCCTTCGCACTGCTGGCGCTGGCGCACAAGGCCGGCGTCCCTGCCGGGGTGCTGAACGGCGTGGCGGGCGATACCCGCGCCATCAGCGACGCCATTATGGCCAGTTCGGCGGTGCGTAAAATTACCTTTACCGGTTCCACCCAGGTTGGCAAGACGCTGATGCGTAACGCGGCAGAAACCATGAAGAAAGTGTCAATGGAACTGGGCGGCAACGCGCCGTTTATCGTATTTGACGACGCCGATCTGGAGCTGGCGGTGCAAGGGGCGATCGCCAATAAATTTCGTAACGCCGGTCAGGTGTGCGTATGCGCCAACCGTTTCTTTGTTCAGGACGGTATTTACGATAAATTTGTCAGCCGGCTGGCGGCAGAGGTACAAAAACTCAAGGTCGGCAATGGCATGGAGCACGACGTCGTGGTCGGGCCGTTGATCGATCGGGACGGCGTAGAGAAGGTGGAGGAGCACGTCAAGGATGCGCTGCAGCACGGTGCGCGTATCGTGGTTGGCGGCGAGCGGCACCGGTTGGGGGGCAATTTCTTCCAGCCGACGGTATTGGCAGAGGCCAATGCGCAGATGAAACTGGCGCAGGAGGAGACCTTTGGTCCGGTGGCGGCCTGCTTCCGTTTTGGCAGTGAAAGCGAAGCGATCGAACGCGCCAACGACACGCCGTTTGGACTGGCAGCCTATTTCTATACCGAGAATCTGCAGCGGGTATTCCGCGTGTCGGCGGCATTGGAAAGTGGCATGATTGGCATTAATGAATGTTCGGTATCGACCGAACTGGGACCCTTTGGCGGCGTCAAAGAATCCGGTTTGGGGCGCGAAGGGTCGGTATTGGGGCTGGAGGAGTTCCTGCAAGTGAAAACGTTACACATCGGTAATCTTTAATTCATCCAATTCAGTTATATAACTAACATGGGACGTAACCTGCGCCCCGGTACGACAGGGAAAGTAATGAACAAGCGGATTCTGGTGGCGGTGCTGATCGCCGTGGTGATGGCCGGTTTTATTGCCTTGCGTGGTAATGGCGATCGGGCCATTGGTCATGTGCCGGCGGTAGCGGCAACGGAAAGTATTGATCAACTGACACAGCAAAAACGGGTGGTGAGCTACCTGCAGCAACACCAACGCCTGCCGGGCTATTACATTACCAAGAAGCAGGCGCGTGAGCAGGGGTGGAATGCGCGTGACGGCAACCTGTGTACGGCGTTGCCAGGCAAGGCGATCGGCGGCGATCGCTTTTCAAACCGTGAAGGGCGTCTGCCTGCCGCGCACAAGCGTGTCTGGCGTGAGGCGGATATCAATTATCAGTGCGGGCGGCGCGGCGCCGATCGCCTGCTGTACTCCAATGACGGTCTGATTTTTGTTACGCGCGACCATTACAAAAACTTCATTCGGGTGGAGTGAGTCTGATGGGAAAAGTTGAATTTGATTTCAGCCAGATACCCGATCCACCGGCATTCTATCGGGATTTTGCCGGCAAGTTTGCATTGGGCGAAGAGTTTGGCGCCAATCTGGACGCGCTGTGGGACGTGGTCACCGGTGACATCGGTTTACCGGTCGAGATTGAGTTCGTCAATCTCGATAACCGTCGCAAGCGCCGTTTCGGTGCGATTATTCTGCTGTTTGAAGAAGCGGAGGAAGAGCTGGAAGGCAGCCTGCGTTTCAATATTCGCGAGGGCAGCAGCGCACCCGCGCACCATCAGGGATGAACGATGGTGTTCATCCCATGATGCAGGTGGCGCTGCGGCCGCTCATTCGGTGGTCTCGGCCAGCTCGCGCAGATACTGGAAGATCTGGCGGTATGCTTTTGGCGGTTTATTGGCGGCCTTTTCTTTCTGGGCATTACGCACCAGTGAGCGCAGCTGCTGCCGGTCGGCCTGCGGATACAGATCCAGAATGGCGGGTACCGCGTCATCGCCTTCTTCCACCAGGCGGTCGCGCAGCGCTTCCAGCTTGTGGAACAGCGATACCTGCTGATTGTGGCGGTTTTTCAGCTTGTCGAGCGCGGTCTGGATCGGCTCAACGTCGCGGGCGCGCAGCATTTTGCCGATCAGCTGGATCTGGCGGCGGCGGCCTTCTTTCTTGATCTTTTGCGCCAGCTCAATGGCGTTACGCAGGTCTTCATCCAGCGGAATGCGTTCCAGCGCGTTTTTCCCCAGTTCAACCAGTTCGGTTCCCAGGTCTTTCAGCGCTTCGGCGTCGCGTTTGATTTCACTTTTACTGACCCAGATAATCTCGTCATCGTCCTCGTTGTCATTGTCCGGGACATCGTCGAGCCAGTCTTCAGGCTGTTTGTTCATGGTAGGCTCCGTTAAAAAGAGGCTAATCCTAACAGGTTGCTGCCTTTATGCGAAATTCCACGCGGTTCCTGTTAGACTCAAGGGCATTATTCATTCGATTTTGCGTGCCATTCGCGCAACCACGCCGCCACGGCACTTTTCTCAACGATTTTTTAATTATGGCAGATTGATGAAAGTAGTCACTCAAGTTGCAGAACAGCGCAAGACGCTGGAACGGGCTGTTTCACAGGCTCTGGAACTGGCGGGCGCCGGTTCCGATGCGGCAGAAGTTGCCGTCACCAAAACCACCGGCATCAGTGTCAGCACTCGCTTCGGCGAGGTAGAAAACGTCGAATTCAACAGCGACGGCGCACTGGGCATCACCGTTTACCATCAGCAACGCAAAGGCAGCGCATCGTCAACCGATCTCAGCCCGGACGCCATCGCGCGTACCGTGCAGGCGGCGCTGGACATTGCACGCTATACCTCGCCGGATCCGTACGCCGGCCCGGCGGAACGCCAACTGCTGGCGTTCGAGGCGCCGGATCTGGATCTGTTCCACCCGGCCGAGCTGGATGCCGAGCGTGGCATTGAACTGGCGGCCCGCGCCGAACAGGCGTCGCTGGCGGCGGACAAGCGCATCACCAATACCGAAGGCGGCAGCTTCAACAGCCACTATGGCATTAAAGTGTTCGGCAACAGTCACGGCATGCTGCAAAGTTACTGTTCCAGCCGCCATTCGCTGTCCAGCTGCGTAATTGCCGAGCATCAGGGCGATATGGAACGCGATTATGCCTATACCATCGGGCGGGCGATGAGCGATTTGCAAAGCCCCGAGTGGGTCGGCGCGGAATGCGCCCGCCGCACGCTGTCGCGCCTGGCGCCGCGCAAGCTGTCGACCATGAAGGCGCCGGTGCTGTTCGCCGCCGAAGTGGCGACCGGTCTGTTCGGTCACCTGGTGGGCGCCATCAGCGGCAGCAGCGTCTACCGCAAGTCCACCTTCCTGCTGGATTCACTCGGCAAACAGATCCTGCCTGCATGGCTGACCATCGAAGAGCACCCGCATCTGTTGAAAGGGCTGGCCTCGACGCCGTTTGACAGTGAAGGCGTACGTACCCAGCGGCGCGATATCGTCAAGGACGGGGTGTTGCAGACCTGGTTGCTGACCAGCTACGCGGCGCGCAAACTGGGCATGCAAAGCACCGGCCATGCGGGTGGCATTCATAACTGGCGTATTGCCGGTCAAGGCAATGATTTTGCCGCGATGCTGAAACAGCTGGGTACCGGACTGGTCGTGACGGAGCTGATGGGTCAGGGCGTTAGCGGCGTAACCGGCGATTACTCGCGCGGTGCATCCGGTTTCTGGGTGGAAAATGGCGAAATTCAATATCCGGTCAGTGAGATCACCATTGCCGGCAACCTGAAGGATATGCTGCGCAATATCGTCAGTGTGGGCAGCGACATCGAAACCCGCAGCAATATTCAGTGTGGTTCGGTCCTGCTGCCAGAAATGAAAATCGCCGGCGAATAATCGCCTGATGGCCGGCGGGATGCCGGCCAGTTTTATATCGTTGCTTACAAATAATTCCTGTCGATGTTGCGGTGCGCCGCTTATGTTAACTAACGGTTAACTAAAACAATAACTGGAAGGTGAGCATGAAGACAACACTGAAGACGCTGGCGGCGTTGACGCTGCTGGGTGCCAGTTCGCTGGCAATGGCTGCCGATCTCGACGAAGATATGGATATCATCGCCGGGAACTACAAAACCGCGCTAAAAACCGATTCCATCGCCACATTTAAACAAAGCCTGCAAAATATGCGCGCTGCCGCACAGGATGCGCAAAAGGCCACGCCGCCAAAACTGGAAAATAAAGCGCCGGACAGTGCGGAAATGAAAGACTTCCGTCACGGTCTGGATACGCTGATCGTTCAGATCGACGGCGCGCTGACGGCGGCGAACCAGGGCAAACTGGCACAGGCGCAGACGTTGGCGCAGGATTTCAAAACCACCCGCGATAGTTACCACCAAAAATACCGTTGACCGTGTGCGCGGCCCGCCTATCAAAGCGGGCTGCCGCCGCTGAGAAAACTGGACGGTGTCTGCCCCAGCACCCGTCGAAACATGGCGGAAAACGCTGCGCTGTTCTCATACCCCAACTCCCACGCAATCTGCGTGACGCCATCGCCAGCCGCCAGGCGGGACAACGCCAGCACCACGCAGGCACGTTGACGCCATTGTGAAAAAGACAGGCCGGTTTGCGCCTGAAAGAAACGGCTGAACGTGCGGATGCTCATATACAGCTGCCGTGCCCAGAGCTGCGGCGATAGATGAATATTCGGCTGCTGCAGGAACGATTGACACAGTGCGTTCAGCCGAACGTCGTTGGGCAACGGTATATGCAGCGGCAACGCAGACAGGCGGGCTATTTCGTGCAGTAACAGCGACACCAGGCAGGCGTCGCGTCCTTGTTGCGCGTATTCGAGCGGCATTTCCACAGCCTCGATCAGCAACTGACGCAGCAGCGGAGAAATGCTGACCACCTGGCAATCTGCGCTACGCGCTGCCAGCGGCAAGGCCTCGGGCTCGATGTACAGGCTGCGGGTAGTCACGCCCTGCATTTTGACCTGATGAGGCATGTGCGGCGGCAGCCAGACCGCGCGTTGTGGCGGCACGATCCAGTTCCCACTGCGGGTATGGACGTGCATGATGCCGGTTGCACCATACAGCAATTGGGCGCGACGATGGCTGTGCATGGGGAGGAGATAACCCGGTGGATAGTCTCTGCCGATGGCAATCACCAGCCGTGGGAAATGATCCACCTCATCGATAGCGATATTGCGCATTGTCCTGCGATTCAGTTTGGCCGAATCACCATGATAGTTGGCTTTACATCGTATGCAAGTCAGCGGTCAGGATGATTACCCTATTGCCTTTTGATGTTCAGAGGCAATGCAGCATGACGGAACTGATTATTATCCTTTCGGCCGGTTTTCTGACCGGTATTACCACCATCCTGTTTGGGTTCGGCGGCGGCTTTGTGGTGGTGCCGTTTGTCTACCATCTGATTTCCGCCTCCGGTGAGCACCCTGGACAGGCAATGCATATCGCGGTGGCTACCTCGACGACGGTGATGATCCTTAACGCCGGTTACGCCACTTACGGGCATTGGCGCAGCGGCAGCATACTGCGGGAAACGGTGGTTCCGCTGATCTTGTTCATCGCGCTCGGCGCGCTGGCAGGGGCCTTGGCGGCCACCTTGCTGACCGACGGTGTTATTCGCCTGCTGTTTATCGCCTATATGGTAATCACCATCGCTGACTGCTTGTTCCACAAGGGTTTTTTACAGCGTCCGGCGCGGCGTGCGCTGTCGTCTCGCACGCTTTGGCTCGGTGGGTCGCTGATTGGCAGCGTAGCGGCGATGCTCGGCGTGGGGGGCAGCGTGATGACGGTACCGTTGTTGCGACGTCATGGCTATGAGATGAAATATTGTGTCAGCGCCGCCAATCCGCTGTCGATCGCCGTGGCGGTGATGGGCGCGGCCATATACGGCTGGCTGGGGCAGGGAAAAATCGCCGGTGCGGCCTATCTGGGCTATGTAAATATGGTGATTCTGGCGTTATTGGCTCTGGCTGGTACGGCGGGGATCGCCTTTGCCAAACGTGCGTTGCCGCGGATTGACGATACGCTGCACGCGCGGATCTACGTACTGTTGCTGATGCTGGTGCTGGTGGCTATCGTCTGGTGACATAAGGGGCGGCAGGTTGCCGCCCGGGACGATCAGCGGTGATATACGCCCGCCGCTTCTGGCTGATACAGCAGTTCCAGCACTTCTATTTGCGCCTGCTCGCCGTTTGGCAGCGCCCAGTCAATCTGCTTGCCGACGTGCATGCCGAGCAAGGCGGCGCCCAGTGGCGCCATCACCGACAGCTGCTCACTGCTGTTTTGCAGTTCGGCCGGGTACACCAGCGTACGCACGTGCTCTTCGTTGGTATGCAGATCGCGGAAGCGCACTCGGCTGTTCATGGTAACAACATGAGCCGGGATCTGGGCTGGCGGCAGGATCTCGGCCCGATCCAGTTCAGCGTTCAACGCCGCAGCGACATCGGTATTGGCATAGGCCGGCTTTTCCAGCAACGCATCCAGTCGTTCCGCATCCAGCTCATTAATAGTAATGATTGGTTTGGTCATTCCACTCTCCAATAGCCTCAAATAAACAACACAAAGCAACACCCCCGCGCCGTGGGGAGCGGGGGTGTTGGAAATGTCGGTTTGTTCTTCCGATAGTAGGGGGTTAGCGCAGGAAAAGAAAGAGATCCCGATCACGAACTTTTCGTCGGCATGAACGCCACCGAGACAACCGTTCATCATGTTATCTTTTTGTATTCCAATTAACTTATCTGCAAAAGCCGCAATATGCGAAATGGATCTCTGATGGTCACCCAATTTCCACTTTGAACTGGAAAAAAACGCGCTACACACCCAATGGGACAGAGAGTAGGGTAAAGATAACAGATAAAGTGAGCGATTCAGGAGTGACTGAAAGTGAATGAAGGAGCGGCATCGCTAAAAACGACACAGGCTGATATTACCCAGGCAGAAACCATTACCGAGCGGGTATTGTCAGATATTACCATCATGTTAAATTCAGAGAGTATTTATACCAACGCGGTGCAACAACAAATGCTGGAGTCGCATATTCGTGCAATGGTGTTGCGTTCCATTACTGGCGAGCCTTTGCCTGAAGTGGATAAATCACTGTTCGATGAGATCTCGCATCATTCAATGCAGTTGGCGCAGCGAGTGGTGAGCCAATTTAACAACTTGCCGATCGAAGAGTCCTATTTACTGTCGGTACACTTTGAAGTGGCAAAAGATAATAACCAATAAGCGTTTTATTGATTTCAATCAGGAGAATATACCATGGGACAAATTACCGTTGTGATCGGCGATCGTCTGGGCAAAGGGAAAAAAGTTGGCCAGGGCATTGAAAGCGCAGGTGGAAAAGCCATTGTCATTCCCGGCGTGGCGGCCGACATGAAGCTGGGCGACGTAATGAAAGCGGAAAATGCACAGCTGGGTATTTCGTTCTGCGGCAGCGGCGGCGCCGGCGCCATTACCGCGCAAACCAAATATGGCTACAAGGCCAAATATGGCATGCGTTCGATTGAGGAAGGTGTGACGGCAATTAATGAAGGCTGTAACGTGCTGGGATTCGGTTTTATGGATAAAGAAGAACTGGGGCAAAAACTGGTTGAAGCCTATATCAAGAAACACGGCGCAGCATAATGAAGGAACAGTATACCACCTCGGTAATTGTTACGGGCAAGGGCGACAGCAAAGCGAAAGCCTTTGCTTCTGCTCTGGCGAATGTACAGGGCGCGGTATTAAAATCCACCAATAATATTCTGCTGCGCATCGAACCGCAGGACGTCAGCGTATTAAGCGCGGAGGAAAAAACAACCCGAGAGAAATTCCTGTTCTTCTTTCTGCCGCGTGAAAGAAAAAGTTATGCCGTTTCTCTGGAAGTAACCATAAATGTGACCATTATCAACACAGAAAAGGTTGTTTTCACCTCGAAATAATAAGGGCAGACTCATGTTCCTAATAATTTTATTTAAGTCGATTATTATCGGCGGGCTGGTAGGTGTCGGCGTCGGCGCCGGCGCCGCACGCATGTTCCATGCCCCGACGACACAGGGTATGGGGGCATTCCGCACCCTGGGCGAGCTGAATTCCTGCGAAGGCGATCCGGCGTCACACTTCTCATTTGGCCTGGGCTTTTTCTTCAATGCCTGGGCGTCCTCCGTGGCGGCAGGTGCCTTCACACAGGACGTCGATCACCGCATCATCCCCAACTGGGGAGCGGCAGCGTTGATGATCAAGAATCGCAATGTGGCGCAAACGCTGCACGATCCGAAAAAAATGGCTATCGCCTGCGGCATCATCGGCATGCTGGTAGTGGCCTTCCTTAACTCCACCGCTTCGGCGGTACCGGCGGCGCTGCAGGTTACCGCCATCAAAGTGCTGGTGCCGGCAGCCAACCTGTTGGTGAATACCGTGATGCCGGTGATTTTCTGGCTGGCGGCGATTGATGCCGGCAAACGTTCCGGCTTCTGGGGGCACCATTTTTGGCGGCCTGGCACAGTTGATCATGGGCAATGCCGTTCCGGGGCTGGTGCTGGGTATTCTGATCGGCAAAGGGGTTGAAGAGAGCGGCTGGAACAAGGTCACCAAAATCATGATGGCGGTGATCGTGCTGTTGTTCGTGCTGAGTGGCTTCTTCCGCGGCTTCGACATGAAACTCCTCGAATCCTTCAGCCTTGGCATACCAGGCTGGCTGGATGCCATTCACAACACCCTGAGCGGTAAATAAGGCGGCGTGACGATGGAACAACAAACTCAACAACAAGGCTTCTGGTATGCCGACTGGTCGTTCCCGATTTTTGTCGGCCTGCTGTCCTCGGGCGTATTTGCCGGGACCCATATGTACTACCTGTACGGCATCGGCGCGTTTAACGAAGTGGCTTTCGTCTCGATGCTGCGTGCCGGTATGGATACCGGCGTGTATGGCGCGGTGGCGGCATTCGGTGCCAGCTTCCTGTTCGCACGTATTATCGAGGGCTCGCTGGTCGGCATCCTGGATATCGGCGGGGCGATCCAGACCGGTGTCGGGCTGGGGGTGCCAGCGCTGCTGCTCGGTGCAGGGATCGTGTTCCCGGTAGCCAACTTTGCCGCATCGCTGGTCACCGGTCTGGTGATTGGGCTGGCGATCGGTTACCTGATCATCCTGGCGCGCAAGTTCACCATCAACCAGAGCAACTCGACCTACGGCGCAGACGTCATGATGGGCGCGGGTAACTCCTCCGGGCGTTTCCTTGGGCCATTGATCATCCTGTCTGCCATGACTGCGTCGATTCCGATCGGTATCGGTTCGCTGCTCGGTGCACTGCTGTTTTATATCTGGGGCAAGCCCATTACCGGCGGCGCGATCCTCGGCGCAATGATCCTGGGGGCCATTTTCCCGGTCGCCATCTGAATGTGGCTGCGGGGCGAACGGTGTCGCCCCGCGGTAAGGAGTAAAGCATGTATGACTTAATCATTCGCCACGCGCGGCTGGCCGACGATCGGTTGGTCGACGTGGCGGTGCAGGACGGCAAGATTGCGGTGGTTGGGCAACTGGCGGCGCAGACGCAGGGGACGCGCCAACTTGATCTGGGCGGCAGGTATCGCCTCAGCGCCGGTTGGATCGACGCCCACGTGCACTGTTATCCCTCTTCGCCGATTTATCACGATGAACCAGACAGCGTCGGCACCTGCTGCGGCGTTACCACGGTAGTGGACGCCGGCAGTACCGGCACTGACGACGTCGACAGTTTCTATGCCCTGACGCGCAGCGCCAAAACCAACGTGTTTGCCTTCCTGAATATTTCGCGCATCGGCCTGTTGCGTCAGAACGAGCTGGCCGAAATGGCGGATATCGACAAGCAGGGCGTGCAGCGAGCCATTGAGCAGCATCGCGGCTTTATTATCGGCATCAAGGCGCGCATGAGCAGCAGCGTCGTTGGCCAGAATGGCATCAAACCGCTGGTGCGCGCCAAGGAGATCCAGCAGGAAAACAATCAGCTGCCGCTGATGGTACATATCGGCAACAACCCGCCGGATCTGGATGAAATCGCCGATTTGCTGACGCGTGGCGATATCATCACCCACTGTTACAACGGCAAGCCCAACCGTATTCTGACCCCGGCCGGTACGTTGCGCGAGTCTATTCAACGGGCGTTGAAGCGTGGCGTATTGCTTGACGTTGGCCACGGCACTGCCAGCTTCAGCTTTGAAGTCGCACGGCAGGCGATCGCTCTCGGCATTCTGCCGCACACCATCAGTTCCGATATTTATTGTCGCAATCGCCTGTCCGGGCCGGTACACAGCCTGGCGACGGTGATGTCCAAATTTTTCACCGTCGGCCTGACGTTACCGCAGGTGATCGACTGTGTGACGGTCAATGCCGCGTCGGCATTGCAATTGACCGGCAAAGGACAGCTGCAGCCGGGCTTTGACGCCGATTTGACCATTTTCGATCTTCGCCAGGCGCCGCAAGTATTTGCCGATGCCGAAGGGCAATCCGCCAAGGGTGAACAATTGCTGGTGCCGCTGGCTGCGGTGGTGGCCGGGGAAGTCCTATTAACCGATGAAGGGAAAGCCGCTCATGTCTTCGATCTATGAAAAATACCAGTTAAAACAGGTGATCAATACGTCCGGCCGTATGACGGCGCTTGGCGTTTCTACCCCTCGTCAGGAGGTCATCGACGCGGTGGGTTATGGTCTTGACCACTATTTCGACATCAAGGATCTGGTGAATAAAACCGGTGCCTATATCGCCAATCTGCTGAACGTCGAGGCGGCGGTAGTGGTTTCCTGCGCCTCCGCCGGCATTGCACAGTCGGTGGCGGCCACCATTGTCAAAGATAACGCCAACCTGCTGGTCAACCTGCACTCCGCTGCGGTCAACGAACCACGCGAGATCGTGCTGCCACGTGGGCACAACGTCAACTTTGGCGCGCCGGTCGACACCATGGTGGCGCTCGGCGGCGGTAAGGTGATAGAAGCCGGCTACGCCAATGAATGCTCCGCCGAACAGCTCGAGGCCTGCATTACCCGGCAAACGGCGGCCATCCTCTATATCAAGTCACACCACTGCGTACAGAAGAGCATTCTGTCGGTCGAACAGGCGGCGGCGGTGGCGCGCAAGCATCAGCTGCCGCTGATCGTGGATGCGGCGGCCGAGGAAGACCTGCTGTGTTATTACCAGATGGGAGCCGATCTGGTGATTTACAGCGGCGCGAAGGCGATCGAAGGGCCGACCAGTGGTCTGGTGATCGGCAAGAAACAGCTGGTCGAGTGGGTAAAATTGCAGTCGGGCGGCATCGGTCGTGCGATGAAGGTCGGCAAAGAGGGCATTCTGGGTCTGACGCAGGCAATTGAAAGCTACCTGACGCAGGAAAAGACCAGCGGCGCGCAAATGGTCGAGCGCATGACGCCCTTTATCAATAGCCTGAATACCTTGAATGGCGTAAGCGCCAAAACCGTCTGGGACAGCGCCGGTCGCGACATTGCGCGTACGGAAATCGCTTTTGACGAAGCGGCGATCGGCATGTCGACCCTCGACATCGTTCAGGCGCTGAAAACCGGTGACATCGCCATTTACTTCCGTGGCTACAAGGCCAACGAAGGCAAGATCGAAGTGGATGTGCGCAGTGTGGATCAACAGCAACTGACTACAGTTTTTAACTGCATCAAAAAATTACTGGAGCAACAAGCATGAAGCTGAAGCCGAACTATTACCGTGACCGCGTATGCCTTAACGTGCTGGCGGGTTCAAAGGACAACGCTGAGGAGATTTATGCGGCGGCGGAAGGCCACGTGCTGGTTGGCGTGCTGTCCAAGAATTATCCTGACGTCGACAGTGCGGTGGCCGATATGCAGCGCTACGCGCGCCTGATTAACAACGCGCTGTCGGTGGGGCTGGGCGCCGGCGATCCGAAGCAGTCGGCGATGGTCAGCCTGATCTCGCAGCGAGTACAGCCACAGCACGTCAATCAGGTGTTTACCGGCGTCGGCGCCAGCCGTGCGCTATTAGGGCAAACGGATACGGTGGTCAATGGTCTGGTATCGCCGACCGGGCGAGTCGGTTGGGTGAAGGTATCTACCGGGCCGCTGAGCGCTGGTGCGCCGGACGGTATTGTGCCGGTTGAGACGGCGATTGCGCTGTTGAAAGACATGGGGGGGAGCTCGATCAAGTATTTCCCAATGGGGGGCCTGAAGTGCAAGGACGAGTATCAGTACGTGGCCAAAGCGTGCGCCGAACATGATTTCCTGTTGGAGCCGACCGGTGGCATCGATCTTGACAATTTTGAGCAGATCCTGGAAATCGCGCTGGCGGCGGGAGTCAAGCAGGTGATCCCGCACATTTACAGTTCGATCATCGATGCCAACAGTGGCAATACGCGCCCGCAGGATGTGAAAACGCTGTTGGCGATGACCAAAAAACTGGTGGGTTAAACGGCGGCGTGCCGGGCTGATTCACCGTAGCTTCGTAATGTGTTGTTCTTTACCAATACAAGGAATAATTATGCGAAACTGGCAGGGTATGACCACGCGATTTGCGGTATCTCTGGCGCTGCTGGCGATGTTCAGCCCGGCGCTGCATGCTGAGGATGCAATGAAGTCCACACCGTCTCATTTTGCCTATATCGGTTCTTATCAGCCCAATGGTGAAGGGGTCTACCGGCTACGGGTCGATGCCGCCAGCGGTGCGCTGAGCGACAAGACCCTGGTCAGCACGTTGCCCAATCCAGCCCAGTTGGTGGTGGATGCCAGCGGCCGTACCTTGTACGTTGCCAGCGAAGTGGCAGATTTTAACGGCGGTAAACACGGTTCGATCACCGCACTGCGCATCAGCGAGCGAGACGGTAGCCTGACGCCACTGAATCAGGTGGATTCGCAGGGCGCCGGGCCGGTATTTCTTTCGCTGACACCGAACGGGCGCCATCTGCTGGTGGCGAATTATATCAGCGGCAGCGTGGCGGCGTTTCCGCTGGATAGCGAAGGCCGGCTGGCGCAAGCCAGCTCGGTGCGCCAGCAGCAAGGCCCGGCGGGGGCGAGCAGGCCTGCCGCAGCGGTGGAGGGCAGCTTTGCCATCAGCGATCACAATGGCCCGCATGCGCATATGATCGCCAGCGATCCGAGTGGTAAATTTGTTTTCTCAACCGATCTGGGGCTGGATCGGATCTACCAGTGGCGTTTTGACGATAGCCGTGGCGAACTGACGCCAAACGATCCGCCGTGGATCGCGGCGTCGTCGCCTGGTGCAGGCCCGCGCCACTTCGTGTTCCACCCGGACGGTAAAACGCTGTTGCTGGTGAACGAAGAGGCGTCCACGCTGACCAGCTACCGTTTCGACAGCGACCAGGGCACGCTGACGCCGCTACAGACGGCATCCACTCTGCCGGCGGATTATAAGGGCACCAATTTTGCCGCCGGATTGACGCTAAGCCAGGACGGCAAAAATCTGTACGTCGCCAACCGGCTGCATAACAGCATTGCGCAGTTCAGTATCGGCAGCGGTGGCAGCATGACGCGGGTGGGCGAAACCTGGACGCGCGGTGATTATCCACGCACCGTCACGCTCAGTCCGGACGGGGGGTATCTGTACGCGCTCAACCAGCGCAGCGATAACATTACGCGTTTTCGCGTCGATCAACAGAACGGTACGCTCAGTTTCGTGGATGGCTATACCCCGGTAGGCAGCCCTTCACAGATGGTATTCGCGCCCGCAGCGCAGTAACCCGTGGCCCGTCTGGCAGCAGGCGGGCGACTTGACATTGGAATGACGATGGTGAGATTCCCTTATCCCCCGTTTGGCTTATCTGTTTGACGCGTTGCAGAGTGAAACGCTGCCGCAGGATGAACTGGCGAAGCGCTTTGCGGTGTCTACCCGCACGGTGCGTGCAGACATCACTGCGCTTAATGATATTTTGGAAAAATACGGCGCGCGCTTTGTGCATAACCGCGGTGCCGGTTACCGGCTGCAGGTGGACGACGCGGCGCTGTTCAGCGGGTTACAGCAGCAGGAGCGCCGCAAGCAGGCCACGCCGCGTAGCGCCCAGGAGCGCGTGCATTATCTTTTGATCCGTTTTTTGACCTCAGCCTTCTCCCTGAAGTTGGAGGATTTAGCCGATGAATGGTTTGTCAGCAGGGGTACGCTGCAAAACGATATGGCTGAGGTGAGGGAACGGCTGGCGCATTACCCGTTGACCATCGAAACCAAACCGCGTTACGGCATGAAGTTGTTCGGCTCGGAAATGGCGATCCGCGCCTGTCTGACCGATTTGCTGTTCCAGCTGCATCTGGCGGATGCCGAGAATCCGTTGCTGAATAACGAGATCCTGCTGCAACCGCAGGTAGCGACCTTTGCCGGCCTGCTGCACCCGTTGCTGTCACAGTACGCCATTCGTCTGACCGATGAAGGGGAGCAATATCTGATCTTTTATTGCGCGGTGGCGCTGCGCCGCATCAGCGATGGTTATCCGCTGTCGGAGTTTGACGTCGAAGATGGCGACGAAGGGGTGCGCAAGGCGTCGACCTGGCTGGCGGGCGAACTGGGCAAGGCGGCCGGCAAAGAGGTCTCGGCCGCAGAAGAAGCCTATCTGCGGGTGAATATCGCGGCACGACGGGTGCAGGACGTGCGCCCCAGCGAGATCAACGCCGATGACGAAGAGGCGCTGGTGGACTACATCCTGTCCTATATCAACGCACACTATAACTACAATCTGCAGGGCGACAAGCAGCTGCGTGCCGATCTGCTCACCCATATCAAGACCATGATTACCCGGGTGAAATACCAGATAAACATCCCCAATCCGCTGCTGGCCAACATCAAGCAGCACTATCCGATGGCCTACGACGTGACGCTGGCGGCGGTAGCCAGCTGGGGGAAATATACGCCTTACACCCTGAGCGAAAACGAGATTGGCTATCTGGTGCTGCACATCGGCGTCGGTCTGGAGCGCCATTACAATATCGGCTATGAACGTCACCCGCAGGTGATGCTGGTGTGCGACACCGGCAATTCGACGGTACGCATGATCCAGGCGCAGGTTGCACGCAAGTATCCGCAACTGGTGGTGACGCGCATTGTCTCGCTGCGCGACTATGAAGTGCTCAGCCATATCGACGAAGATTTTGTCATTTCCAACGCGCGGGTCAGCGAGAAAAACAAGCCGGTGGTGGTGATGTCGCCATTCCCGACCGAATATCAGCTCGAACAGCTGGGCAAGCTGGTTCTGGTGGATCGTACCAAGCCGTACATGCTGGAAAAGTTCTTTGACGCCGGCCATTTCATGATCGTCAATGAGCCGCTGACCCAGCAACAGCTGTTCCGCAAAGTGTGCAGCCAACTGGAGCAGGAAGGCTATGTCGGTGAGGACTTCTATCCGTCGGTGGTAGAGCGTGAGGCGATCGTTTCCACCCTGCTGGGAGAAGGCATTGCGCTGCCGCATTCACTGGGCCTGCTGGCGAAAAAAACCGTGGTGGTGACGCTGCTGGCGCCACAGGGCATTGCCTGGGGCGATGGAGAAGTGGCGCAGGTGGTATTCCTGCTGGCGATCAGCAAAAGTGATTATGAAGAAGCGATGGCGATTTATGATCTGTTCGTCACCTTCGTGCGCGAACGTTCGATGAGCCGGCTGCTGGGCAGCAACGACTTTGACAGTTTTAAGGCGGTGGCGCTCGACTGCCTGAGCCGTATTTAATCGGTCTGGCGTGGCATTGAGCGTTCTGCCTCTGCCGTTTTAACCAGGCTCAGTCCTCATCAAAACCGGAGTTGAACAGCTCAATCACCGCCGCCAGCGCTTGCTGCTCTTCCGGGCCGCTAGCTTCCACCTCGATATGGCGGCCCTGGGCGGAGTCGAGCATCAGCAGGGCAATGACGCTGCTGGCTTCGGCTTCGGTGCCGCTGTCGTTACGCAGTAGCACCTCGGCGTCAAAACTTTGCACCAGCTCAAACAGCTTCATCGCCGGGCGAGCATGCATGCCCAGCTTGTTTTTGATTTCAACCGTTTGCTTGACCGTCATTGTTTGCGTTTTTTCCAGCGTGCGGTGGCGTGATTGCACGTTTTTGCCGCGCGAACGGAAGTAGTCTGCCAGCTGTTCCGCCACGTAGACCGAACGGTGTTTACCGCCGGTACAGCCAATCGCCACCGTCAGATAGCTGCGGTTGTTGGTTTCCAGCATTGGCAGCCACTGTTCGAGATAACTGCGGGTTTGGTAGATAAAATTATGTACCTCTGTGTGGCGATCGAGGAACGAGGCCACCGGTTTATCCAGGCCGGTCATCGGACGCAGCTTCGGATCCCAGTGCGGGTTCGGCAGGAAACGCACGTCAAACACGTAGTCGGCATCGATCGGGATGCCATGTTTGAAGCCGAATGATTCGAATACCATCGTCAATTCACGCTCACGTTTGCCCAACAGACGGGTACGCAGCATTTCCGCCAGTTCGTGCACGGACATTTCAGAGGTGTCGATGATCAGGTCGGCGCGTGAGCGCAGTGGCTCCAGCAGATCGCTTTCTTCATCAATGGCGCTTTCCAACGACAGGTTCTTGCTGGAAAGCGGATGCAGACGGCGGGTGTCACTGTAGCGGCGGATCAGGGTATTGCGGTCGGCGTCGAGGAACAGCAGCTGCGGCGAAAAACTGTCCGGCAGCTGGGTCATGGCATACTCAAACACTTCCGGCGATTCCGGCATGTTACGCACGTCGATGCTCACCGCCGCGGAGCTGTTGCGTTCGGCCAGCGTCTGGGCAAGCTGCGGCAGCAGCACCACGGGCAGGTTATCAACGCAGTAAAACCCCATATCTTCCAGCGCCCGCAAGGCGACAGATTTCCCTGAACCGGAACGGCCGCTGACAATCATCAGCACCATGTGGCAACTCCCCCTGGCATCTCGGCGGCTTTTATCACCGCCGTTGAAAATATGAGCCCGGCGCAAACCGGGTTCCATGACAAATAAACAGTATCGCTATCAACGCCAGAAGTCACCCCGGCGAAAAGGTTATTCGGTAATGATTTGGTAAAGTTCTTCATCACTCTGTGCGGCACGCAGGCGACGGCAGACGGTTTTATCCGCCAGACGCTTGGCAACCAGAGACAGGGTGTGCAAATGCGTTTTGCACTGATCGGCCGGCACCAGCAAGGCGAACAGCAGATCGACCGGTTGGTTGTCGATGGCATCGAAGGCGATCGGTTGGTCGAGACGGATAAACACGCCAACGGCCCGCAGGGTGTCCTCTTCCAGTTTTCCATGGGGTATGGCAATGCCGTTGCCAATACCGGTGCTGCCCATGCGCTCACGGGTGAGAACCGCGTCAAACACCACCTGCGGCGGCAGGTTAAGTTGTTTGGCTGCCAGCTCGCTGATAATTTCCAGAGCGCGTTTCTTGCTGTTGCAGTGTACCGAGCTTCTGGTGCACTCGATACTCAGTACCGAGCTTAATTGCATTGTTTCGTTGTTCATCTCATCTTCACTTGAAGCCATGCTTATCAGGCTGTTTTACTGGCCATTCTGGCCCCGGGCAGTGCTCGAACTCTTGCGTACTTACGTGTGCGCAAGAGTTCTGCTTGCTGGTCGTGCCAAACTACCTGCGCCAATCACGCCTGAAAAGATGGCTTTCGCCTGTTTTAACCCTGATTACCGTTCGGCGCGTTACCCATACAGGTAACGCGCCGATAGCTGAGGCTGCGTTAAGCAGCACCTCTGGCGGAAAGTGGCCCAGAGTGTCAGTGTTGCTTCAGTTTGTCTTTATGTTTGTTCAATTGACGCGCCAGTTTATCAATCAGGCAGTCAATTGCAGCATACATATCTTCTTTTTCCGAGGTGGCGTGCAACTCGCCTCCATTCACGTGCAGCGTCGCTTCTGCGATCTGCTGCACTTTTTCCACACTTAGAACGACATACACCTGATTGATCCGATCGAAATACTGTTCGAGTTTGGCAAATTTGGCGTTCACAAACTCACGCAATGGATCGGTGATGACGATGTGGTGTCCGGTAATGTTGAGCTGCATAATGTCTTCCTTCTCTATAGAGGTCAAACCAACTGTTTACGCTGGTTCGACGGCGGGATGGACAAAGACTCTCGGTACTTGGCGACGGTGCGCCGCGCCACCATGATCCCCTGATCGGAAAGCAGGGTGGCCAGTTTGCTGTCGCTCAGCGGTTTGGCGGGGTTTTCCGCCGCGATCAATTTCTTCACCAGTGCACGAATGGCCGTCGAGGAGGCTTCGCCGCCGCTGTCGGTGTTCACGTGGCTTGAGAAGAAATACTTCAATTCGAAAATACCGCGCGGGCTGTGCAGGAACTTCTGCGTGGTCACGCGTGAGATCGTCGATTCATGCATATCCACGGCCTGTGCGATATCCGCCAGCACCATGGGTTTCATAAATTCCTCACCTTGTTCAAAGAACGCTTCCTGCTGCTCGACGATGCAGCGTGTGACTTTCAGTAGCGTATCGTTACGGCTTTCCAGGCTTTTGATCAGCCACTTGGCTTCCTGCAGGTTACTGCGGATAAACTGGCCATCGGCTTCGCTACGCGAACTGTTGCCCAGTGCGGCATATTGCTGGTTGATCTTCAGACGCGGAATGCTGTCGGCGTTAAGTTCCACCGCCCACTTGCCCTGCACCTTGCGCACCAGCACATCGGGAATGACGTACTCCGATTCACCGGTGTTGATCGACTGCCCCGGGCGTGGGTCGAGTGACTGAATCAGCAGCATCGCTTCTTTCAGTGTATCTTCTTTTAGCCGGGTTGATCGCATCAGGCTGCGAAAGTCGTGATTGGCCAGCAAATCCAGGTGATCGCTGATGATCTGCCGTGCTTCGTTGAGGTATGGGGTGTCTTTGGCATACTGGGAAAGCTGAATCAGCAGGCAGTCGCGCAGGTCACGAGCCGCCACGCCGATAGGATCGAAACGCTGAACGCGTTTCAGTACGGCTTCCACTTCGTCCATCGAGACATTCTCGTCGCCAATGCTTTCCAGAATGTCTTCCAGCGGAACGGTAAGGTAGCCAGTATCGTCCACGGCATCGACGATCGAGGTGGCAATGGCGGCATCGGTATCTGAAAACGGCGTCAGATCCACCTGCCACATCAGGTAGTCTTGCAGCGTTTTGGGTGGTTTCGCCCTGATAGACCGGCAGCTCGTCGTCGCTGTAGTCGGTACCGGTGCCGGATGGCGTACCGGCGGTGTAGATTTCATCCCAGGTGGCGTCCAGCGGCAGCTCTTCCGGCATGTCCTTCTGTTCCAGTGCCTCGCGGGTGTCCAGGCCTTCGGTCTCGGTGGTTTCCTTTGCGTCGATCTCGTCGTGCAGGTCGGTTTGTTCAAGCAGCGGGTTGCTCTCTAACGCCAGTTGGATCTCCTGCTGGAGTTCAAGCGTGGACAGCTGCAGCAAGCGAATTGCCTGCTGTAGCTGGGGGGTCATGGCCAGTTGTTGACTGAACCTGAGTTGCAAACCTTGCTTCATAGTCTTTTTTCTACTTCCGTTAACCGCCGTCCGTCAGGATCAGCTGGCAATCACAGGCGGAATTCTTCGCCCAGATAAACGCGTTTCACCTGTTCGTCGGCCAAAATGGCGTCCGGCGTGCCATGGGCGATCAGTTTACCCTGGCTGACGATATAGGCGCGTTCACACACGTCCAGCGTTTCGCGCACGTTATGGTCGGTGATCAGCACGCCCAGGCCGCTGTCACGCAGGTGCTCGATGATTTTCTTGATGTCGATAACGGAAATCGGGTCAACCCCGGCAAACGGCTCATCCAGCAGGATGAATTTCGGGTTGGCGGCCAGCGCGCGGGCAATTTCGACGCGGCGGCGTTCACCACCGGACAGTGCCTGGCCAAGGTTGTCGCGCAGATGGGAAATATGGAACTCTTCCATCAGTTCGTTGGCGCGGTCGGCGCGCTGTTCGCTGGTCAGGTCCTCGCGAATTTCCAGCACCGCCATCAGGTTGTCATACACGCTCAGACGGCGGAAAATCGACGCCTCCTGCGGCAGATAGCCGATACCGCGGCGCGCACGGGCGTGCAGCGGCAGGATGCTGATGTCTTCGTCGTCAATCACGATGCGGCCAGCGTCACGCTGTACAATGCCGACCACCATGTAGAACGTGGTGGTTTTGCCAGCGCCGTTTGGCCCCAACAGGCCGACGATTTCGCCGGAATTCACTTTCAGGCTGACGTCTTCAACGACTTTGCGGCCCTTGTAGGCTTTCGCCAGATTTTCTGCGATGAGTGTTGCCATAGGTAATTAGTTGCTCTTTTTCTGCTGCCCGTTTTTGTCCTGCAACTGCGACGGTACCAGCACCGTCTTCACGCGGTTGCCTTTATCGCTGTACGCCTGCATCTGCTGCTGCTGCACCAGATAGGTGATGCGATCGCCTTTGACATTGCTGTCGAGCTGTTCCAGATAGGCATTGCCGGTCAGGGTAACCAGCTGCGGCGCCACATCGTAACGGACTTTCTGCGCATGGCCTTTCACCGGTTTACCGTTGTCCTGCATCTGATAGAAGGTGACCGGCTTGCCGAACGCTTCGATATAGGTCTTGTTCTGATCGCCGCCCGGACGGGTCACCACCACCTTGTCGGCTTTGATTTCAATGGTGCCCTGTTTGATCACCACGTTGTCAGTGAACGTGCTGACGTTGCTCTGCATATCCAGCGCCTGCTTCAGCGAGTCAATGCTCACCGGTTGATCAGAGTCGGATTTCAGCGCCAGTGCCGGGGCGCTGACGGCTAAAACGGTGCTGGCAATCAATAGATTACGGAGTTGTTTTTTGGTTCTGAATTTCATAGTTGGTCTTAACCTTATCAATCAGCTCAGCGGTTTTGGCCCGCAGGTTCCCACGCATTTTCATGCCGTTAGAGGTGAAGTTGGTGCCGAAGAGCGTCACTTCATCATCGGAGGACACATCCTGAGTCACCAGGTTTACCTGAGCATTGTCCGTTTTAATCTTTTCCAGTTGCGAGGTGGTGGTCAGGCTGTTCACCTCAACGTGGCCATACAGATACAGCATGCGGTCTTTGGTCAGTTTGGCGCGATCGGCGCGTACCGACCAGGTGGCGACGGCGTTTTCATCAAACAGCGTCATCACCGGTTGGGTAAACCAGCTCAGCTCGTCGGTGGTGTAATACTTCACGTCCTCTGCCACCAGTTTATAACTTAATTTACCGGCCGGGTTGTAGACGATAGTGACCGTATGCTGGCTCTGGTAGGTCGGAGCCTGAGTATTCATCGGCTCGGCCGTGCTATCGTCGTCGAAATCCGCCATGTTCCAGCCAATCAGGGCTAGCACGATCACCGTCAGTATAATGGTGATCCAGAGTTTGGTTTTGCTCATATCGACAGCCCTTTGGCGTCCTCCAGCTTGTTCTGAGCCAAAAGAATGATGTCGCACAGTTCACGCACTGCGCCACGGCCACCGGCAATGCGGGTGACATAATGGGCACGCGGCGTCAGCAGAGGGTGGGCATCCGCCACCGCCACCGCCAGACCGACCTGCGCCATCACCGGCCAGTCGATCAGATCGTCGCCGATGTAGGCAACCTGATCCGGCGACAGCGACAGTGTATCCAACAGTTCACGGAAGGCCAAAAGCTTATCGGACTGCCCTTGATACAGATAGCTAATCCCCAGCGTTTTTGCCCGATCTTCCAATAATTTGGCGGAGCGGCCGGTGATAATACCTACCTCGATATCCGAGGTTTTCAGGCAGCGAATGCCGTAGCCGTCGCGCACGTTGAAGGCCTTCAGCTCTTCGCCGTTGTTGCCCATGTAGATCAGGCCATCCGACAGCACGCCGTCGACATCGCAAATCAGCAGGCGGATTTTCCCGGCCCGTGCCATCACTTGTTCCGTTACCGGCCCGTAGCAGGTTTCAACCGTACTCATTCAATATCCTCAGGACTTCTTTCTAAAACAGGCTGGGCGCAGCGGCAGCCTGAAACTCATACCACGCCGGCGCGCAGCATGTCATGCATATGTACCACACCCAGCAACTGGTCGCCATCGGCAACCAGCAGCGCGGTAATATGGCGCTGCTGCATCAGGTTGAGCGCATCCACCGCCAGGGTGTTCGGACGCACCCGCACACCACCGAGCGTCATGACGTCGGCGATCCTGGCATGGTTCAGGTCGATACCCATATCAAACACCCGGCGCAGGTCGCCATCGGTAAAGATACCGGCAATTTTCATCAGATCGTTGCAGACCACCGTCATGCCAAGGTTCTTGCGGGTGATTTCCAACAGTGCGTCGCGCAGCGACGCATCGGCGCTGACGTGCGGAATTTCTTCGCCGCTGTGCATGATATCAGTGACGCGCAGTAACAGGCGGCGACCCAGCGCGCCGCCGGGATGCGACAGCGCAAAATCTTCCGGGGTAAAACCGCGAGCCTTCAATAGCGCTACCGCCAGCGCGTCGCCCATCACCAGCGTTGCGGTGGTGCTGGTGGTCGGCGCCAGGCCGAGCGGGCAGGCTTCCTGCGGCACTTTGATACACAGATGAATGTCTGCGGCCTTGCCCATGGAACTGTCGGGATTGTTGGTCATGCAGATCAACGGGATGCGCTGGCGCTTCAGTACCGGGATCAACGCCTGAATCTCGTTGGACTCGCCGGAGTTGGAAATCGCCAGTACGATGTCTTGCGCCGTGACCATGCCGAGATCGCCATGGCTGGCTTCGGCAGGATGCACGAAGAATGATGGCGTACCGGTGCTGGCGAAGGTGGCGGCAATCTTGCAGCCGATGTGGCCGGATTTGCCCATGCCCATCACCACCACTTTACCGCCGCAGGCGGCGATCGCTTCGCAGGCGCGGGTAAAATCGTCGTTGATGTAGCGATCGAGCTGGGCCAGCCCGTCACGTTCGATCTGAAGCACTTCTTTACCGGCTTGCTGAAAATCGAAGCCAGCTTGCAACTCAATGTTCGACATGCTTGTTCCCGTCGGTTAGACCTGCATCCGTTACGATGGCAGGGGCATAGGCGGCGGTTATCGTTCGCCGCTTGCGCGCTCTGCGTTTCCCCGCCGCTATTGGCCACCGCCAACTATGCTGAAAGGGTTGAAAAACAGCACCGCAAGATACGCAATAAAGCCACATAATAACAGAGCACCCGCCAGATGGCCGATGCGATGTTTACGACCGATGCACAGTGCGCTGAGCACCACGCTGACCGCCAACATTACCCAATAGTCGCGTTGGTAAGCGGCTGGATTGATGCTGCCCGGTGACAGCAGCGCCGGGACGCCGAGTACGATCACCGAGTTGAAAATATTCGAGCCGATAATATTGCCTATCGCCATATCGTCTTCACCTTTCAGTGCGCCGGCGATAGAGGTGGCAAGCTCGGGCAAACTGGTGCCGACCGCAATGATGGTTAACCCGACTACCAGTTCGCTCAGGCCGAAATAATGGGCGATCGCCGTCGCGTTATCGACAATCATTCGCGAGGAGAGCGGCAAGATGATAAACGCCAGCAGCAGCCACAGCATCGCCACGGTGTTGCTGCTGTCCTGCGGCAGTTCGGCAATTTGCTCCACCGTCAGGCTGTCGTTGCCTTCGCGCTGCGCCAGCCGGGCGATTTTCAGCATCAGCATGATAAACCCGGCGGCGGCGGCCAGCAGAATGATCCCGTCCAGTCGACTCAGGTGGCTGTCCATCAGCACAAAGCCGCATAATACTGTGACCGCCAACATCAGCGGCAGTTCGCGCCGCAGCACTTGCGAACGAGCTGCCAGCGGATGGATCAACGCGGCAACGCCCAGTATCAGCAGGATATTGGTAATGTTGGAGCCCAGTACGTTGCCGACCGCCATGTCGATCTGGCCGTTCAGGGCGGCGGTAACCGACACGATCAGTTCCGGCAGCGAAGTGCCGATGCCGACGATGGTCATGCCGATAATCAGCGGCGGAACGCCCAGCGAACGGGAAATGACCGCTGCGCCATACACCAGTCGGTCGGCGCCATACACCAATAAAAATAAACCAACGATAAGTAACGCTATCGCGAGAAACATGCAAAGTCCTTGGGGGGATTATCCCGTTCGTTGGTTAAATGCTGCAATTCAGCTATCTTGCTTGCCCATATTGGTCTGCGACAGTGTCGCAACGCGTTTCCCAGGCTAAAATTCGTTCAGTTTCATTTTTTTGCGTTTTATGTCTAATTTTGACCGTGTGCAGCACAAAAGTAAAACCAATGGCACCATTGGTAGCGAAATGCGGGTAAGTTTTTGTAAAAATAGGCCGCGTGGCGCCCATTCGATTATTATCACGGGTAAATTCGTATCCCAATGCGTCGAACAGGGCGCAGAAATCCGTCAAATGAGCGGTATGTAAGGATCCAAACATGCTTCAGAAGGCAGACAATCTGGTCGAAGTGCGTGGCATGAGTTTTTCACGTGGCGATCGGCTGATATTTGAAGACATCAATCTGACGGTTCCCCGCGGCAAGGTGACGGCGATCATGGGGCCGTCCGGCATCGGTAAAACCACGCTACTGCGCCTGATCGGCGGCCAACTGGCGCCGGACCGCGGCGAAATCTGGTTTGACGGTGATAACATTCCCGCGCTGTCACGTCATCAGCTGTACGAATCGCGCAAAAAAATGAGCATGCTGTTTCAGTCCGGTGCGTTATTCACTGACCTGACGGTGTTTGAAAACGTGGCGTTTCCGCTGCGTGAGCACAGCGCGTTGCCGGAAGAAATCCTGCGCACCACCGTACTGATGAAGCTGGAGGCGGTCGGCCTGCGTGGTGCGGCCGAGCTGATGCCCAACGAACTGTCCGGCGGTATGGCACGGCGTGCGGCGCTGGCACGCGCCATTGCGCTCGATCCGCAACTGATCATGTTCGATGAGCCGTTCGTTGGCCAGGATCCGATCACCATGGGCGTACTGGTGAAGCTGATTGACGAACTGAACCACGCGCTGGGTATCACCTGCATTGTGGTATCGCACGATGTGCCGGAAGTACTGAGCATTGCCGATTATGCTTACATTGTGGCGGAAAACCGCGTGATTGCCGAAGGCACCACGCCGGAATTACACAATAATCCCGATGCGCGGGTGCGCCAGTTTCTGGATGGTATTGCCGATGGGCCGGTGCCATTCCGTTATCCGGCCGGTGATTACCGTGCCGAACTGCTAGGATAAGGGAGTAACTATCCTCATGTTATTACAGGCGTTAGCGTCTTTTGGACGCCGAGGCATCAACACCAGTGCCGCCTTTGGCCGTGCGGGACTGATGCTGTGGGGGGCGCTGGTCGGGCGACCCGAACCGCGCAGGCAATGGCCGTTGCTGGTGAAGCAGCTGCACAGCGTCGGCGTGCAATCATTGCTGATCATTATGGTTTCCGGGTTGTTTATCGGCATGGTGCTGGGGCTGCAAGGTTATCTGGTACTGACCACTTACAGCGCCGAAGCCAGCCTCGGCATGATGGTGGCGTTGTCGTTGCTGCGTGAACTCGGGCCGGTGGTGACCGCGCTGCTGTTCGCCGGCCGTGCCGGCTCGGCGCTCACGGCGGAAATCGGCCTGATGAAAGCCACCGAACAAATCTCCAGCCTGGGAAATGATGGCGGTCGATCCGCTGCGGCGCATTGCGGCGCCCCGTTTCTGGGCCGGTCTTATCAGCATGCCGCTGTTGACTATCATTTTTGTCGCCGTGGGTATCTGGGGCGGTTCAGTGGTTGGCGTAGACTGGAAGGGCATCGATAGCGGCTTCTTCTGGTCGGCGATGCAGGGCGCCGTAGAATGGCGTCAGGATTTGCTTAACTGCCTGATCAAGAGCGTGGTATTTGCCATCACCGTTACCTGGATTGCTATCTTTAACGGGTATGACGCGGTGCCGACCTCCGAAGGGATCAGCCGGGCAACGACCCGAACCGTGGTACATTCGTCTCTGGCGGTGTTGGGATTGGATTTCGTGCTGACAGCACTGATGTTTGGGAATTGAGTCGATGCAAACGAAAAAAAGTGAAATCTGGGTTGGGGCATTTATGCTGATCGCGCTGTGCGCCATCATTTTTATCTGCTTGCAGGTGGCGAACGTCAAATCGATCGGCAATGAGCCGACCTACCGTATCTATGCCACATTCGACAATATTGGCGGCCTGAAACCGCGCTCACCGGTGAAGATCGGCGGGGTGGTGATTGGTCGAGTAGCGGATATCGCACTCGATCCCAAAACCTATACGCCACGCGTCGCGCTGGATATTCAGGACAAGTATGACCAGATCCCGGACACCAGCTCGCTGGCGATCCGCACTTCTGGTCTGCTTGGGGAACAGTACCTGGCATTGAACGTCGGTTTTGAAGATCCGGATATGGGCACGTCTATCCTGAAGGACGGCGGCACCATTCAGGACACCAAATCAGCAATGGTTCTGGAAGACTTGATCGGCCAGTTCCTGTACAAAAGCGGCGGTCAGGATGGCGCAGCCAAGCCGGGAGATGCGGCCAATGCGCCGGCTGCCGACGACGCCACGCCATCTGCCACCCCGAGTCATTAAAAGAGGAAGCCTGCATGTTTAAACGTTTATTGATGGTTGCCCTGCTGGTGGTTGCACCGCTGGCGAACGCGGCGGATCAAACCAATCCGTACAGCATGATGCAAGAAGCGGCGCAAAAAACCTTCGACCGCCTGAAAAACGAGCAGCCGAAAATCAAGCAGGATCCCAACTATCTGCGGACTATCGTGCATCAGGAACTGATGCCCTACGTACAGGTAAAATACGCCGGTGCGCTGGTGCTGGGTCGTTATTACAAAGAAGCTACGCCGGCGCAGCGCCAAGCGTACTTCACGGCGTTCCAGGCCTATCTGGAACAGGCTTATGGTCAGGCGCTGGCGCTGTATCACGGTCAGACCTACCAGATTGCGCCGGAAAAACCGTTGGGTAACGCAGATATCATCGCCATTCGCGTGACCATCATCGATACCGACGGTCGCCCGCCGGTTCGTCTGGATTTCCAATGGCGTAAAAACAGCAAAACCGGTAACTGGCAGGCTTATGACATGATCGCCGAAGGCGTCAGCATGATCACCACCAAGCAGAACGAGTGGGCATCTACGCTGCGTACCAAAGGCATCGATGGCCTGACCCAGCAGTTGCAGGCCGCAGCCCAACAGCCGATTACCCTGGATCAGAAAAAGTAATGGCGCCATCTCTTCGCTTTGACGCACAGCAGCAAACGCTGGTACTGAGCGGCGATTTGGATCGGGAAACGTTGCTGCCGCTATGGCAACAGCGTGAAACCCTGCTGGCGGGTAAAACCGCCGTCGACGTGGCGCAGTTGCAACGGGTTGACTCGTCCGGATTGGCGCTGCTGGTGCACCTGCGTGCGCAGCAGCAACGCCAGGGCGTAGAGTTGCAGATTATCGGGGCCACCGATCGGCTGAAAACGCTGATTACCTTGTACAACCTGCAAGAAATAATGCCTGTCGATACCGCCGTTTAGCGCGTTTATCTGGCGTTTTGGTTGCGTTTACCCAGAAAGCCCCTGTTACACAGGGGCTTTTTCTTTAGTTTAAGAAAGCGCCGTATTCCTCTAAGATGTCAGGCTGATTATGATCCTTTACAGCAGAACTGGATACTATGGAAAATAACGAAATTAAAGACGTGCTGATGAACGCGTTGGCACTGCAAGAAGTACACGTAACCGGCGACGGCAGTCACTTCCAGGTGATTGCGGTGGGCGAGATCTTTGCCACCATGAGTCGGGTAAAAAAACAGCAGGCCGTTTATGCGCCGCTGATGGAATACATTGCGGACAATCGCATTCATGCGTTGTCGATCAAGGCATATACCCCTGAAGAGTGGCAGCGCGATCGCAAACTCAACGGATTGTAAGGCGGCGTCCCCTCGGGGCTGTCAGCGATACCCAACATAAACGGCGTTGCATCAGGCGGGCGCAAGCGGCGTATCGGCGGCGTGGTTGACCACGTGGCTCGCGCGGTAAATCTCGAGGCTGGATTGGCGACGGTGTAGCGCAGCCAACCCAGCCAGAGCGATGGACAGGGCGAACAACGCCTTGCCAGCGCCGATGTGGTTCCCGCTATGCAGGGCCAGATTAATGACATAACAGAGAGTAGTCAGATGGATAAATTTCGAGTGCAGGGCCGGACCCGCCTGAGCGGTGAAGTGGCTATTTCCGGGGCGAAAAATGCTGCCCTGCCGATTCTGTTTGCTGCGCTATTGGCAGAAGAGCCGGTTGAGCTACAGAATGTTCCTAAATTAAAGGACATCGACACCACCATTAAGCTACTCAACCAGCTTGGCACCAAGATTGAGCGCAACGGTTCGGTATTCGTTGATGCCAGCGGTGTACATGAGTTTTGCGCTCCATACGATCTGGTGAAAACCATGCGTGCTTCCATTTGGGCGCTGGGGCCGCTGGTGGCACGCTTTGGTCGTGGTCAGGTTTCTCTGCCGGGCGGCTGCGCCATCGGTGCGCGTCCGGTCGATCTGCACATCACCGGCCTGGAGCAGTTGGGTGCGGAAATCAAACTGGAAGAAGGCTACGTTAAAGCGTCGGTTGACGGCCGCCTGAAAGGCGCGCATATCGTCATGGACAAGGTGAGCGTTGGCGCTACCGTCACCATCATGAGCGCGGCGACGCTGGCGACCGGTACCACCATCATCGAAAACGCCGCGCGTGAGCCGGAAATTGTCGATACCGCCAACTTCCTTAACACCCTGGGCGCCAAGATCAGCGGCGCCGGCAGCGACAAAATCATCATCGAAGGCGTCGAACGCCTGGGCGGCGGCGTATACCGCGTACTGCCCGATCGTATCGAAACCGGGACTTTCCTGGTAGCGGCGGCGATTTCCGGCGGTAAGGTGCTGTGTCGCGATACCCGTCCCGATACGCTGGATGCGGTATTGGCCAAGCTACGCGAAGCCGGTGCCGACATTGAAGTCGGCGAAGACTGGATCAGTCTGGATATGCATGGCCAGCGGCCAAAAGCGGTGACCGTGCGCACGGCGCCGCACCCCGGCTTCCCGACCGACATGCAGGCGCAATTCAGCCTGTTGAATCTGGTGGCAGAAGGGACTGGCGTGATTACCGAGACCATCTTCGAAAACCGCTTTATGCACGTGCCTGAGCTGATTCGCATGGGGGCACACGCGGAAATCGAGAGCAATACGGTGATTTGTCACGGGGTTGAGCAACTGTCCGGTGCGCAGGTGATGGCGACCGATCTGCGCGCGTCAGCCAGCCTGGTATTGGCCGGCTGCATTGCCGACGGCGTGACCATTGTCGATCGTATTTATCACATCGATCGTGGCTATGAGCGTATCGAAGACAAGCTGCGCGCGCTGGGCGCCAATATCGAGCGGGTGAAAGGCGAGTAACGACTGCGCAATTGCGTCATTTAACCTGCGAAAGCCCGGCTGATTCAGTCGGGCTTTTTTTATCTCAGTTACTGTCTTCGGGGAATTCACCCACCGTCATCTGCAACGTTATGCGTTTGCCATCGCGCAATACCACCACCGGGATTTCCGTCCCCGGGCGTATCTCCGCGACCTGATCCATGGTTTCCAGCACCGCGACCGCCGGTTTGTTGTCTACGTTGACGATCACGTCGTTGATATGGAAACCCGCGTTGGCGGCCGGGCCGTTTGGCGTGATTTCCGTGACGATGATGCCTTGCAGACGTTCAATACCCGACGTGGAGGTGCGCAGCGGGATGATCTCCTTGCCCTGGATACCGAAGTAACCACGAATCACCCGGCCATCACGGATCAGTTTGTCGAGGATTTTGGTGGCCAGTTCGGTTGGAATGGCGAAGCCCAAGCCCTCGGGGGTTTCGCCGTCGGTGACTTTGTCATAGGTCAGGGTATTGATGCCCATCAGTTCACCCAGCGAGTTGACCAACGCGCCGCCGGAGTTACCGCGGTTAATCGACGCATCGGTTTGCAGGAAGGTCTGGCGACCGGTGGTGCTCAGGCTGATGCGGCCGGTGGCGCTGATAATCCCCTGGGTCACGGTCTGGCCGAGGTTATACGGGTTGCCGATGGCCAATACCACATCGCCGATATGTGCCGAGCGTTTGGTGTTGATCGGAATCACCGGCAGATTGCCGGGATCGATTTTCAATACCGCCAGATCGGTCAGGCTGTCGGAGCCGACCAGCAGGGCTTCGTAGCGCCGGCCATCCTGCAATACCACGGTGATTTGCTGCGCATCCTTGACCACGTGACGGTTGGTGAGGATATAGCCGCGATCGTTCATGATCACACCTGACCCCAGCGAAAGCACGTTTGGTGCGCCGTTCATGTTGCGATTATAAATATTGACCACCGCCGGTGCCGCACGGCGCACGGCCTTGTTATAACTGGTCGGCGTTTCGTCGACGGTGCTCTCAAGCTTGGTTGCAAACAGTTGATTGGACGAGCGCAGCACGGGAAGCGCTGCCAACAGCAGGCCGGCAACGATCAAACCAATTACAACGGAACGCAAGAGCTTAGCAAACATGGAGTTTTAATACGTGAAATGGAAGATGGACGGAGAATACCACGAGTTAACCGGGCACAGTATGTTACCGAGCCCGGTTTTTGCACAAATTAACGCAACAGCAAATACAGGGTTTCGCCGCCGCGCACGATGTTGAGCGCCATAACCGGTGGTTTGGCTGCCAGCACTTTGCGCAGCGCGGTGATGTTTTCCACCCGCTGACGGTTGATGCCGATAATCACATCGCCTTTTTGCAGGCCTACCTGGGCTGCCGGCGTGCCCTTTTCGACGTTGTCGATTTTGACACCTTTTGCACCGCCGGTAATAGCGCCATTGCTGAGTGACGCGCCCTGCAACGCGGGAGAAAGCGTTTCCGCGCTGGTGGTGGCCGTTTCGCTATTATCCAGCGTCACCGACACTTCCTGCGGCTTACCGTCGCGCAACAGACCGACCTTGATGGTTTTACCCGGTGCGGTGGTTCCGACCTTGGCGCGCAGCTCGGCAAAGCTGCTGACCGGCTTGCCGTCCACCGACACCAGTATGTCACCGGCCTTGATGCCGGCCTTGGCAGCCGCAGACTTCGGCAGTACTTCGCTGACAAACGCGCCGCGCTGGGCGTCGGTGTTGAACGCCTTCGCCATGTCCGCCGTCATTTCGCTCCCCTTGATGCCGAGCAGACCGCGTTTGACTTCGCCAAATTCGATCAACTGCTGGCTGAGGTTCTGCACCATATTGCTCGGGATGGCGAAGCCGATGCCGATGTTGCCGCCGCCCGGCGCCAGAATAGCGGTGTTGATGCCGATCAGCTCACCGTTCAGGTTGACCAGGGCGCCGCCGGAGTTGCCGCGGTTGATCGAGGCGTCGGTCTGGATAAAGTTTTCCAACCCTTCCAGATTCAGGCCGCTGCGGCCCAGGGCAGAGATAATGCCCGAGGTGGCGGTCTGGCCCAGTCCGAACGGGTTACCGACGGCGACGGCGAAGTCGCCAACGCGCAGCGTGTCGGAATCGGCCATTTTTACCGCGCTCAGGTTTTTGGCGGTGACTTGCAGCAGCGCGATGTCGGTCTGTTCATCGCGGCCAATCAGTTTGGCGTCGAACTCACGACCATCGTTCAGCTGTACCTTGATTTTGTCGGCGTTGGCGATGACGTGGTTGTTGGTCAGGATATAGCCTTTGGCGGCATCGATAATCACGCCGGAGCCCAACCCTTCAAACGGGCGGGAGCTTTGCTTTTGCGTAGGGAAATTGGGGCCGAAGAAATATTTGAATTCTTCTGGCAATTGCTGGCGTTGCACCTGAGTCCCTTCAATATGCACGCTGACCACTGCGGGTAACACTTTTTCCAGCATCGGCGCCAGGCTTGGCAATTGCTGCCCCTGAACGGCGAGTGGTAAAGCCGCGTTGGCCACCGGTACGGAGGCGAGCGTCAGGCCAATGCTCATTGCGAGTGCACTAAGTATTAACGACTTTTTCTTCATTGATGATAACTCTCTCAATACCTGCCGGTGAAAGTGTGATGATAAGGCAATTGCGTTGCCACAGTGAAGTTAAGACGGTGAATTTGCGTGAAAAGTTCACTGAAGTATTGCCTTAAGCATAGCGCAAGGGCGGGGAACGGTAAGCGGACGGAAGCAAAAGCCCGTGGCGCAGTGGCTCACGGGCTGAACAGTAACGGCTAGTCGCGGCGCGGTGCGCCACGCAGCAGGCCGGAAGCGCCTTCTGAGTAGTCGCGCGGCATTTCAACCGGCGCCTGATCGTTGTCCGCTTCGGATTCGGTCAGACGATAGCGGAACGGGTTTTCCTGCATCGGCAGATCCGGCAGCAGGTTGTTGGAGCTTTTCGCCATATGCTGATACAGCTGACGATAATCACGCGCCATGTTATCCAGCAGCTCTGCGCTGCGGGCAAAGTGGCCCACCAGTTCCTGACGATACTCTTCCAGCTCGGTTTTGCTTTTGTCCAGTTCGTTCTGCAAAACCTGTTGTTGACGTAATTTACGGTTACCAAAGCGCATCGCTACCGCACCAATGACGATACCGACCACCAAACCAATCAGCGCATACTCCCAGGTCATGATGACTCCTTTTGTGACTTCGTTGTTCCGCAGGGATTTTTCACTTAATAATATCCACTATAACCGTTAACCTTGTCCGAGTGGAATCCTGATGCGCTTTTACCTCCGGCGAACAGGGTTTTTGAGTGCGCCGCAGCGCGGGTAAATGTGGCGATAACCGGATAACTCACCGGTAACGCGTTGCTAAAATGGGCTAAATAAATTCTTACCGTTGTCAGGGATTATAGATAGACATGCAATCACAGTCACCGTTATCACGTTACCAGCAGGCGCTGGACGCGGGCGAGTATCAGGCCGATGAGGTTCAGCGACAGGCCATCAGCCGGTTGGACGGCATTTATCACCAACTGTTGCAGGCGCCGAAAAGCCGGGCCACAGGTGGCGGATTACGCAGCAAGCTTGGCCGCTGGCTAGGCAAGGGCGGCGAACCGGCGGCGCAAACACCGGTACAGGGCCTGTATATGTGGGGCGGCGTCGGACGCGGTAAAACCTGGCTGATGGACATGTTTTTTCACAGCCTGCCGGGCGATCGCAAGCTGCGGCTGCATTTCCACCGTTTTATGCTGCGGGTACATGAGGAACTGACCGAACTGCAGGGCCAGGAAAATCCGCTGGAGATTATCGCCGACGGCTTCAAGGCGCAGGCTGACGTGCTGTGCTTTGACGAGTTTTTCGTCTCCGACATCACCGACGCAATGCTGCTGGCAACGTTGCTGCAGGCGCTGTTTGCCAGAGGCATCACGCTGGTGGCGACCTCCAACATTCCACCTGACGATCTGTATCGCAACGGTTTGCAGCGGGCGCGTTTCCTGCCGGCGATTGATCTGATCAACCAGTATTGCGACGTGTTAAACGTTGACGCCGGTATCGATTATCGGCTGCGCACGCTGACGCAGGCGCATCTCTACCTGACGCCGCTCAATGCGCAGACGCAGCAGACGCTGGATCAGATCTTCGTCAAGCTGGCGGGCAAGACCGGGGAAGAGGCACCGGTCTTGCAAATAAATCACCGGCCGCTACCGGCGATCCGCGCGGTGGAAGGGGTCTTGGCGGTGGACTTCCATACCCTGTGCGAAGACGCCCGCAGCCAACTGGACTATATCGCGCTGTCGCGGTTGTATCACAGCGTGATGCTGTACAACGTACGCATCATGGGGCCGTTGAAGGAAAACACCGCTCGGCGTTTCCTGGCGCTGGTTGACGAGTTTTACGAGCGCCATGTCAAACTGGTGATCGCCGCCGAAGCGCCGATGTTCGAGATTTATCAGGGGGAGCGCCTCAAGTTCGAATATCAGCGCTGTCTGTCGCGTTTGCAGGAAATGCAGAGCGAGGAATACCTTAAGCTGCCGCATCTGCCGTGATACAATTCAGGGTCTCGACGTTGAGGCCCTCGCTCCAGCAGGCAAAATGCAATTTCCATTCAAAAACTGTTCGATTTTTGCGAGCGACTTCTCTATAATCTTGCGACCCCACGTTACAACAAAGTTTTTTTCCCAAAAACTTTATAGTGCCGGCAATGGCTATTCGAAGGGGTAGGTTTGCTGGACTTGATGGTCGTGTGAGCCTCAACTGTTTTCGAGCGTTTGGGTGTTCACCAACGTGTAACTAATTATTGGGTAAGCTTTTAATGAAAACTTTTACAGCTAAACCAGAAACCGTAAAACGCGACTGGTACGTTGTTGATGCAGACGGTAAAACTTTAGGCCGTCTTGCTACTGAACTGGCTCGTCGTCTGCGCGGCAAGCATAAAGCGGAATACACCCCGCACGTTGATACCGGTGATTACATCATCGTTCTGAACGCTGAAAAAGTTGCTGTAACCGGCAACAAGCGTAACGACAAGATGTACTACCACCACACCGGCCACATCGGTGGTATCAAAGAAGCGACCTTTGAAGAGATGATTGCCCGCCGTCCTGAGCGTGTGATTGAAATCGCGGTTAAAGGCATGCTGCCAAAGGGTCCGTTGGGTCGTGCAATGTTCCGTAAACTGAAAGTTTACGCGGGCACCGAGCACAATCACGCGGCACAGCAACCGCAAGTTCTGGACATTTAATCGGGATTAATGGCAATGGCTGAAAATCAATACTACGGCACTGGTCGCCGCAAAAGCTCCGCCGCTCGCGTCTTCATCAAGCCGGGCAACGGTAACATCGTTATCAACCAGCGCAGCCTGGAACAGTACTTCGGTCGCGAAACTGCCCGCATGGTAGTTCGTCAACCGCTGGAACTGGTCGACATGGTTGGCAAACTGGATCTGTACATCACCGTTAAAGGTGGTGGCATTTCTGGTCAAGCTGGTGCGATCCGTCACGGTATCACCCGTGCACTGATGGAGTACGATGAGACTCTGCGTTCTGAACTGCGTAAAGCTGGCTTCGTCACTCGTGATGCTCGTCAGGTTGAACGTAAGAAAGTCGGTCTGCGTAAAGCACGTCGTCGTCCGCAGTTCTCCAAGCGTTAATTTTTCTGCTCCGGCAGAACGATACACGCAAAAAACCCGGTGTTTCACCGGGTTTTTTTATGCCTCAAATTTAATATTCCTGCATTAAAATCTGTGGGATATCAGACAAATCACGATGAAATCGCCACGCATCCCCCACAAAACAGGCAAAATCTGGTAAACTATCATCCACTTTTGCGCCTGTTCGCCGAGCAGCTGCCGTCAGTCTACCTCCAAGGCCGAATTCCAGACCCTAAGGTTTATCTGCGAGCATGCCGGCTGCGGCAAGATCATTCAGGATAGCAGCCTGGTAACCCGATAGATTTCATGGTGCAGCAAGACGGCGACCGAACGCATCCCCAGCAGCTTGGCTTGTCAGCCGACGGGGAGATGAGGGAGCCGATATCGTTGCGGCATGAAAGGTGAAGGGACGTTGGCTATTCGCAGTATTTTCTAGATAAACTTGGAGGTTTTCATGGCTGTCGCTGCCAACAAACGTTCGGTAATGACGCTGTTTTCTGGCCCGACCGACATTTTTAGCCATCAAGTACGTATCGTACTGGCGGAGAAAGGTGTCAGCGTCGAGATTGAGCAGGTTGAGATGGATAACCTGCCGCAGGATCTGATTGACCTCAATCCTTACCAAACGGTACCAACGCTGGTCGATCGCGAGCTGACCCTGTATGAATCCCGCATCATCATGGAATACCTTGATGAGCGCTTCCCGCACCCGCCGTTGATGCCGGTTTACCCGGTGGCACGTGGCGAAAGCCGCCTGTGGATGCAGCGTATCGAGAAAGACTGGTATACGCTGATGTACAAAATCGAGCGTGGCACCGGCCAGGAAGCCGAGGCGGCGCGCAAGCAGCTGCGTGAAACGCTGATCGAAATCGCACCGGTATTCAATATCAAGCCGTATTTCCTCAGCGATGAATTCAGCCTGGTCGATTGCTACCTGGCGCCGTTGCTGTGGCGTTTGCCGCAGATGGGCATCGAGCTGAACGGTGCTGGCTCCAAAGAGCTGAAAGGTTACATGACTCGCGTATTCGAGCGCGATGCGTTCCTGGCCTCCCTGACCGAAGCCGAGCGCGAAATGCGCCTGCAAACTCGGGGCTAAGCAGCATGGATATGTCCCAGATGACACCGCGCCGTCCCTACCTGTTACGCGCGTTCTATGACTGGTTGCTCGACAACCAGCTGACGCCGCATCTGGTGGTTGATGTTACGCGCCCCGATGTGCAGGTGCCGATGGAGTTCGCGCGCGACGGCCAGATTGTGCTGAACATTGCGTCGCGTGCGGTGGGCAATCTGCAACTGGGTGATAACGACGTGAGCTTCAACGCGCGCTTTGGCGGCGTACCGCGCCAGGTACTGGTGCCAATGGCCGCAGTACTGGCGATTTACGCGCGTGAAAACGGCGCCGGCACCATGTTCGAACCGGAAGCCGCGTATGAAGCTGAAGGCACCTTTGAGGGGCTGGACAACGAGACAGTGCCGTCCGAAAGCCTGATGTCGGTGATTGACGGCGATCGTCCGGACGCCGGTGACGATCGTGATCCGGATGACGAGCCGCCACAGCCACCGCGCGGTGGTCGCCCGGCATTGCGCGTCGTCAAGTAACGTTAGCGCAAAAAGAAAAAGGTACAGCATGGCTGTACCTTTTTTTATGCTGGTAAGCGAGACCCGACGGCGCCATGTAACGCCCGGCATAGGCCGGGCAGCGCGGGCGATTACACTTCCAGATAGTTGAGGATGCCGTCGGCAGCCTTGCGCCCTTCGGCAATCGCCGTGACCACCAGATCCGAGCCGCGCACCGCATCACCGCCGGCAAAGATTTTCGGGTTGCTGGTCTGGAAGGCGTTTTCGATACCTTCCTGTGCGACGATGCGCCCCTGCTTATCCAATTGCACGTCGTGGGCCGCCAGCCAATCCATCTGGTGCGGGCGGAAGCCAAACGCCATGACCACCGCATCGGCGTCAAGAACGTGCTCGGAGCCCGGTACCTGCTCGGCGACCTGGCGGCCATTGGCATCTGGCGCACCCAGCTGAGTACGCACCATCTTAACGCCGGCAACGCGGCCGGCGCTGTTGAGTTCGATGCTCAGCGGTTGCAGGTTGAATTTGAACTCAACCCCTTCCTCGCGGGCGTTTTTGACTTCACGCTTGGAGCCCGGCATGTTGACTTCGTCACGACGGTAGGCGCAGGTGACCTGCGTAGCGCCTTGACGAATCGAGGTCCGCACGCAGTCCATGGCGGTATCACCACCGCCCAGCACCACCACGCGTTTGCCTTCCATACTGACGTAGGGCTCCTGCACGCTGGCGTCGTAGCCCATCAGCTGCTTGGTATTGGCAATCAGGAACGGCAGCGCGTCGTACACCCCCGGCGCGTCTTCGTTGTCCAGTCCACCGCGCATCGATTGGTAGGTGCCGACCCCAAGGAACACCGCGTCGTAGTCGTTCAACAGCGCATCCATGGTGACGTCTTTGCCGACTTCGGTATTGAGCTGGAACTCGATGCCCATCTCACTGAAGATGTGACGGCGTTTGACCATTACCTCTTTTTCCAGCTTGAAGGCCGGAATGCCGAAGGTCAGCAGGCCGCCGATCTCGGGGTGACGATCGTAAACCACCGCTTTCACGCCGTTGCGGGTCAGTACGTCGGCACAGGCCAGGCCGGCTGGGCCGGCACCGATGATTGCCACGCGCTTGCCGGTCGGCTGCACGTGCGACATATCGGGTTTCCAGCCCATCTCGATTGCTTTATCGCTGATATAGCGTTCGATATTGCCGATGGTCACTGCGCCGAATTCGTCGTTCAGGGTACATGACCCCTCGCACAGACGATCCTGGGGACACACGCGGCCGCAGACTTCCGGCAGGCTGTTGGTCTGGTGTGCCAGATCCGCCGCCTCCATGATGCGACCCTCGTTAGCCAGCTTCAGCCAGTTCGGAATGTAGTTGTGAACTGGACACTTCCATTCGCAGTAAGGGTTGCCGCACGACAGGCAACGGTCTGCCTGCGCTTTCGCCTGGGTTTCCGAAAACGGCTCGTAAATCTCTACAAACTCAATTTTACGGATCTTCAGCGGTTTCTTTGGCGGATCAACGCGCTGCAAGTCGATAAATTGATACACATTCTGACTCATTGATGACCTCTTACTGCGCCTGAACCCGCAGCTCGGCTGCGGAACGACTACGGTGACCCAATAATGCCTTCACATCACTGGACTTCGGCTTGACCAGCGCGAACTTCGACGCCCATTCCGGCCAGTTGGCCAGAATTTCCTCGGCGCGTGCAGAGCCGGTCGCCTGCACGTGCTCGGTAATCAGGCCTCGCAGGTGTTCTTCATGGATCGCCAACTGATCGACGTCCAATACCTCTACCAGCTCCGGGTTCACGCGTTTACGGAATTCACCGTCTTCATCCAATACGTAGGCAAAGCCGCCGGTCATGCCGGCACCAAAGTTGATGCCGGTTTTGCCCAGCACACAGACGATGCCGCCGGTCATGTATTCGCAGCCATTATCGCCGATGCCTTCAACGACGGTGATGGCACCGGAGTTGCGCACCGCAAAACGTTCGCCCGCACGGCCAGCGGCGAACAGCTTGCCGCCGGTGGCGCCATACAGGCAGGTATTGCCGATGATGCTGGCCTCAAAACTGCGGAAGGCGGAGCCGACCGGTGGACGAACGGCGATGCTGCCGCCAGCCATGCCCTTGCCGACATAGTCGTTGGCGTCGCCGGTCAGGGTCAGCTCAACGCCGCCGGCGTTCCATACGCCGAAGCTCTGGCCGGCGGTGCCGGAGAAGTGCGCCTTGATCGGATCCGCCGCCATACCCTGATCGCCATGTACCGCAGCAATTGCGCCGGACAGCGTTGCCCCCACTGAACGGTCGGTGTTGCGAATATCAAAGTAGAACGTCTTGCTGTGTTTCGCTTCGATAAACGGTTCAGCCTGTGCCAGCAGCTCTTTATTCAGCAGACCGCGGTCGAACGCCGGGTTGCTGCTTTCGGTGCAATACACCGCCTTGCCCGGATGCGGCGTAGCGGTTTGCAGCAACGGCGACAGATCCAGCTTGTTCTGCTTGGCGGAAATGCCGTCCAGTTCGGTGAGGAACTCGGTGCGGCCAATCAGATCCACCAGTTGGCTGACCCCCAGCGACGCCATGATCTCGCGGGTTTCCCGTGCGATAAACTGGAAGTAATTGGTCACGCGTTCCGGCAAGCCGTGATAATGGTCACGGCGCAGTTTTTCATCCTGAGTGGCTACGCCGGTGGCGCAGTTGTTCAGGTGGCAGATACGCAGGTATTTACAGCCGAGCGCTACCATTGGCCCGGTGCCGAAGCCGAAGCTTTCCGCGCCGAGGATTGCGGCTTTGACGATGTCGACGCCGGTCTTCAGACCGCCATCAACCTGCAGGCGGATCTTGTGACGCAGACCGTTGGCTACCAGCGCCTGCTGAGTTTCTACCAGGCCGAGTTCCCACGGACAGCCGGCGTATTTGACGGAAGACAGTGGGCTGGCGCCGGTGCCGCCGTCGTAGCCGGCGATGGTGATCAGGTCGGCATAGGCCTTGGCCACGCCGGTCGCGATGGTACCAACGCCCGGTTCGGACACCAGTTTCACCGAAATCACCGCCTTCGGGTTGACCTGTTTCAGGTCGAAAATCAGCTGGGCCAGATCCTCAATCGAATAGATATCGTGGTGCGGCGGCGGGGAAATCAGCGTTACACCCGGTACCGAATAGCGCAGCTTGGCGATGTACGGTGTGACCTTGTCGCCCGGCAACTGACCGCCTTCACCCGGTTTCGCTCCCTGAGCGACCTTAATCTGGATCACGTCGGCGTTAACCAGATAGGCCGGAGTCACGCCGAAGCGGCCGGACGCAACCTGTTTGATGCGCGACACTTTGTTGGTGCGGTAACGCGCCGGGTCTTCGCCGCCTTCGCCGGAGTTGGAGAAGCCGCCGAGGCTATTCATGGCGATGGCCAATGACTCGTGAGCTTCCGGGCTGAGGGCGCCGATCGACATTGCCGCGGTATCAAAACGGCCGAACAGCGATTCTGCCGGTTCAACCTGATCTACCGGGATTGGCGCGCCTTTTGGCGTAATGGCCAGCAGATCGCGCAGCATGGCCACCGGACGCTGGTTAACCAGCTTGGCGTAAGCCTGGTAATCGGCGTATTCACCGCTGTGCACTGCTTTTTGCAGCGTGTTGACCACGTCCGGGTTATAGGCATGATATTCGCCGCCGTGGACGAACTTCAGCAGGCCGCCCTGATCCAGCGGCTTGCGCTTGAGCCAGGCGCGCTTGGACAGGTTTTGCAGATCCTGCTGGAAGTCGCTGAAGCTGGCTCCGCTGATGCGGCTGACCACGCCCTGGAAACACAGGTCGGACAGATCGCGATGCAGGCCAACGGCTTCAAACAGTTTGGAGCAGCGGTAAGAGGCTACGGTCGAAATGCCCATTTTGGACATGATCTTGTACAGCCCCTTGTTGATGCCGTTGCGGTAGTTGAGCATCACGTCGCGGTATTTTTTGTCGATCGCCTGGCTGTCCACCAGTTTGGCCAGTGTTTCATAAGCCAGGTACGGGTAGATGGCGGTAGCGCCAAAGCCCAACAGCACGGCAAAGTGGTGTGGATCGCGGGCGCTGGCGGTTTCAACGATGATATTGGCATCGCAGCGCAGGCTTTTTTCAACCAGACGGGTCTGCACCGCGCCCACGGCCATCGGTGCCGGTACTGGCAAACGGTTCGGTGCAATGGCGCGATCGGACAACACCAGCAGCACTGCGCCGTCGCGTACCTTGCGTTCCGCTTCATCGCACAGGGCGCGGATCTTCTGCTCCAGATCCTGCTCTGCCGGATCGAAGGTCAGATCCAGCGTGTCGGCGCGATAGTATTCGCCTTCCAGCGTAGTGAGCTGTTTGAAGTCCGAATACAGCAGAATTGGCGATTTAAAGCTCAGACGGTGTGCCTGGCCTTCGGCCTCGCAAAACACGTTCATTTCACGGCCGATACTGGTCGCCAGTGACATCACATGCGCTTCGCGTAGTGGATCGATCGGCGGGTTGGTGACCTGGGCGAACTGCTGGCGGAAGTAATCATAAATGATACGCGGACGGCTGGAGAGCACGGCGAAGGGGGTATCGTCGCCCATTGAACCGGTAGCTTCCTGGCCAATCTCGCCCAACACGCGGATCACCTGATCGAGCTCTTCGCTGCTGTAGCCGAACTGCTTCTGGTAGGTTTCCAGCGTAGCGTCGTCCAGCTCGCGGCTGCCGACCTGGTCTTCCGGCAGGTCTTCGAACGGCACCAGCCGCTTGACGTTTTTCTCCATCCACTCTTTGTAAGGATGGCGGCTCTTCAGATCGTTGTCGGTTTCGGCAGAGTGCAGAATACGGCCGCTGCGGGTGTCGATCACCATCAGTTCGCCGGGGCCAACGCGGCCTTTTTCGACCACTTCGTCCGGTTGATAATCCCAGATGCCGACTTCCGACGCGCAGGTGATCAGCTTGTCTTTGGTGATGACATAGCGCGCCGGGCGCAGACCGTTACGGTCAAGGTTACAGGCGGCGTAGCGGCCATCGGACATGACGATGCCCGCCGGGCCGTCCCACGGTTCCATGTGCATCGAGTTGAAGTCGAAGAAGGCGCGCAGATCGCCGTCCATGTCAGGGTTGTTCTGCCAGGCTGGCGGCACCAGCAGACGCATGGCGCGGATCAGATCCATCCCGCCTGCCAGCAGCAGTTCCAGCATGTTGTCCAGCGAGCTGGAGTCGGAACCGGTTTCGTTGACGAAAGGCGCCGCAGATTGCAAATCCGGGATCAGCGGCGTCTGGAATTTATAGGTACGGGCGCGCGCCCACTGACGGTTACCGGTGATGGTGTTGATCTCGCCGTTGTGCGCCAGATAGCGAAACGGTTGCGCCAGCGGCCAGCGTGGCACGGTATTGGTGGAAAAGCGCTGGTGGAACAGGCAAATGGCCGATTCCAGGCGCAAATCTGCCAGATCCAGATAAAAGCGCGGCAGATCCGCCGGCATGCACAGGCCTTTGTAGATCGTCACCAGGTTGGAGAAGCTGCAGACGTAGAAGCTGTCGTCCTGCACCTCTTGCACGCGTTTTTCAATGCGGCGGCGTGCCACAAACAGGCGGCGCTCCATGTCGCGCGGACGCCAGCCGGCCGGGGCATTAACAAAAATCTGTTCAATACGCGGCAGGGAAGAGAGCGCAATTTCACCCAGTACGTCCGGGTTGGTCGGTACTTCACGCCAGCCGACGATCGACAGCGTTTCGTTTTGCAGTTCTTCTTCCACAATGCGGCGGCTGGCACGAGCCTGTTCCTCGTCCTGACTGAGGAACATCATGCCGACGGCGTAATTCTTGGCTAAGCGCCAGCCGCGCTCTTCGGCAACCATGCGGAAAAAGCGATCGGGCTTTTGCAATAACAGGCCGCAACCGTCGCCAGTCTTGCCGTCAGCAAGAATTGCGCCACGGTGCTGCATACGGGCCAGTGCGTGAATAGCGGTACGCACTACCTTATGGCTAGGTTCGCCTTCTATGTGGGCGATCAGGCCGAAACCACAGTTGTCCCTCTCTAGGGATTTGTCGTACAACATATCAGTGAACCTCCCCAGGCTCTGCGTGACTCTCACAACCGGTGCACGAGCGGCTTAACGCGCTTGGGCAGACGCTCAATCGGCGAATACCCGTGATATATCCATGAGGTATTCATAACGCCAATCTGCTTTTCCGCCCTCCGTTAAGGGCCTCTCGTGACGGTTATCACAAGTGGTGAAGACTTGTTTTAAGAGGGAGTCTTAAATTACTGCATAAATATGACGAGTCGTTTGCCCGTCCAGAAAGCTTCCAGCGGACTTCCAACTTATCGAGAAAGAATACGCAGGTCAAATATAGGCTTATGGACCTTTTAAATGGCGGTAAAAGTAATTAATTCTTTGATTTATAATGTTTTTTAATGTTATTTGACCTGGATCAGCATGGCGCTGACCGCCGAAGAAATGTGAGCTGTCTCACTATAGTGCAACCGCTGGATCTCTGCACCATGCTAGTGCGGGCTGGAATGGCAGAATATTATTCCAGTAAATCTGACTATTTTGTTGTTTGTAACTATTTTTCATTAGTCTGTCATACTGGGCAAAACCACTGCTATGAAATTAGAATAATTCATCGCAGGTGTGGTGATTTTATTTGCATTTATAATGAATAGTTATGCCTGGTGAGGCCTTTGAAGAAAAGCGTTGATCTCTGTCATCGCAGGAAAAGCCGTTTCTAATTAGCATCGCGGCTTTGAACACAGAGAAACACCAAGATTATGCAGTTGCCACAATTAGTCAATATGTTTGGTGCCGATCTTCAACGCCGTCATGGCGAAAAGGTCCATAAACTCACGCTGCACGGTGGTTTCAACTGCCCAAACCGCGATGGCACCGTAGGGCGCGGCGGCTGCACCTTTTGCAATGTGGCGTCGTTCGCCGATGAGCAAATGCGCCGGCAAACCATCGCCGAACAGCTGGCGGCGCAGGCTGGCAAGGTCAATCGCGCCAAACGCTATCTGGCCTATTTTCAGGCCTATACCAGTACCTATGCCGAGGTGGCGCTGCTGGAAAGCCTGTATCGGCAGGCGCTTGAGCAGGCGAACATGGTGGGCATCTGCGTCGGTACCCGACCGGACTGCGTACCGGAGGCAGCGCTCGATCTGTTGGCCGGCTACCGTGCCCAGGGGTATGAAGTATGGCTCGAACTGGGGTTGCAGACCGCACACGATAAAACGCTGAAACGCATCAATCGCGGGCATGATTTCTGCTGTTACCAACAGACCGCGCGGCGAGCGCGCGAACGTGGCCTGAAGGTCTGCTGCCATCTGATTGTCGGCCTGCCGGGCGAAACGCCGGCCGATCATCTGGCGACGCTTGTGGCGGTAGTAGCCGCAGGCGTAGACGGCATCAAACTGCATCCGCTGCAGGTGGTGGCCGGCAGTATCCTGGCGCGCGCCTGGCAGGCCGGGCGTCAGCCGGTACTGACGCTGGAGGACTATGCCGCCAGCGCCGGTGAAATGATCCGCCATACGCCGCGCGACGTGGTGTTTCATCGTCTGTCTGCCTATGCGCGCCGGCCGACGTTGTTGGCACCATTATGGTGCGAAAACCGCTGGAGCGGCATGCAGGCGGTCGGTAGCTATCTGTTACGTCACGGCGGACAAGGTGCCGCGCTGGCGGCGGCGTTGCGCTACGCCCCTGTCTGAGCTGATTTGCCGGCTTTTTCACACTTCCATTGTGCTAATCGCAGCGATGCGGCTATTTGCGGTATGATTTACCCCCTATGTCTGTCGGGAGCGGTTTATGAAGCAAATCCGGGTATTGGCCCAGTACTACGTTGATCTGATGGTGAAGCTGGGGCTGGTGCGCTTCTCACTGTTGCTGGCGTCGGCGTTGGTGGTGCTGGCGATGATCGTCCAGATGGCGGTGACCATGCTGCTGCGTGGCGAAGTTGAAAGCATCGACGTCGTGCGCTCAATCTTCTTCGGGCTGTTGATCACCCCCTGGGCGGTCTATTTTCTGTCGGTGGTGGTGGAGCAACTGGAGGAGTCACGCCAGCGACTGGCGCGGCTGGTGGACAAGCTGGAAGAAATGCGTCACCGCGATTTGCAATTGAATCAGCAACTGAAGGACAACATTACCCAGCTCAATCAGGAAATTGCCGATCGCATCAAGGCAGAAGAAGCGCGTTTGCAGGTGATGGACAAGCTGAAAGAAGAGATGGAACAGCGCGAGCTGGCGCAGATTGAGCTGGGGCAACAGTCGGCGCTGCTGCGCTCCTTCCTCGACGCTTCGCCGGATCTGGTTTACTACCGTAATGAAGACAAAGAGTTTTCCGGCTGCAACCGTGCCATGGAACTGCTGACCGGCAAAAGCGAGAAACAGCTGATCGGCCTGACGCCATACGATGTGTATGAGCAGGATATCGCCGACAAAGTGATCGAAACCGACGAAAAGGTGTTCCGCCATAACGTCTCGCTGACCTATGAACAGTGGCTGGTGTACCCGGATGGTCGCAAAGCCTGTTTCGAGCTGCGTAAAGTGCCGTTTTACGATCGGGTGGGCAAACGCCACGGGCTGATGGGCTTCGGACGCGATATAACCGAGCGTAAGCGCTATCAGGACGCGTTGGAGAACGCCAGCAGGGACAAGACTACCTTTATCTCAACGATCAGCCACGAGCTTCGTACGCCGCTTAATGGCATTGTCGGCCTGAGTCGCATACTGCTCGATACCGAGCTCGACGATGAACAGCTCAAATACCTGAAAACCATTCACGTCAGCGCCATCACCCTCGGCAATATCTTTAACGATATTATCGAGATGGACAAGCTGGAGCGCCGCAAGGTACAGCTCGATAATCAACCGGTTGATTTTACTGGTTTCCTTGCCGATCTGGAAAACCTGTCCGGTCTGCTGGCTCAGCCGAAGGGCCTGCAGTTCGTGCTGGATCCTCAGCAACCGCTGCCGCAGCAGGTGATTACCGACGGCACGCGCCTGCGCCAAATCCTGTGGAACCTGATCGGTAACGCGGTGAAGTTCACTCAACAGGGGCAAATCGTGGTGCGTGTGCGCCGGGATGGGCAGGAAAAGCTGGTATTTGAGGTTGAAGACTCCGGCATGGGCATTCCACAGGATGAGCAGGACAAAATCTTCGCCATGTACTATCAGGTCAAAGATCAGCGCGGTGGGCGTCCGGCAACCGGCACCGGTATCGGCCTGGCGGTTTCCAAGCGACTGGCACAGAGCATGGGCGGCGATATCACGGTTAACAGCCGTCCGGGGCACGGTTCTTGCTTTACCCTGACGATTAAGGCACCAGCGGTGCAACAGGAAGTCGCCGCCGCGCACACCGAGGAGCCGCTGCCGTTGCCGGCGCTGCACATCCTGCTGGTTGAGGACATCGAATTGAACGTGATTGTGGCGCGCTCGGTGCTGGAAAAACTGGGCAACAGCGTCGAGGTGGCGATGAACGGCGCGCAGGCGCTGGCGATGTTCGATCCCGACGAGTTCGATCTGGTGTTGCTGGATATCCAGTTGCCGGACATGACCGGGCTGGATATCGCGCGTGAGTTGCATCAGCGCTATGCCGGCCAGGCGCTGCCGCCGCTGATTGCGCTGACGGCCAACGTGCTGAAAGACAAGAAAGAGTACCTGGATGCGGGTATGGACGATGTGCTGAGCAAACCGCTCTCGGTGCCGGCTCTGACCACGATGATCACCCGTTACTGGGGCCATCAACCTTCTCATGCGACAAAAAAACTGGAGCACAAAGCGATGCAGATTAATGAATCGTTACTGGATACCGCCATGCTGGAACAGTACATGGATCTGGTTGGGCCACAGCTGATTCACCAAAGCCTGGAGATGTTCGAACAAATGATGCCAGGTTATCTGGCGGTACTGGATTCCAACATGACCGCTCGCGATCAGAAAGGCATCGCCGAGGAAGGGCACAAGATCAAGGGCGCCGCCGGGTCGGTTGGTTTGCGTCACCTGCAGCAATTGGCGCAGCAAATCCAGACGCCAACGTTACCGGCATGGTGGGACAACGTACAGGACTGGGTCGACGAACTGAAACAGGAATGGCCTAACGACGTGGCGGTACTGCGTGCGTGGGTTGAGAACGCTGAAAAAAAATGACCCCGACCTAGGCCGGGGTGCGCGAATATTGCGCCAACACCAGGGAAATCGTGACCTGCGTATTGGTTTTCAGTGTTCTGGTCGAGCAGGTTGTAATGAATTCCTAAACATCATACAGCCAACAACATAGCAAATGTAAGCTTTCATGTTAGAAGATTCATTAAAATGTGTGATGTAGATTAGTGTTTGTCAACTCAGAACGCAAACCCGTTGACAGTATTGATGAGGAGAAGGGCGATGAAACAGGTCGGGGTGGTACTGAGCGGTTGTGGGGTTTACGACGGTACGGAAATCCACGAAGCGGTGCTGACGCTGCTGGCATTGGACCGTGCGGGAGTGCAGGCGGTGTGCTTTGCACCGGATAAGCCACAACTGCATGTAATTAATCATTTATCTGGCGATGAAGTCAGCGAGCAGCGCAACGTGTTGGTTGAGTCCGCCCGTATCGCGCGCGGAAAGATACAGCCGCTTTCCGCGGCGGACGCCGCGCAGCTGGATGCGTTGATCGTGCCAGGTGGGTTCGGCGCAGCCAAGAACCTCAGCAGCTTTGCGGCACAAGGGCAGGAGTGCGACGTTGACATGGATTTGGCAAATCTTACACGTCAAATGCATAAGGCAAATAAACCAATTGGTTTTATGTGTATTTCACCGGCGCTGTTGCCAAAAATACTGGATCACCAGGTGCGTCTGACCATTGGTAACGATCCCGATCTGGGCGAGGTTATTGATGCCATGGGCGGTGAGCCGGTGATTTGTCCGGTTGATGACATTGTGGTCGACATTGAAAACAAAGTGGTGACCACCCCGGCATACATGTTGGCGCAATCGATCGCCGAAGCGGCAAGCGGTATTGATAAGCTGGTTTCACGAGTGCTGGAACTGAGCGAATGAGGAAATCGGGGCGTAAATCGCTTTTTCTCCTGCCGTGGCTTTGGTTCAAGCGTGGCGTCCTCGCGGTTATCGGCCTGTGGCTGGCGGGGATAGTGCTATTTGCCTTTCTGCCGGTGCCGTTTTCCGCGGTGATGATCGAACGGCAGATCGGTGCCTGGTTGCAGGGGGATTTCGGTTATGTCGCGCATTCCGATTGGGTATCGATGGATGAAATCTCGCCCACGATGGCGCTGGCGGTGATGGCGGCGGAGGATCAGAAGTTTCCCGAACATTGGGGCTTCGATGTGGCCGCCATCGAAAAAGCGCTCGATCACAACGAGCGACGTCCGACGCGCATTCGCGGCGCCTCGACGCTGTCTCAGCAGACGGCCAAAAACCTGTTCCTGTGGGACGGCCGCAGCTGGTTGCGCAAGGGGCTGGAGGCCGGCCTGACCGGTGGTATCGAACTGGTCTGGACCAAGCGGCGCATTCTGACGGTATATCTCAACATTGTTGAACTGGGGGATGGCGTTTTTGGCGTGGAAGAGGCGTCGCAGCGTTATTTCAACAAGCCGGCCAAGCGTCTCAGCGCGTCGGAAGCCGCGTTACTGGCGGCGGTGTTGCCAAACCCGCATCGCTTTAAAGCCGATGCGCCTTCCGGTTACGTGATACAGCGTCAGCAGTGGATTTTGCGTCAGATGCGCCAACTGGGCGGCGAAGGATTTTTAAAAGCCAACGGCTTGGACTGAGCAGGGTATTGGGGCGAAGCAACGGCGCTTCGCCCCGGTCAGATTACTTCAGATAGGTGAACGCGGTAGTGACGTGTTTCACGCCGCTGACCTGGCTGGCGATTTGTGCCGCCGACTTGCCTTCCTGTTCGGTGACCAGACCGAGCAGGAATACTTCGCCATTTTCAGTGGTCACTTTCACGTTCGACGATTTCACCGTATCGCTGGTGAGGATCTGCGAACGCACCTTGGTGGTGATCCAGGTATCCATCGACGCGGTGCTGAGGCTGACCGGCGTACCCTGACGGATTTCGCTGTACACTTCTACTGCCCCTTCAACGCCGAGGGCGATCTGTTTGGCGCGGCTGGCCAGATCGGTAGTGGGTGCCTGCCCGGTCAACAGCACTTTACCCTGATAGGCGGTAGCCACGACGCGCGCGTCTTTTTTCAGTTGTTGATCTTTACTCAAGGCGTTTTCAACCCGGGCTTCCAAAGTGCCGTCGTCGACCTGAGTGCCAATAGTCCGTGGATCGGTAGCGGTCTTGGTGGCGACAGCCGCGCTGCCGACCACCACTGCCGGCACGCAACCCTGTAGCAACAGCGCGCCGAGCAATACGGCATAGATGGATCGAAGTTTCATTCTAACTCCTAGCGCCTATCTCATTAGGCTATTAATCGTCCTGGTGGGGAAACAGCGTATTATCAATCAGGTCGCACAGGCAATTTACTGTCAGCATATGCATTTCCTGAATACGTGAACTGCGGTGTGATGGGATACGGATTTCTACATCCTGCTGACCGAGCAAACCGGCCAGTTCCCCGCCGTCGTAACCCGTAAGCGCCACGATGGTCATATCTCGCGTTACCGCGGCTTCGACCGCTTTCACAATATCACGGCTATTGCCGCGGGTGGAGATGGCCAGCAGTACATCGCCAGCATGGCCAAGCGCACGCACCTGCTTGGCGTACACTTCATCATGCAGTCGGTCGTTGCTGATGGCCGTCAGTACGACATTATCAGCATTGAGCGCAATCGCCGGCAGGCTTGGGCGCTCGGTTTCAAAGCGGTTTATCATGCTGGCGGCGAAGTGCTGTGCATTGGCCGCCGAGGTGCCATTGCCGCAGCACAGAATTTTATTGCCGTTCAACAGCGATTGGACCAGCGTCATGGCAGCGCGGGATATGGCATCCGGCAAGGCTTCCGCTGCCGCAATCTGAGTTTGGATACTTTCGGTAAAACAAGCTTTGATTCTATCCAGCACGTTGTATTAATCCACTAAGTCAAAGGGCGGCTTACACCGCCAACGTTAATCCGCATTGAAGGCGTTGGCTATCCATTCTACCTGGCTACCGGTAAAGGCCAAAACGTCAAAACGGCACGGCGAAGTATCGAAACTGGCGCCGCGTGCGGCCAGCCAGACGGCGGCGGCGTGCAGCAAACGCTGCTGTTTGCGGTAAGTGACGCTGGCAGCGGCACCGCCAAAGTCGGCGTTACGCCGGTAGCGCACTTCAACGAACACCCAGGTTTGCCCATCGCGCATGATCAGATCAAGCTCGCCGCCGCGCACCGTCACATTGGCGGCGACAAAAACCAGCCCGGCGCGTTCCAGATGGCGGCGGGCCTGTAACTCATAGCCCGCCCCGCTGGCGCGCCGACTCAGGAGGCCGGAACGACCTGTCCCTGACGGTATTGCAGCCAAGGCAGTTTCCTGTTGATCACACAGTTGGCAGATGAGGTCAGCATGCCGGTGGTACCGGACACCTGGAAGCCGGGCAGTTGACGCATTTCAGAGAAATGATTGGCCAATTGCCAGGCGTCCATCCCCATGGCATACAACCGCACCAGGGAATAGTCGTTATGGAATCTGGCGCTGGCCTGTTGCATCAACTGCGGGTTGGCCCCGGCCAACAGCGGAATATCGCTGAACTGCAGGCCTTCCATTTCCAGACGGAAATCCGGGCCGGCGCCGGCTTGATAGCTGCGTGAGCTGGCGTACATCGCCGGTTTGCTGCGCGAGCTGGTGGTCATGTCGATCATCGGTTTGATCAGCGTCAGCTGCGACTGGGTAGCGACAATATAAACCGCATCAACGCTGCCGCCGGTGGCGGCCGGAATGTCGCTCGGCGGTGCGGGAATGGTCAGTCCGGCGATGGTGACCGACTGGGGCGCCGGCGCGCTGGCGGCTACCGGTGTGCCGGTCATGCGAATGCCGCCGGAATTGACCATCTGACGCAGCTCACCGGTGGAGCCGAGCCCCTGTTGCAGCACGGTTTGACCGCCCAGTTTCTGCCATTCGGCGGCAAAGGCCTTGGCGACGCGATCGCCGAAGGCACCGCGTGGCACCAGCAGCAGCGGCTGGCGTTTTTGCTGTTGCCAGATGTGATTGGCGGCATCGCGCGCTTCATCTTCCGGTGACAGGGCAAAATAACAGATGTTTGGATTGTCTTTTGGCGTTTCCGGCTGATTGAGCGCCAGCACGTTCAACGTGGTTGATGTAGCGGACAGCTGGTCGACGTTGTTTTTCAACAGCGGGCCGACTACCAGCGTGGCGCCGTCCTGCTGCGCCTGGGCCAGCAGTGCGCTCAGCGGCTGGCTAGAGGTGTCATACACCTTCACCTGGGCATTGGCGGCCTGTGGCGGCGTGATAGGCGCTGGCGCTGCTTCGGCAGGCTGTGCCGGTGTCACTGGCGCTGGCTGCTCGGTCGGTGCCGAGGTGCTTACTGCACCATTGGCGTTAGGATCGCTCGACACCGCCTGCGGTGCCGTGACCGGCTGCTCCGGGTTATTGACCGGTGGCTGTGGTTGCACCGGCGCATTGACTGCCGTGCCGTTCTTCGCCGCGTCGAAGCCTTGCGCAATAGCGTCGGCGAACACTTTCGCCTGGCCGTTCAACGGCAGCAGCAGGGCGATTTTGGCGGTCGACGCCTGGGTGAAGTTGAGCACCTGATTCAGTTGGGTTGGCAGGCTTTTGGCTGCCGGGTTCTGTGGGTAGCGGTTCTGCCAGTCTTTGATGCCGGCTTTCAGCATGTCCGGATCCTGGCGGTTTTCATGATAGACACGCAGCAGATCCAGCCAGCCTTGCAGAACATTTTCATCGGCGTTGATCACCAGGCTGTTCATGTCCTGCGGCGTCAGCCCCAGCAACGCTTGCCAGGTTTTGTCCAGGTTGTCCTGATGCGCCTTGTCGTTGAGCAGCGGCTCTTGCGCGATGTAGGCGCGGATCAGCGGCAGCGAAGGCTTACCCTGATTGGCGGCGATCTGCGCCTGATAGAAGCGCACCCGCTGATTCGGTGACAGCGAAGCGTTGTCGATGCGGCTCAGGGTGCTGCGTGCGGCGCTGACATTCTTGCCGGCGATTTGCAGTTCGGCGGTCAACAGCTGGCGTTCAAGCTGCTGAACGCTGCTGAGGTTTTGCGGCAGCGTGCCCAGCTGCTGATTGGCCTGTGGCAGTTTTCCTTCACGCAACAATGCGCGAATAGCAAGTAATTGCCAGTCAGCCTTGTTATCATCGCTGCTCTGCTGCCACTGTTGCAGATAGTAATCGGAGCTGGCGCTCGCCTCGTCCTGGATATTGGCGGGCGGAGTTTGCGGGGCCTGGCTCGGACAGCCTGCGAGAAGTAAGGCTGCCACTACAACAGGCATAAAACGCCCTGCTTTGGTACGAACGAATGTTGAGGAAAGCATACTGTATCCAGTGATGTTTTTTTCAAGATGCTCAATATTAAATCGGCAACCCGGATGAAACAATGAATCAACACCAACAATCAGTCATTTCTGCATCAACGCTGTACGTGGTGCCCACTCCCATCGGCAATTTGGGCGATATTACCCACCGTGCGTTAGAGGTACTGAAGAGCGTTGATCTGATCGCGGCGGAAGACACGCGTCATACCGGGTTATTGTTGCAGCACTTCGCCATCAATGCGCGACTGTTTGCCCTGCACGACCATAATGAACAGCAAAAGGCGGATCAACTGCTGGCGAAACTGCGGGAAGGCCAGAGTATTGCGCTGGTTTCCGATGCTGGAACGCCGCTGATTAACGATCCTGGTTATCACCTGGTGCGCCGTTGCCGCGAAGCGGGCGTGCGCGTGGTGCCATTGCCGGGCGCCTGCGCGGCGACCACGGCGCTGTGCGCGGCCGGCGTCGCTTCAGACCGCTTCTGCTACGAAGGGTTCCTGCCGGCGAAAACCAAAGGACGCAAGGATACCCTGCTGGCGCTGGCAGAGGAACCGCGTACGCTGATTTTCTATGAGTCCACTCACCGCCTGCTGGAAAGTTTACAGGACATGGTGACGGTGTGGGGGCCGGAACGCTACGTGGTACTGGCGCGCGAACTGACCAAGACCTGGGAGTCGATTCATGGCGCGCCGGTTGGCGAACTGCTGGCCTGGGTACAGGAAGACGAGGTGCGTCGCCGTGGGGAGATGGTGCTGATCGTCGAAGGCCACAAGCCGCAGGAGGACGCCCTGCCGCCGGAAGCGCTGCGTACGCTGGCGCTGTTGCAACAAGAGCTGCCGCTCAAGAAGGCGGCGGCGCTGACGGCGGAAATCCACGGCGTGAAGAAAAATGCCCTGTATAAGCACGCTTTAGAGCAACAACAGCCGTAAAGCGGTTGACCTGTCGCCAGCGCAACGCTACTATCCGCGCCGGAGTTGACCAGACAGTCGCCGCTTCATTGCCGTCCTCTTTGAGGAGACAGATGGAGGGGAGGAAAGTCCGGGCTCCATAGGGCAGGGTGCCAGGTAACGCCTGGGAGGCGCAAGCCTACGACTAGTGCAACAGAGAGCAAACCGCCGATGGCCCGCGCAAGCGGGATCAGGTAAGGGTGAAAGGGTGCGGTAAGAGCGCACCGCGCGGCTGGCAACAGTCCGTGGCACGGTAAACTCCACCCGGAGCAAGGCCAAATAGGGGTTCGCATGGTACGGCCCGTACTGAACCCGGGTAGGCTGCTTGAGCCAGTGAGCGATTGCTGGCCTAGAGGAATGACTGTCCACGACAGAACCCGGCTTACCGGTCAACTCCCTCTATCAATAAGCCCCGCGTAGCGTCTGCTGCGCGGGGTTTTTCTTTTTGTGCCACCGAACCTCCGCGTGCCCCTTTATATCGGCAAATCAATCAGCAACGCACGCAGTGGGGTCGTGGCACGCAGCGTCAGGCGATGCTCATCGTGTACGAATGCGCCATCGCCGCAGGTCAGCTGCTGCGTCGCATTCTGCCCGCCGACGGCGGTCAGCGAGCCGTGGATCGACTGTAAATAGGCGCGCGGCCCGTGCAACGCCAGCGTTTGTTCCTCGCCCGGTTGCAGATCCAGGTGGTGGATCCACACTTGCTGGCGCAACTGCAGGCTGTCGTGCTCACCATCCGGCGAGGCCAGCAGGGTATGCGCCTGCGCTGACAACGTCAGGCGCTGCTCGCGTTTGTTACTGCGTTCCGGGCAGGCGTCCAGCCACAGCTGGATACGCGTCAGCGGGGTGGTGGTGCTGATATTCTGCTCGCTGTAGCTGAGCCCCTGCTGGGTCGCCAGCAGTAAAGCGTCACCGGCGGCCGCGCGCAGGGTATTGCCGTCGCTGTCACGGTATTCCGCTTCGCCTTGCAGGATCAGATTCAGAATATCGACGTTGGGATAGGTGCGCGGTTGAAACGACGCACCCGGTGCCAGCACTTCCTGATTCAGTACCCGCAGCGAGGCATAGCCCATCAGTTTCGGGTCAAAATAATGGCCGAAGGAAAAGGTATAGCGAGCCTGCAGCCAACCAAAGTCAGCTTGCCCGCACTGTTCTGCTGTTCTGCATGTAATCATGGCAATCGGCTCTCTAAAAAGGTTCCGAATACTCCACGCGCCGGGCTGCCAAGCGGTTTGGCCGGCGTACGGGCTGTCCCGTAACCGGCGTGAACCATGGTGACTGCCAGAGAAACCGCGGAAAGTATGTTTGATATAAATGGTAAGCATCTGGACGACGGATTGTTAGCCAGTTAATCTGGTCGGCATATTCAAATTTCCTGACAGAGAGAAGCGATGGCCAGAGATCGGGCGTTAACGCTTGAGGCGTTACGGGTAATGGATGCGATTGATCGGCGTGGCAGTTTCGCGGCGGCGGCCGATGAATTGGGGCGAGTGCCGTCGGCGCTCAGCTATACCATGCAAAAACTGGAAGAAGAGTTGGACGTGGTGCTGTTTGACCGCTCTGGACACCGCACCAAATTCACCAACGTTGGGCGCATGCTATTGGAGCGCGGTCGGGTGCTGCTGGAGGCGGCAGACAAACTGACCACCGATGCCGAAGCGTTGGCGCGTGGCTGGGAAACCCATCTGACCATCGTCAGCGAGGCGCTGTCGCCGCCGAGCCTGTTGTTCCCACTGGTTGACAAGCTGGCGTTGAAAGCCAATACCCAGGTGTCGATTTTTACCGAGGTGCTGGCCGGTGCCTGGGAGCGACTGGAGCAAGGGCGTGCGGATATCGTTATTGCACCAGACATGCATTTTCGCGCTTCGTCGGAGATCAACACCCGCAAGCTGTACAAGGTCATGAGCGTGTACGTCGCCGCGCCGGATCATCCGATTCACCTGGAGCCGGAGCCGCTGTCGGAAACCACGCGGGTCAAATATCGCGGCATCGCGGTGGCGGATACCGCGCGTGAGCGGCCGGTATTGACGGTACAGTTGCTCGACAAGCAGCAGCGTCTGACCGTCAGTACCATTGAAGATAAACGGCTGGCGCTGCTGGCGGGGCTGGGGGTTGCCACCATGCCATACCCGATGGTGGAACAGGATATCGCTGCCGGGCGGCTGCGGGTTGTGGGGCCGGAATACAGCCGCGAGGCAGATATTATCATGGCCTGGCGGCGTGACAGCATGGGAGAGGCCAAGGCCTGGTTCCTGCGTGAAATCCCGCGCCTGTTTATCCAGCGCTAAACAAAACCCCGCCTCAATCAGCGGGGTTTTTATTAACCGAACCGCTGGTCGCGCCCGTGCGGCTCGTCCAGATCCTGTACCGGCCCGATGGAAATAATACCGTGCGGGTTGATGGTGGCGTGGCTGCGATAATAGTGATTGCGGATATGCGCCAGATCGACGGTGTCGGCGATGCCCGGCAGTTGATAAATATCGCGCAGGAAACCGTACAGGTTCAGGTAATCGCTGATGCGGCGCTTATCGCATTTGAAGTGGGTAACGTACACCGGATCGAAACGCACCAGGGTAGTCCACAGCCGCAGATCGGCTTCGGTCAGACGGTCGCCGGTCAGGTAACGATGCTGGCCAAGGATCTGCTCCAGACGCTCCAATGAGGCGAACACCCCGTTCACTGCTTCGTCATACGCCTCCTGGCTGGTGGCAAATCCGGCCTTATAGACGCCGTTATTGACGGAGTCATAAATCCAACCATTCAACTGGTCAATTTTTTCCCGCAGTTCTGGTGGGTAATAATCACCCGCCCGGGCACCGATGCCATCGAACGCGCTATTGAACATGCGAATAATATCGGCAGATTCATTACTGACAATGGTTTGTTGGCGCTTGTCCCACAGCACTGGAACGGTAACGCGGCCGGTATAGTGCGGATCGGCGCGCAGATACAATTGATACAGGAAGTCGGCGTGGTAAAGAGCGTCACCGGTCGCCGCAGGGAAGTCAGTACCGAACGTCCAGCCGTTTTCCAGCATCAGCGGATGCACGACTGACACCGGGATAAGCTGCTCCAGTCCTTTTAATTTGCGCATCAACAGGGTGCGGTGCGCCCAGGGGCAGGCGAGGGAAACGTACAGATGATAACGATCTTTTTCGGCGTTGAACCCGCCGCTACCGTGTTCGCCCGGTTGACCGTCGGCGGTTACCCAGTTACGGAACTGAGAGGTTGAACGCTTGAAACGGCCGCCGGTGGATTTTGTGTCGTACCAGATGTCTTGCCAAACGCCATCAACGAGTTGTCCCATGGGAGTCTCCTTGCTATAGAGGTGGCAGAGCCAGATTGCGCTGACTCTGCCAGGGTCGCTAGATTACCATTTCTTGTTCAGCAGGCGGTCAATGCTGAAAGCACCTGGTCCGGCCACGGCCAATACGATGTAGCCGCCGGCGATGGTCAGGTTTTTCATGAACATCAGCTGATTGACGCCTTCAGCGAAGTTGGTGTGGAACAGCAACGCAGTCAGGATGGTGAAGCCGGCGGTGAACAGCGCAGTGGTGCGAGTCAGGAAGCCGAACAGGATAGCCAGGCCGCCACCGAACTCCAGCAGAATGGTCAGCGGCAGCAGAAAGCCTGGTACGCCCATCGCCTGCATATATTGTTGAGTCCCTGCATAAGCATCACCCATTTTGCCGTAGCCTGCCACGATGAACAGGATTGGCATCAGGATACGCGCTACCAGCAAACCAGCATCTTCTAATTTTTTCATCATTCACTCCAAACGTGATTTCGTGCGCCACTGACGGCGTAGTTTTTTCATTGCCGACATAAGCGGTTGCCATGCCGTGTCTTTTCGATGGAGTGGATGTTAAACGTGAATGCAGTCGGTTGTTAGCAAGTAATACTGTCGTAATTATTCAAAAATACTGAAATCATAGCCTGCTAATAAAAATAGCGGAATCAGCTGCTTGCAAGCACCGCGCGCAATAAAAAGCAAAAAGCCGGCAAGCGGCCTGTTGTAACAACAAGATCATGGAACAACGGCAGAAAGGGTGATGGGCTATTTGGCGGTGAAGGTTTTGCGGATCAGTTTAATGGTACCCCATGCGCCCAGCGCCCGGCGTGACCAGCGGATCAGTTTGCTCGGGTGGCGAATGCCGTATACCGCCATGATGCTGGAGCCGATGACCAGATATTTGCGCATGCCGAACAGCGTTTGATAGCCGCGATCGATACGCTCGGTTTTTTCCAGCCATTGTTGCCGATTGTCAGCCAGATCCAGACGCTGTTGCTGGATCTGGCGGATCAGACGGGCTTTTTTCCATTCCAGATACTGGCGGCGGCTCATTTGTCGCCCTCCAGTGCGGCACGGTCCTGTTCCAGCTGTTTGCGGGTTTCGCTCATCAGCGTGGTGCGTTTCGCCTTGACCAGTGTCCAGATGATGCCGACGATGGCCAGGAACAACAGAACGGCGGTGGTAATCCCTAACGCCATAACGCGATAGGCCGGATCGATCGCCCAGAATAGCAGGATCAGCAGACTCATCAGGCCAAATGCGGTAAACAGCAGGCTGATGCCGGCCATCATCAATAACTGGATGAGGTTGGCTTTTTCCTCTTCCAGTTCGACGACCGCCAGCCGTAGCCGCGTTTCCACCATGCCGACAAGAATGGTGATGATACGCTGGCCGATATCCAGGACCCCTTTGGCGGGGCCCTGCGCACGGTTTTGCGATTGCTCAGTCATAATCAGCGACGCGCAAGCAGAACGCCCAGCACTACGCCCACGGCTGCGCCAATACCGATGCCGGTCCATGGATTGTCGCGTACGTAGTCGTCGGCCTGACCGGCGATTTGCTTGGTTTGGGTAGCGATTTTGTCGCCGGCATCGCTCAGACGAGCGCGTGTATCCTTCAGCGCGCCTTCTGCTTTGGAGCGTAATTTCTCCAGCTCAGCTTTCGATTTATCACTGGAGGAGTTCAGCACTTCTTCCAGCGTATCGGCTAACGACTTCAGTTCAGCGCGTAAATTTTCTGCATTTGAATCTTGTGCCATTTCGTTAACTCCTTAACGTTACTGAGAGACTTCAACATAGCGGATTTTTTGCTCGGAGCAAAGGGCTGTCCCGTAGCCGATATCACTCATTGAGCCAGCGTTATCACATTAAAATCCCGTGCAATGCGGCTCTCATCGATATTTCCGCTATTGGAAAATAATTATTCTGCCTGCGCTTGCTTAAGCTCTGCTTCAGCTTCTGCCAGTTTTTGCTGTTTCTTGGCGATCTTGTCCAACTTACCGGTTTGCTGCGCTTCCACCAGTTCTTGTTTACGCTCGGCGACCTTGCTTTGCTTTTCTGCAATTTTTTCCTGACGCTCGGCCTGCAAACCGGCTTCGGTGCAGTTGTCCTGCACTTCGCTCAGCGCTTTTTTCAGCCCGGTGACGCGGTGCTCGTTGCCATGCTGAGTGGCATAATCGATCTGCTGCTGAATGTCCTGCGCCTTCGCGGCACAACCACCGGTAGCGGCAGAAGACAGCGCGGAGAAAGCGAGCAGTGGGAGTGCCAGTAAGCTTGCGTGGCGTAATTTCATGGGTTCTATTCCTTATTAGGGATGCATTGGCATGCATCCAGGTTCCTGCTGCCGATGTGGCAGTGCGAATGGCGTATCGCTGACCACTGCTGTTATTCAGCATAGTCATAAATCATCTGGACACCAAAATTTAAGGCGTAAACGACCGACGATTGGCGATTTAATGAACGGATGGTAAATCCCTTCAGCAAGAAGGGATTATCCCAGATTCAGCGGGGCGCGTGCAAATTTGCGTACCCACTGGGTGGGCGCAGGCGTTTCACTCAGAGCGATGATATAGCCTGGCGGCAGAATGGTTTCCAGCGCTTCCCGCGCCAGCAATTGCTGTTCCGGCGAATCCAGCCGGATCACCAGCCCATCACCATCCGGGGTGATGCTTTTGATACGAATGCCGCGCTCGTCCAGGCGCTGATAAACATAAAAACCGTCCGGCAATGACAGGCCGTGCTGGTTGGTGCGAATACGCAGTTCGCTTTCGGTGCGCATCATGGCAGGCACCAGCAGGACGGTGAGCGCCAGCAGGGCCAGCGCTATTATCAGGGGGTATTGCCAGCGCGGACGTTTCGCTCTCACGCGTTTTTCCCCTGATCGGCGCGCTTCTTGCGCCAGAGGACGATCAGCGAGCCCACCAGCCCGACCACCAGCAACACCAGCGGCAGCAGCATCAGGCAGAACATCAGTTGATCTTCATATTTGCGGAACACCGGCGTCTTGCCGAGCGCAAAACCCAGCGACGTCAGGATCAGCACCCACAGCAGGCCGCTCATCCAGTTAAAGAACTGGAAACGCGCATTGCTCAGGCCCGACAGACCGGCAATGGTGGGCAGCAGGGTGCGTACAAAGGCCAGAAAACGGCCGACCAGCAGCGCGGACAGCCCGTGGCGGTGGAACAGCTGGTGTGCGCGTTGGTGATAATGGGCCGGCAGATGCGCCAGCCAGCCTTGCACCGTTCGGGTATTACCCAGCCATTTGCCCTGTATGTAACTGACCCAGCACCCCAGGCTGGCGGCAACGGTCAGAATGAATATGGTCAACGGGAAGTTCATCGTACCTTTGGCCACCAGCACGCCGACCAGGATCAGCAGGCTATCGCCGGGCAGAAACGCGGCCGGTAACAGGCCATTTTCCAAAAAAAAGAATCATGAACAGCAGCACGTACAGCGTCCATACCAGCGACGGATTCGCCAGCGTTTCGAAGTCCTGCTGCCACAAGGCATCCAACAGTTGTTTAATGATGTCCATCCAGTGTTCCTAAAACGTCTTTGTTTGGCTTTCTCTCAGCGGCGGATCTGGAAGGGCTGAAAGCGCGCGGGCGATCCGGTACTGCTGATTCGGCGTGACTTTTTGCTTGTGGTGGTTGCGACACCGATCATGAGTGGTAAGTCAGCGAGCCTCGATAAAGCATGTTGCTCTCTTTCCAACCGCCAATTCGGCTCTGCTGGCGCGACGAATGCAGCGTCCAGTTGACCTGATGCAGACGGTTTGGCGCGATGGCTGGCTGGCGCGACGGTTTGCGCTCGCCGAGCTGCTCAGCTAAAGCATAGGCTGGCGTCAGCGCGGCGAAAGAAAACAGCGAACAGGAATAAGAGTGAACCCGCGGCAACAGCAGCGGCAGTTTCCCTGGAGCCTTGCGCTGCAAATTGGCCAGTGGACGCAGCGCCGACTGCTGAGCGGTCGGTGCGAGAACTTGCTGGTCAATCACGCTGCTAAAGGCAGAAGGCGTGAAAGTGAGTTGCGCTGCGTAGAGCTTTTGGCCGGAAACCGAACCGGTCCAGCAAAAAAGAGCAATAAGCATGGCAAGCAACCAGCGCATGAATTCGCGTTCCGCCCCCGAGGCCAAAGGGTAAAAAAGTGGTCTGATTCTAGCAAAACAGCAAGATCGGCAACAGGGAAATATACGCCGTTGCCGGTGAATTATTACACGGCAAACGGCGGTTTCAGCAGCGATTCAGCGGACTTTACAATACCTGACATAACCCAAGCTTTTTTGACCGCGATGGGTTATTTATTGCCGTTGGCCGCATTGTCCAGATGCACCACCGGATTTTCGGCAAACAGATAGCGATCGACGTTGTATTCAAAGTCATCGGTGGTGGCGTTGAACAGCATCTGCTTGGTGTTTTCCAGATGTTGCCACATTGCCAGTTTGGCGGCATTGGGGTCTTTGCGCATCAGGGCTTTGAGGATCTGATCGTGATCGTCGCACCAGCTGTCGATCGATCGAGCGTCAATGTGCTCGTGCAGTTTGATCCAGTAGGGGTTGTGCGCCCGCTGGCTCCACATTTTCTCTACGATGGTGGCCATGGCGGTATTTTGCGTCGCCAGCGCGATTTGCACGTGGAACTTCAGATCCCACTGCGAATCGCGAAAGCGATCTTCCTTGCGCGCGTGTTCCTGGATCTCCATCAACTGGACGATGTCCTGTTTGGTGACCTGGGTGGCGGCGAACTCGGCAATGTTGCTTTCGATCAACTGTCGCGCCTGCAGCAGTTCGAACGGCCCGACGGTGGCGAACTCGATGCTGTCGCCCGGCACCACCAGGTGCTTTTGCTGATTGGAAATAACGTGGATGCCGGAGCCTTTGCGCACTTCCACATAGCCTTCCACCTCCAGCATGATGATCGCCTCGCGCACAACGGTGCGGCTGACGTTCATCTCTTCGGCGATATAACGTTCGGCCGGCAGCTTGTCGCCGACCGGGTAAACACCGCCCTCAATGCGTCGTTTAAGCTCGGCGGCCAATTGCTGATATAAGCGTCTGCTTTCGGTGAATTCCATAATGATTGCTCTGCGGTAGGAAAGGCGAGTTGCCCATAGACTTGTTATACCACTTAACGGTCAGCGTCGCCAGTGGCGCAGAGGCAGGAAGCCCGGCGGTTAGACCGGGCTCCCGCAGGCTTAATTGCCGGCAGCAACGGGCTGCAACGGCTGTTCTGCCGGCGGAGTCGCCGGGCGGTTTTGCAATACCGTCCAGATGACGATGGCGCCGAGAATATCGAACACCGACAGCGCGGCGAACAGCGGACTGAAGCCCAGCGTATCGGCCAGCGCACCGACCACCAGCGCAAACAGCGTGCTGGCGGTCCAGGCCGCCATGCCGGTAAGCCCGTTGGCGGTGGCCACTTCATTACGGCCAAACACGTCGGAAGACAGGGTGATCAACGCCCCGGACAGCGCCTGGTGTGCAAAGCCGCCGACGCACAACAAGGCAATTGCCACATACGGGCTGGCGAACAGGCCAATCATGCCGGGGCCAATCATCAACACCGCCCCCAGGGGTGACCACCAGCTTGCGTGACACGATCAGGTTCACCTTGAAATATTTCTGGAACAGCGGCGGCAGATAGCCGCCAACGATGCAGCCCAGATCGGCAAACAGCATCGGCATCCAGGCGAACATGGCGATTTCCTTCAGGTTGAAACCGTAGGCCTTGAACATAAACAGCGGGATCCAGGCATTAAAGGTGCCCCAGGCCGGTTCAGCCAGAAAACGCGGCAGCGCAATGCCCCAGAACTGACGGTTGCGCACGATCTGCCAGGCGGACAACTTTTTGCCGTTGCTGGTTTGGTGCTGTGCCTCTTGGCCATCCAGAATGTAGCTGCGCTCTTGGTCGCTGAGCTTTTTCTGGTCTTTCGGGTGTTTATAGAAGATCAGCCAGCAGATGGCCCAGATCAGGCTCAGCACGCCGGTGATGATAAACGCCATCTGCCAACTGTGGGCGACGATGGCCCATACCACCAGCGGTGGGGCAATCATGCCACCGATGGAGGAACCGACGTTGAAGTAGCCGACGGCGATCGAGCGTTCTTTGGCCGGGAACCATTCGCTGCTGGCCTTCAGCCCGGCAGGGATCATCGCCGCCTCTGCCATGCCGACCGCACCGCGAGCCAGCGCCAGCCCGCCCCAGCTGTTGGCCAGCGCGGTGCCCATACAGAACAGCGCCCAAAGAATGGCGAACATGGCATAGCCGACCTTGGTGCCAAGCACGTCCAGCACGTAACCTGCCACCGGCTGCATCACGGTATAACAGGCGGAATAGGCCGCCACGATATAGGAATATTGCTGGGTGGTGATGTGCAGGCTGCTTTCCAGCGTCGGTGCCGCCACCGCGATCGCGTTGCGGGTCAGATAGCCCAAGACGGTGCCGATGGTTACCAGCCCGATCATGTACCAGCGTAACCCTTTGATTTTACGCATGCGTTGTCTCTCCAATCGGATAAGTCAGTAGTGCAAGTGGCGAGAAGATAACTTGTCATACAGATTTAAAAGTTGAGTGACATCACAAAAGTCATTATTCAATTCGGCAATAATGCGCATGCTGTGCTTAAGCTTGATAGGGGGTTTTTTGGCCTATGAACGCTGTTTTACAGGCAAGAAAGCGGTTTTTAGGTGAAAAAAATCTGGACTGACCGTCTAATTGGTGTGATAACTTTTCGGCATTGAGGCGACACAGAACGGTACGCAAGGTGAGGAACCTGATATGGCCACGTTTTTAAGCGAAGACTTTTTATTGCATAACGAGTTTGCCCGGCGTTTGTATCACGAGTATGCGGCGCATCAGCCGATTTTTGACTATCACTGCCACCTGCCGCCGGAGCAGATTGCACAAAACTATCGCTTCAAAAATATGTACGACATCTGGTTGAAAGGCGATCACTATAAATGGCGCGCGATGCGCACCAACGGCGTGGCAGAGCGGTTATGTACCGGCGATGCCGGCGATCGTGAAAAATTTGACGCCTGGGCCGCCACGGTACCGCATACCATTGGCAACCCGCTGTACCACTGGACGCATCTGGAACTGCGTCGCCCGTTCGGCATCATTGACACCTTGTTGTCGCCGAGCACCGCCGACGACATTTGGCAACGTGGCAACGCGCTGCTGGCGCAGGATGACTTCAGCGCGCGCGGTATCATGCAGCAGATGAATGTGAAGATGGTTGGCACCACCGACGATCCGATTGACGATCTGCGTCATCACCGGGCGATCGCCGCCGACGACGGTTTCAACATCAAAGTCCTGCCAAGCTGGCGGCCGGACAAAGCGTTTAACATCGATGCGCCAACCTTCACCGATTACCTGCAACAGCTGGAGGCCGCGGCGGATACCGCCATCAGCCGTTTTGATGATCTGCGTCAGGCATTGAAGAAACGCATGGATCATTTTGCCGCGCACGGCTGCAAGGTGGCGGATCATGCGTTGGACGTGGTGGTGTATGGCGAAGCAGACGATGCGACGCTGGATCGGATCCTGGCCGATCGTCGCAACGGTCAATTGCCGACGCCGCAACAAAGTGCCCAGTTCCGTAGCGCGGTACTGCTGTTCCTTGCGGCAGAATATCAACGCCGTGAATGGGTGCAGCAATATCACATCGGCGCATTGCGCAATAACAACAGCAACATGTTTGCACGCATCGGGCCGGACATCGGCTTCGATTCCATCGACGATCGGCCACTGGCGCAGCCGCTGTCACGCTTGCTGGATGCGCAGGCGAAGCAGGGCGGACTGCCGAAGACCATCCTGTATTGCCTTAATCCGCGTGATAACGAAGTGATCGGGACGATGGTCGGCAATTTCCAGGGCGAAGGCACGCCAGGCAAGATGCAATTTGGTTCCGGCTGGTGGTTCAACGATCAGAAAGACGGTATGCAGCGCCAGATGACGCAATTGGCGCAGTTGGGCCTGCTGAGCCGTTTTGTTGGCATGCTCACCGACAGCCGCAGCTTCTTGTCTTATACACGCCATGAATATTTCCGTCGCATCCTGTGCCAGATGATTGGCCGCTGGGTGGAAGATGGCGAAGCGCCGGCTGATATCACGCTGTTGGGCGAGATGGTGCAGAACATCTGCTTCGACAATGCCAAAAATTACTTTGCCATTGAACTGGCGTAGCCATCGTTAAGGTTGGTGTAAGTCTATGCAAAGCATCATTAAAATTCATTCATTGGATAATGTGGCGGTGGCGCTACAGGATCTGGACGCTGGCGAAACGCTGACCCAGGACGCGATAGCCCTGACGCTGCCGCAGCCGGTAGTGCGTGGACACAAGTTTGCGCTGGTGCCGATTGCCGCCGGCGAGATGATCATCAAATACGGTTTGCCGATCGGTCATGCACTGACGGCGATTGCGCCGGGCGAACATATTCATTCGCAGAATGCCAAAACCAACCTGAGTGAGGTGGACAGCTACCAGTATCAGCCGGAATTCCCGACGCTGCCGCCTCAGGCAGCCGATCGTCAGGTGCAGATCTACCGTCGCAGTAATGGCGAGGTAGGGATCCGCAATGAACTGTGGATCATTCCGACCGTGGGCTGCGTTAACGGTATCGCGCGGCAGATCCAGCAGCGTTTTCTGAAGGAGACCGCGGACGCGCCGGGCATTGACGGCGTGCATCTGTTTAGCCACCCGTTCGGTTGCTCGCAGCTGGGTCAGGACCATGAAAATACCCGCACCATGCTGCAAAATATGGTGCGCCACCCGAACGCCGGAGCCGTGTTGGTGATTGGCCTGGGGTGTGAAAACAATCAGGTCGATACGTTTCGCAGCACCTTGGGCGAGGTGGATGACGCGCGGGTGCGCTTTATGATTTGCCAGCAGCAGGACGACGAGGTCGAAGCCGGCCTGGCGCTGCTGCATATGCTGTATCAGGCGATGCGTGACGACCGTCGTCAACCGGGCAGGCTGAGCGAACTGAAGTTTGGCTTGGAGTGCGGCGGTTCGGATGGACTGTCTGGCATCACCGCCAACCCGTTGCTCGGGCGTTTTTCGGATTATGTGATCGCCAACGGCGGCACCAGCGTACTGACCGAAGTGCCGGAAATGTTCGGTGCAGAGCGTATTTTGATGAGCCGCTGCCGCGATCGGCAAACCTTTGAGAAAACCGTCAGCATGGTCAATGAATTCAAGCAGTATTTCCTCGATCACCACCAGCCGATTTATGAAAACCCCTCGCCAGGCAATAAGGCAGGCGGCATAACCACGCTGGAGGAGAAATCGCTCGGCTGTACGCAAAAGGCCGGGCAGAGCCAGGTGGTGGACGTGTTGAAATACGGCGAACGGTTACGGCAGCCGGGGTTAAATCTGCTCAGCGCGCCGGGCAACGATGCGGTGGCGACCAGTGCGCTGGCCGGTGCCGGTTGCCATATGGTGTTGTTCAGCACCGGGCGTGGCACGCCGTACGGCGGCTTTGTCCCCACCATCAAACTGGCGACCAACAGTGAACTGGCGGCAAAAAAACCGCACTGGATCGACTTTGATGCCGGTCGGCTGATCCACGGTATGCCGATGGAACAACTGCTGGCGCAGTTCGTTGATGCGATCGTTGAGATTGCCAATGGGAAATCGGCAAAAAATGAGCTGAATGATTTCCGCGAACTGGCGATTTTTAAGAGCGGCGTCACATTGTAAAGCGTTAGCGGCGGGAGTAACATAAAACGGCGTTTCATTTTATCTGCCGTTTTCTCCCGCATCAGGATGTTTCATGACCTTTTATTGGTTTGCTCAAGCCGTGGGCGTGCTGGCGTTTTTAATTGGCATCACCAGCTTCTTCAACCGTGACGATCGGCGTTTTAAACTGCAACTGTCCGGCTACAGTCTGACTATCGGTATCCATTTCCTGCTGATGGGGGCCAACGCCGCCGGCAGCAGCGCCTTGCTCAGCGCCTGTCGTAACCTGGTGTCGATCCGTACCCGCAATCTATGGGTGATGTGGGTTTTTCTTGGCCTGACGCTGGTGATGGGGGTGACGCGCTTTACTTACTGGATCGAGTTGCTGCCGGTATTTGGCACCTCGATCAGCACCTGGGCGCTATTTCGTACCCGCGGTCTGACCATGCGCTGCATCATGTGGTGTTCCACCGCCTGCTGGGTGACGCACAACGTTTGGCTGGGATCGATCGGCGGTTCGCTGATCGAGGGCAGTTTTCTGCTGCTGAACGGCTTCAATATTATTCGTTTCCGCCGCCTGCAACTGCGCGGCGTTGACCCGTTCGCGGCCGAAAAAAAGGCGCCCGAAGGGCGCCTGATTCAGCAGAATGACGTTTAACGCGTCTTCAGTGGATCGTCATTGGCCAGCCGCTGGTCTTCGGCCTGACAGGCCGCCGCGGTGAACAACACGTCGGTGGAAGAATTCAGCGCGGTTTCCGCAGAATCTTGCAGTACGCCAATGATAAAGCCGACGGCAACCACCTGCATGGCAACGTCGTTTGGAATGCCGAACATATTACACGCCAGCGGAATCAACAGCAGCGATCCACCTGCCACGCCAGACGCGCCACAGGCGCACACCGCCGCGACCACGCTTAACAGCAATGCGGTGGGAATATCGACCGCAATCCCAAGCGTATGCACCGCTGCCAGCGTCAGTACGGTGATGGTGATAGCCGCACCGGCCATATTGATGGTGGCTCCCAGCGGAATGGAGACCGAATAGGTGTCTTCGTTCAGGTTCAGCTTCTTGCACAGTTCCATGTTAACGGGAATGTTGGCCGCCGAGCTGCGGGTGAAGAAGGCGGTGACGCCGCTTTCACGCAGGCAGGTGAGCACCAGCGGATACGGATTGCGGCGAATCTTCCAGTAAACGATCAGCGGGTTCAGCACCAGCGCCACCAGCAGCATGCAGCCGATCAGTACCATCAGCAACTGCGCATAGCCCCACAGTGCGCCAAAACCGGTATCTGCCAGCGTTGACGCCACCAGGCCGAAAATCCCCAGCGGTGCGCAGCGGATCACCGCTCGTACCACCATGGTGACGGCATGTGACATATCGTTGATCAGCGATTTGGTGCTGTCGGCAGCGTGGCGCAGCGCCAGTCCAAGACCGATGGCCCATGCCAGAATGCCGATGTAGTTACCGTTGATCAGCGCGTGGAACGGGTTGGCCACTACGCTCATCAGCAGGCCTTTCAGTACTTCCACAATGCCGCCCGGTGGATTGATATCGACGTTGCCAGTCACCAGCGCCAGGTTGGACGGGAAGGCGAAGCTGACCAGAACCGCGACCAGCGCCGCGGCAAAGGTGCCCAGCAGATAGAGGAACAGGATCGGGCGGATATTGGTTTTCTGCCCCTGCTTGTGGTTGGCGATGGACGCCATCACCAGCACCATTACCAGCACCGGCGCCACCGCTTTCAATGCGCCGACGAACAGTGAGCCAAGCAGGCCGACGGCCGATGCCGCGGCAGGAGAGAGAAAGGCCAGCAGGATGCCGGCAATCAGGCCGACCAGAATTTGTTTAACCAGGCTGCCCTGTGTAATGCGCGTAAGTATTTTATGCATGATGCTTTTTTGCGTTTCCGCTTCCTGATGATGTTGCGTACTGGGGTGCAACGCCTCGGCAGGAACATTGCCGGGCGTTTTATACGCACCTGTTACGAAGTGTGTTTGCCGAATCAGTATTCAGCAAACACACAGGGTTGGAAAGAGGCAGAGGTGAAATTCTCAGCGCGGATCACTCTTGATAACATTCTGGTTACATTTGTGTGATCGCAATAACATTTGGCGTTTGGTGGCAATCGCCAGACAATCACAGGGCAGCAAGCCGCCCTGGTAACAGATTATGGTGATTTTTGCGACAAGCGATCGTTACGGTGGTTAACCCAGGCGTTGATCGCCAGCGTCAGCGCCAGAATACCCGCTACCACGCCGAGCGAGATAGCGATCGGTATGTGGTAGAAATCGACGATCAGCATTTTGACGCCGATAAACACCAGGATCACCGACAGGCCGTATTTCAGCATCGAGAAACGTTCCGCCACGTTGGCCAGCAGGAAGTACATGGCGCGCAAGCCCATGATGGCGAACAGGTTGGAGGTCAGCACGATGAACGGATCGGTGGTGACGGCGAAAATGGCCGGGATACTGTCGACCGCGAAGATCACGTCGCTCAGTTCTACCAGAATCAGCACCAGCACCAGCGGTGTCGCAAACAGCAAGCCGTTGCGGCGCACGAAGAATTTCTCGCCTTCCAGGTTGTCGGTCATGCGCAGGTGGCTGCGTAGCCATTTGACCAGCGGTTTGTCACCAATCGCGCCGTCATCTTCCTTCGCCAGCGCCATCTTGATGCCGGTAAATAGCAGGAAGGCACCGAACACATATAGCAACCACGAAAATTGGGTAATCAGCCAACTGCCGGCGAAAATCATGATGGTACGCAGCACGATGGCGCCAAGCACGCCGTAGATCAGCACGCGGCGTTGCAGATTGGCCGGAATGGAAAAATAGCTGAACAGCATCAGCCAGACGAAGACGTTGTCTACCGCCAGGGCTTTTTCAATCAGATAGCCGGTGAGGAACGCCAGTGCCTGGGTATCGGCCACCGCGCGACCGGCAGTTTCATTCAGGTAGTACCAGAAACCAAAGTTGAACAGCAGGGAAAGGCTGACCCACACCAACGACCAGCAGGCGGCCTGCTTCATCGACATGGTATGCGAGCCTTTGCGGCCCTGCAGCAGTAAATCTACGGCGAGCATCACCACTATGACGGCGGCGAAGCTGCCCCATAACCACGGTGTGCCAACGGTATTCATCATCAGAGTATCCTTCAAAAACAAAAACGGCCAACGTCGGAAGGACGCTAGCCGCTCTATGAACGCTATAAGCAAACCTCGCCTCCCGGCAAGGTCTCACTTACAACGTTAATGAAGGTATTACACCTTGGCATCAAGTTGCCCGGTAACCGGATGCGTACGCATCGTAATGACGATTGACCGGCAAATACCCGTAACTTTCTAAATTGTCGCTGTCTGGCGGCGATTTAAACGGTGTTGGGTATCAAAGTTACTCCCCTTTGCATGGCAAAAAGTAATGCAAAATGTGTCACCGGTCAACTTTTTAAACGCTTAGCCGGCTAATGCTTGCTGCGCGCCCAGGCTGACGACAAACCCCTGCAACAGCAACTGGCTAAACGGGGTGTCGCTAACCTGTTGTTGCTTCTGCTGATAATCCGCCAGGTTGTCCGGCTGCAGGTCGCCCAGCCAGCTCAGATAATGGTGCATGATGGCGCCGTTAAATTCCGGGTGGAACTGGGTGGTCAGCGCATTATCGCCATAGCGCAGGATCTGGTGGGGATCCGCGGCGGAGCGCGCCAGCACCTCGGCGCCCGGCGGTGGCGTCAGCACGCTTTGCGCGTGGATCAGATTGGCCTTGAAACGGGGAGGCAACATCATCAGCCGACGGTCGTTGGCACCGGCCGGCAGCAGTTCGATTTCCAGCGTACCGACTTCCATGCCGTTGGCAAGATAGCCGACCTCGCCGCCGAGGGCATCGGCCAGCAGTTGATGACCGTAACAGACGCCGAAGATCGGCAAACGGATGGCCATCGCCTGTCGTAGCCATTCGGCAGCCTGTTCGCTCCATGGCAACCGTTCGGTAAACCATTGCCGGAGATCCGGTAATCACCACGCCGCAATAGGCCGCAGGCGACTGCGGCTGTTCGCCGGACGGAAGATGAACGATATGCAGGCGTTCAGCGGCGATATGCCCCTGTTGCAGAAACATCTGCTCAAAATTGGCCTGCGTCTGTTGAATGGCCTCCGGTGCATCGCCGGTCTGCATCAAGAGCAAGGGTTTCATTTCATACTCCATCGGCCGGGAATACCACGCCGGTCTGACGGCGGATTTCGGTCAGCAGGGTGGCGACGATACGCGAGTTTTCCAGACCGGCATGCTCCACCTGGTTGTTTTCCACCAGCGCGGCGAACGCCATGGCCTCATACAGCATGGTATTGATGTGCTGCGGCTGGCTTAAATCCTGACGACTGCCGCCGCGCGGCGTCAGTGCAACGCTCTGGCATTCAGAAATTCCTTCGATGACCAGCGTGCCGTCTTCACCCTGAATTTCGCTGGGAATGGCGGAGTTACTGACTTTCGAATGGCTGAGGGTGACGTCGAAATCACCATAGTTCAGGCAGACGGTGCCGTGGGCGTCAACGCCGGTATCCAGTAACGCTGCGCTGGCCAGCACCGACTGCGGTGCGCCGAACAGCGTGACCGCGCTGGCCAGACAGTAATAGCCGATGTCCATGATCGAACCGTTGGAGAACTGCGGGTTAAAGGTGTTCGGATTTTCTCCTGCCAGATAACGCGGATAGCGCGACGAATACTGGCAATAATTGATAAATGCCTTACGCAGCTTGCCGACCTGCGGCAGCGTCTGCTGCAGGGTAATAAAGTTCGGTAAATGGGCGCTTTTGAACGCTTCGAACAGCACGACCTGATTGGCACGCGCGCAGGCCAGCAGTTGTTCCACTTCTTTCAGGTTGGATGCCAGCGGCTTTTCGCAAATAACGTGTTTTTTATGGCTGAGAAACAGCAGCGACTGCGGGCAGTGCAGAGAGTTCGGGCTGGCGATATACACCGCATCAATCACGTCGGATTGCGCCAGCGCCTCGAGGGAATCGAAAAAATGCGCGATATGATAGTTGGCGCCAAACGCCTTTGCCTGTTCCAGACGGCGTGAATAGACCGCAGTCAGTTTGAGTTTGCCGCTTTCATGGGCGGCATCGATAAAGCGTTCGGTAATCCAGTTGGTGCCAACAACGGCAAAACGAATCATAGCTAACTCCGGTTCCCAGACCCTAAAACAGCAGATTAGCATGCCGTTGGCAGAATCTCACCGCTGCGAATAGAGTTCGCCAAATAACGAAAGGTGGGTCAGATACAGCCGGGTATCGAACTCCAACTGGTGGTAGTTTGGCTCCATATGGCAGCACAGATTATAAAACGCCTTGTTGTGATCCTTTTCTTTCAGATGCGCCAATTCATGCACCACGATCATGCGCAGAAAGGCCTCCGGCGCGGTTTTGAACACCGTCGCCACGCGGATTTCCGCCTTGGCTTTCAGTTTACCGCCCTGCACGCGCGAAATGGCGGTATGCAGCCCCAGGGCATGCTTCATGACGTGGATCTTGCCATCGTAAGCCACTTTGCTCACCTGCTGGGCATTGCGCAAATACTGGTTCTTCAGATCGAGGGTAAACTGATACAACGCCTTGTCGGTCGTGCGGTCGTGGATCTGCGGATAGCGTTGTAACAGCACTTCGCCAAGACGTTGCTGGTGGATCAGCTGTTGCACCTGGGTTTGCAGATGATCGGGGTAACCTTGCAGGTAAGCGAGTTCGGGCATGGCGTCACGGTCTTTAAGGGTTATCTGGCCGCCCATTGTAGGATGTTTTTTCGCACAAAACCCATAAAGGGCAATTAATACCAAAAAACATTTTACTGATGGCCGTTTTTAGGGGATAAACAGCCCAAATTTTAACAGTCAGGAGGGGCAATGAGCCAACTCGATCTGGGAACACGGCAACTTGAGCTGGAGCGTTATCCCCATCAGGAAGCCGCCACCCAATTACAGGCATGGGAAGCGGCGGATGAATATCTGCTGCAACAGATTGAAAATACAGACTTCGGCGGCCGGCCGGTGGTGATTTTCAATGACAGTTTTGGTGCGCTGACCTGCGCACTGCACGCGTTGAATCCCTACAGCGTCAGCGATTCTTACGTCAGCCAACTGGCTACGCGCCACAATCTGGCCTTGAACGGTCTGGATGCCGAGCCGGTCACGCTGCTGGGCAGCCTGGATGCGTTGCCTGCCGCGCCGGCGCTGGTGCTGATCAAAGTGCCGAAGGCGCTGGCACTGCTGGAACAGCAACTGCGCGCGCTGCGCAAGGTGGTGGCGCCGGATACGGTGATTATCGGTGGCGCCAAGGTGCGTGATATCCATACTTCGACGCTGCAACTGTTCGAACAGCTGCTTGGGCCGACGCGTACCACGCTGGCGTGGAAAAAGGCGCGCCTGATCAACTGCCAGGTGGCGGACATCGTGCCGCCGGCCGCGGCGGAAACCACCGACTGGCTGCTGGACGGCACCGACATGCTGATCCACAACCACGCCAACGTATTTTCCCGTGGTGGCCTGGATATCGGCGCACGTCTGTTCCTGGAAAACCTGCCGAGCGATCTGAGCGGCGAGATTATCGATCTGGGCTGCGGCAACGGCGTCGTTGGTTTGACGGCGCTGCGGCAAAACCCGGACGCGCAGCTGACCTTCGTCGATGAATCCTATATGGCGGTGGCATCCAGCGAGCTGAATGTTAAACACAACCTGCCGCAGGATGTGGAGCGTTGCCAGTTTATCGTCAACAATTCGCTGGCGGGGATGGAAGGCGGCAGTGCGCAGGTAGTGCTGTGTAATCCACCGTTCCACCAGCAGCATGCGATTACCGACGAAACCGCCTGGCAAATGTTCCTCGATGCCAAGCGTTGCCTGAAGGTGGGCGGGGAACTGCGCATCGTCGGCAACCGCCATCTGGATTACTACCAGAAGCTGAAGCGCTTGTTTGGCAACTGTGTAACGGTGGCTTCGAACCAGAAGTTCCTGGTGCTGAAGTCGGTCAAGACCGGTGCACGTTACTGATGTGAAAGGGCGCTGATGCGCCCTTTTTTATATTGTTACAGCGCCATCGCCAGCCGGGTGCCCTGATCGATCGCCCGTCGGGCATCCAGTTCTGCGGCCACGTCGGCACCGCCGATCAAATGCACGGTTTTTCCCAGCGCTAACAGGGGCTGTTGCAGTTCTCTGCGTGGCTCCTGCCCGGCACAGATCACAATGGTGTCTACCGGCAGACAGCTGGCCTGATCGGCGCGTTCAATATGCAGACCTTCATCATCAATACGTTGATAACTGACGCTGTTGAGCATCTTCACGCCGCGCATCGCCAGGCTGGCGCGATGGATCCAGCCGGTGGTTTTCCCCAGCCCATCACCCACTTTGCTGCTCTTACGCTGCAGCAGGAAAATCTGCCGCGGCGCGCGTGGTACCTGGGGGCCGTCGGCTGCCAGCCCGCCGCGCTGATTGAGCTGTGAATCAATACCCCATTCGCGATTGAACGCTTCGCTGTCCAGGCTGCTGGCCTCGCCGTGCTGGCTCAGATATTCGGCGGTGTCGAAGCCGATGCCGCCGGCACCGACGATCGCCACCCGCTGACCAACCGGCTTCTTGTCGCGCAGCACATCCAGATAGCTCAGCACCTTGGCGTTGTCGATACCGGGAATGTCCGGGGTGCGCGGCACGATGCCACAGGCCAGGATCACCTCGTCAAACTCGGTCAGATCCTGCGCCTCGACGCGCTTGCCGAGCCGCAGCGTCACTTCGCGCAACGCCAATTGGCGGCGGAAGTAGCGCAGGGTTTCATGGAACTCTTCTTTGCCGGGGATTTGCTTGGCGATATTGAACTGACCGCCAATCTCCGCAGCGGCGTCGAACAGCGTGACCTGATGGCCACGGCTGGCGGCGGTGGTGGCGAACGCCAGGCCAGCGGGGCCGGCACCGACCACCGCCAGACGTTTGGGGCGTTCCGCCGCCAGCAGCGGCATCTCGCTTTCGCGACAGGCGCGCGGGTTGACCAGGCATGAGGTCAGCTTGCCGTCAAAAATCTGGTCCAGGCAGGCCTGGTTACAACCGATGCAGGTGTTAATTTCATCGGCGCGGCCTTCGGCAGCCTTGCGTACGAACTCGGCGTCCGCCAGAAACGGCCGCGCCATGGAAACCATATCGGCGCAACCCTGCGCCAGCGTTTGTTCTGCCACCGCCGGATCGTTAATGCGGTTGGTGGTGATCAAAGGAATGCCGACTTTGCCCATCAGCTTGTGCGTTACCCAGCTAAAGCCGGCGCGCGGTACCATGGTGGCGATGGTGGGAATGCGCGCTTCATGCCAGCCGATGCCGGTGTTGATCAGCGTCGCGCCAGCCTGCTCAATCGCCTGCGCCAAACGTTCGATCTCCTGCCAACTGGAGCCGTCCTCGACCAGATCGAGCATCGACAGGCGGTAGATCACAATGAATTCCCGGCCCACCGCCTGGCGCACGGCGCGCACGATCTCCACGGCAAAGCGCATGCGGTTTTCCGCGCTGCCGCCCCATTGGTCATCGCGCTGGTTGGTGCGAGCGACCAGAAACTGGTTGATCAGGTAACCTTCGGATCCCATTACTTCAACGCCGTCATAGCCAGCCTGCTGAGCCAACGCGGCACAGTGGGCAAAATCGGCGATGGTATCTTCAATCTGCTGGTGGCTGAGGGCGGTGGGCGTGAAAGGGTTGATCGGCGCTTGCAGCGCAGACGGCGCCACCGGTTGTGGTTGATAACTGTAGCGCCCGGCGTGCAGGATTTGCAGCGCGATCTTGCCACCGGCCTGGTGCACGGCATCGGTGACAATGCGGTGATGCGCCACCTGCTGTGGTTGATTGAGGATCGAACCGCCGCGGTAGACCACGCCCTTGTCATTCGGCGCGATACCGCCGGTGACGATCAGCGCGACGCCGGCTGCCGCACGCTCGGCGTAAAATGCCGCCATTCTTTGCGGGCCATCGGGCAGCTCTTCCAGTCCGGTGTGCATCGAGCCCATCAGCACCCGGTTTTTCAGGGTGGTGAAGCCAAGATCCAGCGGTGCCAACAGATGTGGGTATGCGCTCATTGCCATCTCCATCGGGTTGCATCTGCAACCCGTCGTTATTGTTATGCAGGTGATTCTACCCGGCATCATGCACGTCGCTGCAAGGCGGCAACGCCGATCGTTGGCGGCAGGAGCGGGGAGCCTCTAGCGCGTCGAACGGGTGCGGACCTTGCTTTTGCGGGTCGACGTACTCTGCTCAAGTGGTCGGATGAGATAAATCTAGCCGTTGTCCGATAAGTTTGAAATCAATGTTGCGCTGAATGTGATGGGCGTCATAAATACCGCTCGGCCTTTGCATTTTGCATGGTCGTCAGGTTAACATCTGTCCGCTTTATTCTGTTTCCTGCTGGAGTCCTGACCGAAAATGAACAAACACGCCTGTTGAATCTGGTCCCATGCCGCGCACTTTGTTGACGGATGGGGATATGTTGATTTCATTCAGGAGTGCCTATGGCTCATTTTTCGCCATCCCCTTATCTGGTTTTACACCAACTGACCTGCCAATTTGCTGACGGCGAAACGCTGTTCGGCCCGCTCAACCTGCACCTTGATCGGCGACGCTGCGCGCTGGTAGGTCGCAACGGCGTCGGCAAAAGTCGGCTATTGCGCCTGCTGGCCGGAGAGGATTGTCCTGGCGGCGGCCACGTGGAAACCCACGGTGTGATCGCCAGCGTGGCGCAGCACAACGAGATAGCAATGGACGTGACGGTGGCACACTGGCTCGGTTTCGGCGACGAGATGGCTGCATTGGCGCGCATGGAACGTGGCGAAATGCTGGCCGACGACGTCGAGTTGCTGGATGGGCAGTGGGATCTGATTGAACGACTGCAGGCGGCGTTTACCGCGGCGGGGTTACCGGCGCTGGAAATGCATCAGCCTGCCGGGGCGCTAAGCGGCGGCGAACGCATGCGCGCCGCGCTGTGTGCCGCATTTATTTCCCGTGCTGATTTTCTGCTGCTGGATGAACCGAGCAACCACCTGGATCGCCACGGACGCGAATGGCTGTATCGGCAACTGGCGGCGTGGCGCGGCGGGATGCTGGTCGCCAGCCACGATCGGCAACTGTTGATGCATATGCAGCGTATTGTAGAACTGACCCCCGACGGGGTGATCAGCTACAGCGGCAACTACCAGGATTATCGCCGTCAGCGCGAACGTCAACGGCAGGCGGCACGTGAAGTGCTGGAACATGCGGCGCAGGAGCGTAAACGCGCCCGCACCCGGCTGATCAAAGAGCACGACGCCAGCCAGCGTCGCTCGGCCAGCACGTTGCGTAACGTGGACAATCTCAACATCGCATCTTTTGAACGGGTAGCATACAAGGGCGCGGCGAAAGAAAGCCTGGGTACGCTGCGCAAGCAGCATCTGCGACAGAAACAGGTGCTGGATGACAAGGTATGCGCCGCGCAACAGCGGGTCGAAGATGAGAGCCCGGTGATGTTTACCCTGCCGGGCAGCGCGGTGGCGGCGGGCAAGCAGGTACTGGAACTGGAAGGCGTGCAGTTGCCGTTCGTGACGCTGCCGCCGCTCAGCTGGCGCCTGACGGGGCCGTCACGGGTGGCGATCGGAGGGCCGAACGGCTGCGGTAAATCCACCTTGCTGAAAGTGATCGCCGGGCAGTTGGCGGCGCGGGCTGGCGATTGCCGACTGGCGGTCAGCGCCGCCTACCTCGATCAATCGCTGAGCCAGTTCGATCTGTCGCGATCGGTATTCGATCATCTGGCACTGGAAGACTCGCCGATGGTCGCAGGCGAACTGCGTACCCGGTTGGCACAGTTACAGCTGGGTGCCGATCGGCTACGGCTACCGCTGGCGATGCTCAGCGGTGGCGAACGCCTGAAAGCGGCGCTGGCCTGTGCGTTGTGGCGCCGGCAACCGGCGCAGTTGCTGCTGCTGGACGAGCCCACCAACCATCTCGATCTGGCGTCGTTACAGGCGATAGAGGCGGCGCTGAAGGGCTATCCCGGCGCGCTGCTGGTGGTTTCCCATGATGATGCGTTCCTGCAGGGGCTACGGTTAACCCACCGGCTGGACTGGGGAGAGCTCGGCTGGCAAAGCCTGACACTGTAAAATGCAGTCCAGCAGCAGGGTGAACGCCGCGGCCATCTGTTCTTCCGGTACGCAGGCAAAGCCCATCAGTAGGCCGCGGCGGTGGTTCGGCAGCATGTAATAACGCGAAAGCGGTCGTACCAGAACGCCACGCGCGCTGGCGGCGGCGGCGATCGCCACGTCGTTGGCGCTGTCGGGCAGGTTGAGGATCAGATGCAGACCGGCATTGCTGTTGAATTCGCTGAGCGCCTGCTTGCCAAGATGCTGTTCGATAAGCGCGGTAAGAAATGCGCGCCGCTTGGCATACAGCAAACGCATGCGGCGTATGTGCGCGGTGTAATGTCCTTCCTGGATGAACTGTGCCAATGCGGCCTGGATCAGCAAATGCCCGCCGCGATACAGTTCGGTATGGGCGGTTTTCAGCGCGCCGACCAACGGCTTTGGCAGCACCACATAACCCAGGCGCAGTGCGGGATACAGCGTTTTGCTGAAGGTACCGATATAGATCACCGGCGCATCCGCCTCCAGGCCTTGCAGCGCCGGAATCGGTTGGCCGGAGAAGCGGAATTCGCTGTCATAGTCGTCTTCGACGATCCAGCCGCCGGCATGCCGCGCCAACCCCAGCAGGCGTTGGCGACGCGCCAGACTCATCACCGACCCCCAGAGGGTATTGGTGCGACGGCGTGACGAAAATCAGCCGTGGCGCACCACCCGGTTGTTCCGGCGGCACCATGCCGGCTTCATCCACCGGCAGGGGGGCGGATATCCACATCATTCATGCGCAATACGTTGCGAATGCCCCAATAGCCCGGCTCCTCAATCCACACTTCGTCGCGCGGGTTGCACAGCATGCGCGCCACCAGATCGATCGCCTGATGAATGCCTTCGGTAATCAGGATCTGCTCCGGCGAACAGCGCACCGAGCGCGCCACGCGCAGATAATCCACCAGCGCGTGCTGTAACTCCGGACTGCCGCCCTGATTGCTGTAGGTAAGGCGTTGTGGCGTTGGACGACGACTGATGCGCGCCTGGATCTTGCTGAACAGCTGGTGCGGGAAGGCATTGACGTCCGGCACACCGGGAATGAAGGCTCCCCATTGCTTGGGGCTGGCGCTGGCGTGTTGCAACAGCGTTTCGCCGCGTTGGGACAGTTCCAGCGGGCGCTCGGCACCGTTGCTGCCAATCGGCATGCTGGCAGTGGACAAACAGCTGTCCGGCACCGTTTCTGCGACGAAGGTCCCACTTCCGGCACGTGAAAATACATACCCTTCAGCCAAAAGTTGTTCATAAACGGTTAAAACCGTGTTGCGTGACAGGCCCAGTTCCTGAGCCAGATCGCGCGAGGCGGGCAAACGGTTGGAGGGTGGCAGACTGCCGTCAAGGATGCTGATGCGGATGGCGTTATAAAGCCGTTTATGCAGCTTGTCATCCGGTTGTTCGCCCAGCCTTTGCAACAGTAAATCACCGCTTAATGAACGCAAGTGGATCCCTCAATTAATCGTAACTGGCACTCGATTATAGAGCCACACCCTGTGTAAATAAACGTCATTGTTTCACGAATGTGAACGAAACGTGTAACTGACATTGGGCGGAGAACACAACCATGAAAAACGCAGAACTGAATCAACGTCGTCTTGATGCCACCCCGCGCGGCATCGGCGTCATGTGCGGCTACTACGCCGACCGGGCGGAAAACGCCACGCTGTGGGATGTGGAAGGCAACAAGATTATCGATTTTGCCGCGGGTATTGCGGTGCTGAATACTGGCCATCGCCATCCGAAAGTGGTCGCCGCCATTGAGCATCAGCTGAAGTCGTTTACCCACACTGCTTATCAGATCGTGCCGTACGAAAGTTATGTGGCGCTTGCCGAGCGTATCAACCAGCGCGCACCGATCCGACGGACCTGCTAAAACTGCATTCTTCACCACCGGCGCCGAAGCGGTGGAAAACGCGGTGAAAATTGCCCGCGCCCATACCGGCCGGCCGGGGATTATTACCTTTGGCGGCGGTTTCCACGGCCGTACTTACATGACCATGGCGCTGACCGGCAAAGTGGCGCCTTATAAACTTGGCTTCGGCCCGTTCCCGGGGTCGGTGTTCCATGGCCAGTACCCGAACGCGCTGTACGGCGTCAGCACGCAGGACGCGATGAATAGCCTGGAACGCATCTTTAAAGCGGATATCGAGCCGAAACAGGTGGCGGCGATCGTGCTGGAACCGGTGCAGGGCGAAGGCGGCTTCAACGTCGCGCCGCCGGAGTTCATGCAGGCGCTGCGAGCCCTGTGCGACGAGCATGGCATTCTGCTGGTCGCTGACGAAGTACAAACCGGGTTCGCACGTACCGGCAAACTGTTCGCCATGGAACATTACGCCGTGAAGGCCGATTTGATCACTATGGCGAAAAGTCTGGCGGGTGGCATGCCACTGTCTGGTGTGGTTGGCCGTGCCGAAGTGATGGACGCGCCAGCGCCAGGCGGGCTGGGCGGCACCTATGGCGGTAACCCGCTGGCGGTGGCAGCAGCCCATGCGGTGCTGGAGGTGATTGACGAAGAACAGCTGTGCCAGCGTGCGCAGCGTCTGGGCCAGCACCTGGTGGAAGTGTTGCAGCGTGCGCGGGAAACCTGCCCGGCGATCGTCGACATCCGTGCGCAAGGATCGATGGTGGCGGTGGAGTTCAACGACCCGGCCACGGGGAAACCGTCACCGGACTTTACCCGTCAGGTGCAGCAAAAAGCCCAACAGGAAGGCCTGTTGCTGCTGAGCTGCGGGGTGAACGGCAACGTGATTCGTTTCCTGTATCCGTTGACCATTCCAGACGATCAATTTACCGAAGCGCTGGGCATTCTTTCCCGCGCGTTGGCTCAGTAAGGAACGCATGCCATGAAACTGAACAATCCCGAATTGCTGCGCAACCAGTGCCTGATCAACGGTGAATGGTGCGATGCGCTGAGCGGCAAGCGTGAAGCGGTGATTAATCCGGCGACCGGCGTCGAGCTGGCGTCGATCCCGCTGGTCAGCGGTGAAGAAACCCAACAGGCGATCGGCGCAGCGCAGCGGGCGCAGCAAGACTGGAAGCAGCTAACGGCCAAACAGCGTTCAGCGTTGTTGCTGGCATGGGCCGAGCGGATCCTGGCGGCCCAGGAAGATCTGGCCCAGTTGATGACCGCCGAACAGGGGAAATCATTGGCGGAAGCGCGGGGCGAAGTGGCGTATGCCGCGTCGTTTATCACCTGGTTTGCCGAAGAGGCCAAGCGGGTTGATGGTGCGGTATTACAGGCGCCGCAGGCCTCGCAGCGTCTGGTAGTGGTAAAGCAGCCGATCGGCGTCTGTGCGGCGATCACGCCGTGGAACTTCCCGGCGGCGATGATCACCCGCAAAGTGGCACCGGCACTGGCGGCAGGTTGCGCCATCATCGTCAAACCGGCGGAACAGACGCCGTTGACCGCTCTGGCGCTGGGCAAGCTGGCGCAAGACGCGGGTATTCCTGCCGGGGTGTTGCAGATTGTCACCGGCGACGCGGCGCAGGTCGGTAAAGTGTTGTGCGACAGTCCGGTGGTGCGCAAGTTGAGCTTCACCGGCTCAACCGAAGTGGGGCGCATTCTGATGGCGCAATGTGCGCCGACCATCAAGAAACTGTCGCTGGAACTGGGCGGTAACGCGCCGGTAATCGTGTTCGACGATGCCAATCTGGACGCGGCGGTGGCCGGCATCATGGCCTCCAAGTTCCGCAATAGCGGCCAGACCTGCGTCTGCGCCAACCGGATTTACGTGCAGGCCGGTATTTACGATCGGCTGGTGGACAAGCTGGTGGCCGCGGTGGAACAGCTCAAGGTCGGCGACGGCGCGTTGGAGGGCACCACACAGGGGCCGCTAATCGATCGGGCTGCGGTCGAAAAAGTGCAAAGTCATATTGATGACGCGTTGATCAAAGGGGCGCAGATCGCCACCGGCGGCCAGCCGCACGCGCTTGGCGGCACCTTCTATCAACCGACGGTGGTGACCGGCGTGACGCAGCAGATGCGCTTCGCCAAAGAGGAAACCTTCGGCCCGGTAGCGCCGCTGTTCCGTTTTCAGGATGAGCAAGAGGCCATCGCCATGGCTAACGATACCGAATTTGGTCTGGCGGCTTATGTCTTCACGCAAAACGCAGCGCGTCAGTGGCGGGTTCCGGAAGCGCTGGAATACGGCATGGTCGGCATCAATACCGGTCTGATTTCCAACGAAGTGGCGCCGTTCGGCGGCGTGAAACAGTCAGGGCTCGGACGCGAAGGATCGCGCTACGGGATAGAGGAATATCTGGAGCTGAAATACCTGTGTATCGACGTGAGCTGTTAACCCTCGGGACAATAACCTCGCCCGGTGGCCGTTGCCGCCGGGTTGCAAAGGATAATCTATGCCTTCTGACAACATCACCCTGTCTCCGGCGCTTGCCGGGGAGCGGGCATCTGCACCCGCCAAATCACTGAGTTTCCTGGAAGGGGTGGCGATGATCGTCGGTACCAACATCGGTGCCGGCGTGCTGTCCATCGCCTACGCTTCAAGCAAGGCCGGCTTTTTGCCACTGCTGTTCTGGCTGGTGCTGGTCGGCTGCCTGACGACCATCACCATGCTGTACGTCGCCGAATCCACGCTGCGCACCCGTGCGCATTTACAGCTGAGCGGCCTGGCGAAACGCTACGTCGGCGGTCTGGGCGCCTGGCTGATGTTTGCGTCGGTCTGCGTCAACAGCGTTGGCGCGTTGACCGCCTATATGACCGGTAGCGGCAAATTGCTGCAATCCTTGTTCGGTATTTCCCCGGCGTTCGGCAGTCTGCTGTTCTTCATACCGGCTGCAGGCGTGTTGTACCTTGGTTTGAAGGCTATCGGCCGGGGTGAAAAGTTTATCAGCATCGGCATGGTGGTGATGCTCAGCGTGCTGGTGATGGCGACGCTGCTAAAAGACACCACGCAAATGCGCAACCTGCTCGATGGCGACTGGCGGTTTATGGTGCCGGTGTTCAACGTGGTGGTGTTCTGTTTTTCTGCGCAATATATCGTGCCGGAGATGGCGCGCGGCTTCTCGAACAAACCGGAACAGTTGCCCAAGGCGATTATCGTCGGCATGGTGATCACCTTTGTGCTGCTTGCGGCAGTGCCGCTGTCGGTGATTGCGCTCAGCGGGTTGGACGGCATTTCTGATGTCGCCACCATTTCCTGGGGACAGGCGCTGGGGCAGTGGGCATTCTTTTCGGCGAATATCTTTGCGCTGTGCGCCATGCTGACATCATATTGGGGCCTGGGCGGCAGCTTCCTGACCAATATTTTCGACAAATTCCGTCTGGGTGACGACGAACAGCCGCTGCGCCGTTTTGGCGTGTTGCTGCTGGTGGTGGTACCGCCGTTCGTACTGGCTTACAGCGGCTTTGTTTCATTCGTTAACGCACTGTACTTTGCCGGCGTATTCAGCGGCGTGATTCTGTCGATTATGCCGATGCTGATCCTGCGTGGCGCGCGCAAAAATGGTGACATGACGCCACGCTGGCAATGCAACTGGATCACTCACCCCCTGCTGCAAATCAGCATTGTGCTGCTGTATCTGTCCAGCGCGGTATATGCCATTGCGTCGCTGCTTGGCTTCCTGCCGGCAGGATGGTAACCCTCTCCCTCAAGTGATGTGTTTTCTCTGCATAGAGAACGGCGGCGTCGTGGCCGCCGATTTTTTAATTAAAGTAATTCAACTGCTTATATTTTATGGTTAAAAATAAAATAATAAGCAAAGTTATGTATTTTAATAATTTTTCCAAACGGCTAGTCAGTCACTATTTTTTTATATAGATTTATGCTGTGCTGTACAATATCTATATAACAAGGGGATGACTTCCATGGATATTTTGGACGAGTTACACAGCCTTTCTGCAAAGATAAAACAACAATCTTCATTTATTCAAACAGAAGAAGCGACAAAAAGCGCCTTTGTCATGCCATTCATCAACCGCGTGCTTGGCTATGACGTTTTTGATCCTACAGAAGTCATTCCGGAGTTCATTTGTGATGTCGGTACTAAAAAAGGCGAGAAAATCGACTTCGCCATATTGAAAGGAGGTGAAATACAAATTCTTATTGAGTGTAAGAAAATAGGTGAGCCTCTTAATATCAATCATGCTTCGCAACTGTTCAGATATTTTCACGTTACTAATGCAAGGATTTCCGTCTTAACCAATGGTCAGGTTTATAAATTTTTTACCGATCTCGACGCACCAAACAAGATGGATGAAAAGCCGTTCCTCGAGTTAGACTTGTTAGACATTGACGAAAACGTCGTTCCAGAATTAGTTAAATTGACCAAATCAGCGTTTGATGTCGAGTCTATTGTCAATGCTGCCGGTGAATTGAAATATGTAAGCCAAATCAAAAAAATCTTTTCAACACAATTTACCAACCCAGAAGAAGATTTTGTAAAGTTATTTGCATCTCGAGTTTATGACGGCATGCTGACGCAAAAAGTCAGAGACTTATTTACCCTATTGACAAAGAAAGCTGCAAATCAATGGCTCAATGATCAAGTCAACGAACGCTTAAAATCAGCTATCAGCGGTACGGTAAAAAATGCAACAGACAGTGAAGTCAAGGACGATGCCGGCGAGATCAATGCCGAACAGTCAGAAGATGATAAGGATGACATCATTACATCGGAGCATGAAATAGAAGGCTTCCATATTGTTAAGTCGATCGTGCGTACGGTGGTTGAATCTACGCGTATTACTTACAGAGATACAAAAAGCTACTTCGGTATATTATTAGATGATAATAATAGAAAACCTATATGCCGCTTGCATTTTAACCGTAATCAACTGTATATCGGTGTTTTTGATGAAGAAAAGAAAGAAACGCGTCATCTGATCGAAACTCTGGATGATATTTATCAATATGCGGAACAATTAAAAAACACAATAAACAATTACAACTGACTCCCGTAATTACTCAGTGTTAGATACACTTTCCTTTCCGGTTAAACGTTGACAAGATTGGCAGGAATATCATGCCAATCTTGTGTGCGTTTAGCGAGAGAGCGCCAGCCAGGCCTGCAACGAAGGGCGCTGCCACTGTTGTTGGGCATAGCGCTGCAGATGCTCCGGCACCGCATCACCGTGCATGACCAAGCGGTTGAGCATCAACGCCAAATCGCTGTCGGCAATGCACCATTCACCAAACAGATGTTCCTGCCCATGTACCAGTAGCCTGTTGGCGGCGGTGAACAACTTCTGCGCCGCGGCTTGCGCCTCGGTGGATAACGCGGCGAATTTGCCGCCGTTGAAAACGGCTTCGGTCGGACGCTCGGCGCGGATTGGCAGCAGATCGCTGCGCAACCAGGCCTGAACTTCACGCGCCTTGGCGCGCAGCTGTAGATCGCGCGGATACACCGGTGGCTGTGGGAACAGCTCTTCCAGGTATTCGTCAATAGCCGAGGATTCTGTCAGGGCAAAACCATTATGGATCAAGGTTGGCACTCGATGGGTCAGCGAAATATCGGCAAAAGCAGCGCCAAGATGTTCGCCCCGCGATAAATCGACCGGCACCGTTTTGAATGGAATGTTTTTTTCGCTCAACGTGATAAACGCGGACATCGCATAAGGGCTGAAGAAGTTGGCATCGGTATACAATATGGTGGTTGGCTGGTTCATAAGGTGTCCTGAAAATAAACGGAGTGAACTGATGATAATTGCTGACTAACCTGGCGAAATCAATAAGGAAATCAATAAGAAAATTAATATCGCCATAAGGTATGTTAATGATCGTTGGTCATTTTCAGGCAATAATTCAGACCGTCTCACAGAATTGGTTAATTTCACTAATAAATGTTGTACCAGAAAGTAAAAATACGCTAGAAGGTGATACAGGTGATTTTTTAATCTGACACTTCTCTGCACGGGTTTTGCTTATGCTGGATCGGATTACTGCACATACTCCTCTCGGGCCTGACGCGCTGATGTTCTGGTCTTTGCAGGGCAGCGAGCAACTCGCCAGGCCCTATGTCTTTCAGGTGGAACTGCTTAGCCAAAACTTTCGCCTCGATCGCCGGGCATTGCTTGGCCAGCCGGTCACGCTGGCCATTCCTACCCAGAACCCGCTTACGCCACGCTACCTGAACGGCAAGGTTACGGCGGCGGCGGTGCGCAGCCAGGAACTCAACGACACGCGCTATGCGGTATATCAGCTGCGGCTGGAGCCGGATCTGTGGCCGATGATGCGCGATCGCAACTTCCGTATTTTCCAGCAGTTGACGGTGCCGCAGATCGTTAAAACCTTGCTGGCGGAGCAGAATGTCACCTGCGAGGATCGGCTGACCGGCGCCTATCGGCAGTGGGAATATTGCGTGCAATATCAGGAGAGCAGCTACAACTTCATCAGCCGGCTGATGGAGCTGGAGGGCATTTACTACTTCTTCCGCCATGAAATGGGCAAGCAGACGCTGGTGCTGATGGATGCGCCGCAGGCGCATCAACCCTTCGAAGGTTACGAAACCATTGTGTATCACATGACCCCTTCCGGCGGCAGCACGGCGGAAGAGGGCATCAGCCAGTGGTCGGTCAACGATGTGGTGACGCCAGGTATTTACAGCATTGATGATTACGACTTCCGCAAACCCAACGCCTGGCTGTTCCAGGCTCGGCAGAATCCGGCTTCTCCCCAGCCGGGGCAGATTGACGTTTACGATTGGCCAGGACGCTTTGTCGATCATCAGCATGGGGAATTCTACGCGCGTATCCGGCAAGAGGCCTGGCAGGCCGGGCACCAGCAAACCAGCGGCACCGGCACCGCATTGGGGATTGCGCCGGGCCATACCTTTACCCTGCATAACGCCCCTTACGCCAGCGACAATGTCGAGTATCTGGTGACCCAGGCGGAGTACCACCTGCGTGAAAATCGCTATGCCAGCGGCGGAGAGAGCAGCGAGCACCGTATCGATTTCAACGTAATGCCGGCCGACGTGCCCTTTCGCCCGGAGCAACAAGCCCCCTGGCCGAAAACCTGCGGGCCGCAAACCGCCAAGGTGGTGGGGCCAAAAGGCGAATCGATCTGGACCGACAGGTATGGCCGGGTCAAGGTCAAGTTTCACTGGGATCGGCTGGCGGCCGGCGACGACACCAGTTCCTGCTGGGTCCGCGTTTCCAGCGCCTGGGCCGGTCAAGGCTTTGGCGGAGTGCAGATCCCGCGGGTTAACGATGAGGTGGTGGTCGATTTCATCAACGGCGATCCGGACCGGCCCATCATTATCGGGCGAGTCTATAACGAAGCCAGCATGCCGCCGTGGGCGCTGCCGGCGGCGGCGACGCAGATGGGGTTTATGAGCCGTTCGAAGGACGGTACGCCGGATAATGCCAACGCGTTGCGCTTTGAAGACAAGGCCGGATCGGAACAGCTGTGGATCCAGGCCGAACGCAACATGGATACCAACGTCAAGAATGAGGAAAGCCACTCCGTCGGCAGCAACCGCACCAAAACCGTCGGTGCCGATGAAACCAGCCACATCAAGCAGAATCGCAACAAAAACGTCGATGGCAACGAAACGGTGATTATCGGGCAAAACCGCAGCAAGACCGTCAGTGGCAATGAAACCACCACGGTAAAACAGAACCGCAGCCAAACCGTTGAAGGCAGTGAAACGCTTATGGTGCAGCAAAGCCGCAGCGAGACCATCACCGGCGAACATTCGGCGACGGTGAAGAGCAATCAGACTGCAACGGTAGAAGGCAATCAGGTGATGACGGTCAATCAGGATCGAACCCGGACGGTGAATGGCAATGAGAAGGTCAGCGTCGTAAAGAACCGCGAGGTGCAGGTGACCGGCCACCAGACGCTGGGGGTAACCGGCAATCGTCAAGCCTCGATTACCGGCAGCGAAAACAAACTGATTGGCCAAAAGCAGGAGGTCAATATTGGCGAGGGGCGCACCATCGTGATTAACGGCGGCGATACGCGTTACACCGATGGCGTGGTGAGCGATAGCGCGTCGCAGGCGTTCCAGATCAGCGTAGGGGAATCTACCGGTATCACTATTTCATCCGGCAGCATCGAAATTGTTGCCGGCGGCGCCAGCATTACCATCAATTCGGCGGGCGTGATGGTCAACGGCACCAAAATCGAACTCAATGCCTGAGCGGACGCCGATGATGCACAGCCAGGCGAGAAATCCCACCGAACAGCTCATGGCGCAACTGGAACGGCAATGGTTGGCAGCCAGCGACGATCCGGCGGCGCGTTTGTTTATCTGGCGGGTGAAGGCGAATGCCGAATCGCTGATCCAGGCATTTATCGCGTTGCAACAGCAAGCGCCGGGCGACTACAGCACACCGGATCTGTTTATCGGTTTTATGGCGCCGTTTGATACCGCTTACGGTTATAGCCGGGCGCTGGCAGACGAATTGATCGAACGCTATGAAGCCAGCGACGGTGCGCAGGGCTGGGATTTCGAGCCGCTGCTGCCCTGCCTTGGCGCAACGCAGTGGCAGGCGTTGCTTGGTCACTTTGCCGAACATCATCGCGAACAGCTGCGCTATGTGGTGGCGGTGTTCACCCCCGGCACAGGTCAGCGATCGGGCAGCGCTGGAACGCTGGCTGGCGCAGAATGTAGAGCGCATCGCCGAGGGCGTGCGCGTGATGCTCATCGATACGCTGGAACAGCCAGTCTGGCAAGCGTTACAGCAGGCATTTCCCCAGCGGGTACGGCTGATGACGCCGGATATCGACGGTATGACGCTGATGCAGCAGACCGCCAGTCAGCTCAGCGATCGCGACGGCGATCGTCTGCGTTGCCGGCAGTTTATGGCCGATGCGTTGCTGCTATTGGAGCGCGGTACGCCGCAGCAGGTTGCCACCCGCGCCGGACTGGCGTTGGCCATTGCCGCTAAGCAAGGCTGGCTGGAACAGCAGGTAGTGATGCACAACATCATCGGCGGCGGCTGGGTGAAGGGGAAGTCTGCCGATAAGGCGGTGGCGGCGTATCGCCAGGCGCAGCAGGTGGCGCAGGGCATCGGCGACCAGCCGCTGCGTACTACTCTGCAGATGCAAAGCGCCTTCGGCGAAGGCGGTGCCTGGTTCAGCGTCGGCGAATATCGCCAGGCCGCTGGTGCCTATCGGCTGGCTGCCGGGCTGGCGCAGTTGGCGGGCAACCGACTCTTGGCGATCGAAGGGATGCGCATGGCGGGGCGATGCCTGGTATTGGATGGCGATCAAACCCACGCGCTGGCGGATTATGCCCAGGTGATTCATGCCGCACGGCCGCTGTCCGCCGAGGAGCGAGGGCAAACCACGCTGCCGCTGGCGCTGCAGGATTTACTGCATATTCAGGATGATAAGCGGGCCCAGGCGCTGGCGGATTGCGCTGACGCCTATCAACAGCGCAAGCAGCAGCTTATCTTGCGCGCCGAAAGCGAGGTGGCGCAGCAAGGGGCAACCCTCCAGGCGGTGCGCTTGGCGGAGAGTCGGTTACAGCAGGCGCTGGAACAGAGTTTTCAGCAGGCACGTAGCCAGCGCGAACAGCTGATCCTCGAGGGCTACCCCGGCTTTCGTCAGGCGATTGCCATCGGCCGTCAGTATCTGCAACCGCAGTGGAGCGGCTTGCCGGAGATTGCCCATCCGTTTGATGCACCGGTCGGTGAATGGCAACAGATGCCGCACACCATGGCGCTGCCATCACAGGACGCCGCCGAAGAATTTATTCAACGCAGTACCAACAAGGATCAGGCATGAACAAGGTGGTGATAATTGTGGTGGTCACGCTGCTGGTGATCGGGTTTATCAGCCTGTCGGACAGCGATCTGGCCTACGAAGCGCGCACCTTCCTGCGCGCCTTGCTGCGCGCGCTGTTCTGACCGGGGAACACTGAGGTTCGGCCTATGCACTCCAGTTCGCACTTTGACCCTCAGCTTGGGATAGATATTCATACCTATCCGTTTGGCCCGTTGCCGACGCCGCACATCGCCCTGGTGTTTGACGTTTTTGATTACCTGCCGCTGATTGGCACCACGGTAAACGTCAACGGTATCAAACGGGCCAGCGCCGGCACCGGCGGGCTGGCGGTGCATATTCCGATCGGTGGCCCGTGGCTGCCTCCGCTGCGTGTGCCGGGTGGGCCACAGTTGGACAACGAACTGTTTATGGGCAGCAAAACGGTGCGCGTTGACGGCGAGCCGTTCTCGCGTATCACCATGCCGGTGTTGAGCTGCAACTTCATCGGTATGATGCCGCCGTTCCGGCCGAAGCGCCTGGCCAAACCCAAACCGCTGTCGCTGATGATGCCGCTGACGCTCAACCTGGCGCTCCCTAACCAGGTAGTGGTCGGCGGTCCCCCCACCGTCAACGTGATGGCGCTGTTGATGCGCGCCGGGTTGAGTGGATTGGGTAAAGGGTTGAAGAAATTCAAGAAAAGCGCGGGCTACGCCAAGTTGATGACGCAGTTTCAGCAACTGCGGCAAAAACTGTTTAAAAACATGGATCCCGGCTTCCTCAAGTGCAAGGTGCTGCGCGCTGAACCGGTCGATATACGCGATGGCAGCGTGGCGCTGGAACATCGAGACTTCGTACTACCGGGGCGGTTGCCGCTGATCTGGGCTCGCCACTATTCGTCGGCGGATATCGATGATGCCGGTTATTGTGGCTATGGCTGGACAACGCCAGCGGATATTCGTCTGGAACGGGACGACAGTGGCGTAATGCTGTTAACCCGGCCACAGGGGATCACCGCCTTTGGCAACATTCCGATCGGCCGGGGCGTGAGCATGCGGCGATAGGCTTGCCGGATGGTGGCCGCCTATGGTGGGAACGGCAGAACCGCCAGCGCAGCTGGATCTATGAAGACAATGACGGGGTGTCATATTGCTTTGACGATGGCAGCGTCATGCCGTTGGCATCGCTGGGGGACCGCAACGGCAACGGCTGGCGGCTGGTTCGTCAGCAGGGGCAACTGACACGGCTGGTGGAATATTCTGTCCAGGGCGCCAGCGGGCGAGAGGTGCATATCACCAGCGAGCGCCAGCGTATCACCGTGATGCGTTTATACGATGCGCTCAACGGTGTTTACTCGCCGCTGGCCCGCTATGAATATGATGCCGATAACCAACTGGCGGCAGAGATTGACGCGTTGGGCGCCGCGCGCCGCTTTGACTATCAGCGC